>CAYLIM010000032.1:0-31666 GCA_964383805.1 uncultured Acetatifactor sp.
CAGTGGGCAATCTTGTGCAGAACAGTATCAGCCACAACCCGGACGGCTGTGATATCGCACTGGCTCTTGATTGCACGGACGAAAACCTTTCCCTCTCTGTATCAGATAATGGTATCGGCCTGTCAGCCGATAAATTGAAAGAACTAAATGAAAAGCCGCATTACATGGAAAGTACAGATGACAGACTGGATTTGAGGCATGGCCTCGGACTAATTCTTGTCCGTCAGATTGTAGATGCCCATAACGGAATTATGCGAATTGAAAGTGAAGAACAGAGAGGATATAAAGTCATTTTAGAATTTGCATACACTAAGTAAAATGATCCCATATCTACGCAGAATTCCCGCCTACACAAAAATGCGCTCCCCGTTTACCGAAATGCACAATATTCTGGAACCGCTTGTACACAGACGGTTCCAGTCACCATCATAAAAACAGGAAATGGGCACGCCCTAGGGCGGCATCCGTTTTGCCCTGTGCCGTTTAACTTATACAGATAACTCTTTTGCCTTGATCTCGTCCTGCTGGGCTTCCTTTTTCTTGCCCAATTTTCGAAGGGTTATCGCACGACTTTTATAGTACTTTGCATTGAAAGGATCTAACTCAATCGCTTTCGTATCATCTAACAGAGCTTTGTGGTATTCTCCCATTTCATGCAGCGTAACACTGCGGCTATCGTAATATCTCGCATTGCCAGGATCCAATTCAATTGCTTGTGTCTGATCTGCCAATGCCCGCTCGTATTCTCCCATTGCGTGCAGCGTAACGCTGCGGCCATAGTAATACTCTGCATTGCCAGGATCCAATTCAATTGCTTGTGTCTGATCTGTCAATGCACGCTCGTATTCTCCCATTGCGTGCAGCGTAATGCTGCGCTGCTCATAGTAGTTAGCACTCAACGGGGCGAGTTCAATTGCTTTTGTCCTGTCCACCATCGCCCGCTCGTATTCTCCCATTTCATGCAGCGTAACGCCGCGGCTATGGTAATATTTCGCATTGTCAGGATCCAATTCAATTGCTTTTGTCTTATCTGTCAATGACCGCTCGTATTCTCCCATTTCACACAGCGTAACGCCGCGGCTATGGTAATATTTCGCATTGTCGGGATCCAGCTCAATTGCTTGTGTATCATCTTTAACTGCCTCGGGATACCGTTTCATTCTATGTAGGATAATGCTTCGTCTATCATAATGTGACGCGTTATCCGGCTCCAGATCAATGAGCCGTGTATAGAGCGATAAAGCTTTCTCATTTTCTCCCGAACGCATTTTCTTCCATGCTTCGCTCCCAAGTTTGCTAAGGTCGCTGTCTGCCGCCTCCCCACCAGCCTGCCGGTTGTCGTACCGTTCAATGGCATCAATGAGTCCAGCTATGGCCTCATCGTTCCCGACGCCGCTGGGCATTCGCTTGGGGCCATGATCCTCACCATCATCGGAGGGGACTCCTGAGAGGGTTTTTCCCATTTCATACTTTTCCTTTATTGTTTCAAAGCTTTCCCGGTATAAATCACACCGTTTCTGAGCCTGTTTTTGTATGTAATCGCAAGGGTCGCAAAATTTGGCTTCCTTTGCAAAACGATCACCTAACTGGAACATAATCTCATCGAAACCAAGGATCTTCACTAAATATCCATTGTGCCTGGCAACGATATTCTCTATGCTTTCAGGCAGAGTATCTCCCAAATGGCACCAGTAGATACCCTTCAAATCAATCTTCTCCAACAATGACATAAAGGTGTGATCCCCACCGGCATAGCCGATCACAATGGGGATATATCTCGACAGTGCATTGCGCAGCGGCTGTTCCCATTCATCCTTCAGTTTGTCCATATCCTCTTTGCGGTTAAAGGGACGAAACAGAAGATCCCTGTGAATCTTGGCGATCATCGGATGTCTGGAGTCACTCCCAATATAGGAGGCAAGGCTTTCATGCCCCACCACCAGCGGATGTTTAAAAGTATAAGTATAAAGAGCATCCTCCAGCAAAGTGTCAAAGTTTGTTGTAATGACCAGCCGATTTTCAGTGTTGGACAGGAGCATTGCCAGAGGAAAGTAGCCATAACTTGGGTACTTTCCTTCCATCTCTTTTTCTAAATATGCATATGCTACATTAGGCGTTCCGGCAAAACGCAAATCAAAAAGAGTAAAATAGTCATCATTTTTCAAAGTGTAGCCATTTTCAAAAAGGGGAAGATAGTCCTCATCCTTCAGCCCCAGTTCCTGCGCGCAATCGCGAATATAATCTGTCCCTTTTTTCTGTAGATAAGTGCGCCATTCACGCATCATTTCCTCACCGGTTCGAATGCCAGAGGCTTTTGCCGCCCCTGCGCCAAGGACGAAACAATACCGCTGCCCAGCTTGATAGCCATCGGCAATATGGTCTAAAAAGCGCTGTTCCGTTATTCTCTTGAAAGTTTTTTTCGCCTCTGCCGCCATAGTATTTACTCCTTCTGTAAATCTGTCTGAATGAGGACTGTACAGCTCCCTCGATATATAAAATTATATCAAAAAAGGGAGAAACCTGCAAGGCCAAAAAATAACAAAAATATATAACATTATTTTTAAAAGGAATTCATCTATTGACAACCGACAAATATATGATATCCTATAATGATACAATTCTTAAGGTTGTATAGGTGGCATGGGCGAAAAGGAGATATAAGTTATGTATGAGTATGTTAAAAAGTCAGAGTATGCCCCTGTCAGGAAAGAACTGGAGCTGATTATTAACCGTGTTCAAGCTATAATGCGGAAAAAATACGGACTGACATTCCAGTTCCGCCTGATTGGAAGCGGGCAAAGACACCTTATAACAAGAATCAAGAGTGGAAATCGTGGATATGATTTCGATTATAATCTAATCCTCTCTCCTCCTGGCGATGGGTATTGCTATATTGCCAAGGTTATAAAGCAGGAGTTTATAGATGCCCTGAAAATAGCTTTAAGGGGAACAGAATACTCATTTCCCAAAAATTCAACCTCTTCCATAACTATTAAGGTGGTTGACAAAGGCAAAAAGAAAATAGAGCACAGTTGTGATTTTGCAATTATTTATTACGGAAGTAATGACGGCTATGAGGGCTATTATTACCTACGAAACAACAAACCACAGCAATCCTATCAGTTTGTTTTTCGGACCTTCAACTCTGATATAAACGAAAAGGTGCAGGAAATTATTAAAAACAATAGATGGCCTTACATCAAAGAGGAGTATCTGCTGCTGAAAAATATCAATGAAGGCAATGGGAAACCCTCATTCTCGCTTTATGCCGAGGCAGTCAACAATGTGTACAATCAAATATATCTGCAATAAATCATCCCAGCGAAAAGGAACGGCCATTTAACCGTTCCTTTCTTTTGTTTCTCTCACAAGCCTGTGTATCATTTGGCTTTCTGTCTCCCTATCAAAAGTGGGATTGTCAAGATACATCTGTAGTTGCCCCTTTAACATCTTTATATAAGCATGATCTGATGGATATTTCTTCTCCAGCAGTGCAATCCGCATCTCCAACTGCTCCGAATGCAGATGCGGGCACTTCTTGCAACGATACCAACAGCTACGGTTATTGCATTCCTTATGATAATGCCGAACATATTTGCAAAATGCTACCCATAGCCCCCCCAAACAAAGGCAGTATTAAGCCTATTAGGATTACAAGTATTGAAAAAAAATCTGTCACTAAGGTACTCATGCTTGCTCCCCCTGCTTATTCTGCAATGATATAATTAGGTTGAACATGTCTTTTAATCCCTGTTGATATATCAGGAACTCCATACGAGCGGCTGTTTCTAAATCTGCCGTGATAAATGAATTGAGCAGTTTCTTCTGCTCGTCTGTCAATGCATTTTCTAATCTGGTACATTTTTTCTCCGCATAAATCCTTGCTGCTCTGATTTCCCCATCACCCTCTACAATTCTGCAAAGCTTTTGTTGGTGGCATACTCTGTCAGTAAATCTATAACTTCATTTTTTGACAGCATGGTATATTTCCTTTCTTATGCTTATTCATTATTTTACTACTACTTTCACTTGCTGTCTACATAATATTTCCGAAATATCGGAAATATTAAGAGTGGCAAATTTCATATATAATTCTCACAGGGAGTGATACGGTTATGATGAGTTTTGATCCACTGTGGCGGACAATGAAAGAAAAAGATATAAGTGTGTATCAGCTACTTGAGGTACATAAGTTCAGTCATGGGACCTACGATAGCATCAAGCAGGGACGGAATGTAACTCTTAACACCATTGATCAGCTTTGTAAGATATTGCACTGCCGAGTGGAGGATATCGTAGAATATCGAGAAGATGAAACCTAAAAGAAACTGTAATTGGAAACAGGCAGTTTCTTTTTTTGTACATATTTCGCCCTAAATTCTAAAAGAAACCAGAATCCCTTGTTTTCAGGGCCATTTAAGAGACGTGGGGAAGGTTATGAGGGCGGAGAGAAATGCAAGATTTAAAAAGGGCCTCGCTGGGGAAAACCCAGCAAGGCCCTAACAATCACTTATTTTTCATTTCTTTCAGGGAAAAATGAGTTCTGTCTGAACACAAGTATTCCCTTGTCATAAATTACTTATAGCCGCCTGAGCCGCCGCCAGTCTCGCAATAGGCACCCTAAACGGTGAGCAGGACACATAATCCAAACCGATCTTGTGGCAGAACTCTACGGAAGAAGGATCTCCGCCGTGCTCGCCGCAGATACCGATATGCAACTTGGGATTCACAGGCTTGCCCAGCTTGATGGACAGCTCCATCAGCTTGCCTACGCCGATCTGATCCAGCTTGGCAAAGGGATCGTTCTCCAGAATCTTGGTGTCATAGTAGGCGTTCAGGAACTTGCCTGCATCGTCACGGGAGAAACCGAAGGTCATCTGGGTCAGGTCGTTGGTACCAAAGCAGAAGAAATCAGCTTCCTTCGCGATCTCATCAGCCGTCAGAGCTGCTCTGGGAATCTCGATCATAGTGCCCACTTCATACGTAAGCGTAACACCTGCAGCCTTGATTTCCGCATCAGCGGTCTCCACAACAACCTTCTTGACAAACTTAAGCTCCTTCACCTCACAGATCAGAGGAATCATAATTTCAGGTTTCACATTCCAGTCGGGATGTGCCTTCTTTACATTGATTGCAGCGCGGATAACAGCCTTGGTCTGCATCCTGGCAATTTCAGGATAGGTAACCGCAAGACGAGCGCCTCTGTGTCCCATCATGGGGTTAAACTCATGCAGGGAGGCGATAAACGCCTTGATGTCCGCAACAGTCCGGCTCTGTGCCCAGGCCAGTTTCTTGATGTCGGCCTCCTCGGTGGGAACGAACTCATGCAGCGGCGGATCAAGGAAACGGATGGTAACCGGATTGCCCTCCAGCGCCTCATACAGCGCCTCAAAGTCACTCTGCTGATAAGGCAGGATCTTCTCCAGAGCCGCCTCTCTCTCCTCTGGGGTATCGGAGCAGATCATCTCACGGAATGCGGCGATTCTGTCCTCCTCAAAGAACATATGCTCGGTACGGCACAGCCCGATACCCTCAGCGCCCAGTTCACGAGCTTTTCTGGCATCTGCGGGGGTATCCGCATTGGTGCGGACCTTCAGCGTCCTGTACTTGTCCGCCCAAGCCATAACACGGCTGAACGTGCCTGCAATTTTTGCGTCTACGGTCTTGATCTCTCCGTCGTAGATATTACCGGTGGTGCCATCGATAGAGATATAATCTCCCTCGTGGAACTCCTTGCCGGCAAGGGTAAATTTCTTGTTTTCCTCATCCATAGTTATATCGCCGCAGCCGGATACACAGCAGGTACCCATACCGCGGGCAACCACTGCCGCGTGAGAGGTCATACCGCCGCGAACAGTCAGGATTCCCTGGGCAACCTTCATGCCGGTGATATCCTCGGGAGAGGTCTCCAGACGCACCAGAACTACCTTCTCGCCTCTTGCGCTCCATGCCTCGGCGTCCTCCGCCGTAAACACAATCTTGCCGCAGGCAGCGCCGGGAGACGCGCCCAAGCCCTTGCCCATAGGAGTGGCTGCCTTCAGGGCCGCCGCGTCAAACTGGGGATGCAGCAGGGTATCCAGGTTGCGGGGATCGATCATCGCCACAGCCTCCGCCTCGGTCTTATGGCCCTCGTCCACCAGGTCGCAGGCAATCTGCAGAGCAGCCTGAGCAGTTCTCTTACCGTTACGGCACTGCAGCATGTACAGCTTCTGGTTCTCAACGGTAAACTCCATATCCTGCATATCATGGTAGTGGTTCTCCAGAATCTCACATACCTTGATGAATTCTTCATACGCCTTGGGGAACTCCTGCTCCATCTGCGCGATGGGCATGGGAGTGCGAACGCCTGCAACCACGTCCTCGCCCTGGGCATTCTTCAAAAATTCGCCCATCAGCTTCTTCTCGCCGGTAGCCGGATCACGGGTAAAGGCAACGCCTGTACCAGACTGATCATTCAGATTACCGAATACCATGGGCATGACATTTACTGCGGTACCCCAGGAATAAGGGATGTCGTTGTCACGACGATATACATTGGCACGAGGGTTGTCCCAGGAGCGGAACACAGCCTCGATAGCCAGTTTCAACTGCTCTACGGGATCGGAGGGGAAATCCTTGCCCAGCTGGCTCTTGTACTCAGCCTTGAACTGCTCGGCCAGGGTCTTCAAGTCAGCGGCGGTCAGATCCACGTCGTACTGAACGCCCTTCTGCTCCTTCATCTTGTCGATCAGCTGCTCAAAATACTTCTTGCCAACCTCCATAACCACATCGGAGAACATCTGTATAAAACGTCTGTAGGAATCGTATACAAAACGCTCAAAAGCAGGATCCGGGTTGCCTGCGATCATGGCTGCAACCACCTCGTCATTCAGGCCGAGGTTCAAGATGGTATCCATCATGCCGGGCATGGACGCTCTTGCGCCGGAACGAACGGAAACCAGCAGAGGATTCTTCAGGTCGCCGAACTTTTTGCCATTGACCTTCTCCATCTCCGCAACGCCTTCCATAGCCTGTTTCATGATCTCGTCGTTAATCTTACGTCCATCCTCATAATACTGTGTACAAGCTTCCGTAGTAATTGTGAAACCCTGCGGAACAGGAAGACCGATGCTTGTCATCTCAGCCAGGTTAGCGCCCTTGCCGCCGAGAAGATTACGCATGCTCATGTCGCCTTCTGCAAACGAATAAACCCATTTCTTCATGCTTGTTTTCTCCCTTTTCTTTGATATAGTTACTTGTCGGGCAAAATGCACCCAAACTCATACTATTAATTTTATCAATATGACAAAAAAATAGCAAGGTCTTTAATTTAATTCTTCTTTTAGCTCATCACTTTCGGCATTGTATTCAAAATCTTCTTTTTTATTATTCCATTTTTTGGTAAAAATATACAAAATTGTAAATATCTCCAAATCCTTTTATTTTTCCTATGTAAAAAAATAGGATTAATACTTGCATTTTCCGGTAATTTCAGTAAAATAGGAAGAAGTGTAGCAACAAACTGTAAATCGGCATATTCCCGGATCGCACACAGGAAGGGAGTATGCGGATCACTAAATTAAGAGAGGCCTTTGAATATGATCAGTGCGAACAATGTAACTTACCGTGTGGGCAAGAAAGCCCTGTTTGAAGACGTGAATATCAAATTTACCGAGGGCAACTGCTATGGTCTGATTGGGGCCAACGGCGCCGGTAAATCCACCTTTTTGAAAATCCTTTCCGGGGTTCTGGAGACCACTAACGGGGACATCGTCATCACCCCCGGTCAGCGTCTGTCCGTGCTGGAGCAGGACCATTTCAAGTATGACGAGTACGTGGTTATGGACACCGTCATCATGGGCAACGAGCGCCTGTACCAGATCATGAAGGAAAAGGACGCCATCTACGCCAAGGAGGACTTCTCCGATGAGGACGGTATCCGCGCCAGCGAGCTGGAGGCGGAGTTCGCGGAGATGGACGGCTGGGAGGCGGAGTCAAACGCCGCCATGCTCTTAAACGGCCTGGGCATTGACACCGAGTACCACTATTCTCTGATGAAGGACCTGGAGAGCAATATCAAGATCAAGGTGCTGCTGGCCAAGGCGCTTTTCGGCAATCCGGACATTCTGCTGTTGGATGAGCCTACCAACCACCTGGACCTGGACGCCATCGCCTGGCTGGAGGAATTCCTGATCAATTTTGAAAATACCGTGATCGTGGTGTCCCATGACCGCTATTTCCTGAACAAGGTCTGCACCCACACCGCCGATATCGACTATGGCAAGATCCAGCTGTACGCCGGCAACTACGACTTCTGGTACGAGTCCAGCCAGCTGCTGATAAAGCAGATGAAGGAGGCCAACAAAAAGAAGGAGGAGAAGATCAAGGAGCTGCAGGAATTCATCTCCCGTTTCTCTGCCAACGCCAGCAAATCCAAGCAGGCGACCTCCCGCAAGAGAGCATTGGAAAAGATCGAGCTGGATGAGATCAAGCCCTCCAGCAGAAAATATCCCTATATCGACTTCCGCCCCGACCGGGAGATCGGCAACGAGGTACTCAGCGTGGAGCATCTGTCCAAGACCATCAACGGCGAGAAGGTGCTTGATGATATCTCCTTCATTGTGGGACATGAGGACAAGATCGCCTTTGTGGGCAGCAACGAGATCGCCAAGACCACGCTTTTCCAGATCCTGGCCGGAGAGCTGGAGCCGGACGAGGGCAGCTACAAGTGGGGCGTCACCACGTCCCAGGCTTATTTCCCCAAAGACAATACGGAGGAGTTCGACAACGATCTGACCATCGTGGACTGGCTGACCGGCTACTCCCCGGTGAAGGATGTGACCTATGTGAGAGGCTTTCTGGGCCGTATGCTCTTTGCGGGGGAGGACGGTGTGAAAAAGGTTAAAGTGCTCTCCGGAGGAGAAAAGGTCCGCTGCCTTCTGTCAAAAATGATGATCAGCGGTTCCAACTGCCTGATCTTTGACGAGCCGACCAACCACCTGGACATGGAATCCATCACCGCCCTGAACAACGGCGTGATCAAGTTCCCCGGTGTGGTGCTGTTCTCCTGCCATGACCACCAGTTTGTACAGACCTCAGCCAACCGGATTATGGAGATTCTGCCCGGCGGTCAGCTGATTGACAAGATCACCACCTACGACGAATATCTGGCCAGCGATGAGATGGCCAGAAAGCGTACCATCTTCACGGTGGGTCGCGAGGAGGATGAGGCATAGAAAGCAGCAAGACCCGCCCTGTCACGGACGGGTCTTCACCATTTTAGAAGGGAGCAAACTCATGGTTGACTTACATGTACATTCCACCCGTTCCGACGGAACCTGTACCCCCACCCAGCTGGTGAACTATGCCAGGGAAAAGGGACTGTCCGCTTTCGCCTTGACGGACCATGACACTGTGGACGGGTTGGAGGAGGCTATCAACTATGCCGCACAGCTGCGCCAACACTCTGTTGCAGCCGATGAGGCCCAGAACGCCTCTCCCGTTCCGGAGGTGATTCCCGGCATTGAGCTTTCCAGTGAGTATCAAGGACAGGATGTGCATATCGTAGGACTTTATATCGACTTCCACAATGCCGGTTTTATAAAATATCTCCGGGACTTTGTGGCCTCCCGGGATGCCCGCAATCAAAAGATGTGCGCGCTTTTGCGGGAGGCGGGCATGGATATCACCTATGAGGAGCTGCAGCGCACCTTTCCGAATTCGGTGATTACCAGGGCGCATTATGCCAAATATATGCTGGAGCAGGGCTATGTCAAAAGCAGGACCGAGGCCTTTGAACGCTATATCGGAGATCACTGCCCTTACTATGTGCCCAGGGAAAAAGTAACCCCCGCCCAGGCCGTATCCCTGATTCTGGATGCAGGCGGAATACCCGTTCTTGCCCATCCTATCCTCTATCACATGAGTGACGCCCGGCTGGAGACTCTGGTGGGTGAGTTGAGAGAGGCAGGACTTATGGGCATCGAGGCCCTCTACAGCACCTATCAGTCCTGTGACGAGCGCCAGGTACGCAGTCTGGCGGAAAAATATGGTCTGCTGATCAGCGGCGGCTCCGACTTCCATGGGGAGAATAAGCCCGGCCTGGATCTGGGAACGGGCTATGGAAAGCTCTGTGTGCCGGATGAGGTGCTGGAGCGGATTCGGCAGGCTCGCAATGACCGGCCCTCCCACTAAAAATATTCCATGTAAAAAGGACTTACCGCTCTCTCATCGGTAAGTCCTCTTTTATTAGAGTTCCTAGATTTCTTCTGTCTTAGCAGGCTCTGCCTCGGCGGTCTCTTCGGAATCTACGGTCTCCTCCGTCACCTCTGTGACCTCGCCCTCTTCAACCACTTCTTCCGGCTCAGGCTCAGGCAGCTTGGCGCCGCAGTAGGAACAGAACGCCGCTGTATAGCTCACTTCCTTGCCGCAGTCCGGGCATTCCTGTCTGCCCTTAAGCTTGCGTACCTCTCTCTTCAAGCGCTCGATCTCCTCCACAGTTGCGTCGATCACAGCAAACTTCTCTGCCACTTCCTCCGGGGCGTCTTCCTTTTGGTTCTCATACACATACTTGCCCAGCTCAATGTATGTACCCTTGATCGACTCCTCTTTCTCGGCAATCTGACCGGTCAGCTTGGCGATCTCCGCGATCTCCTTGGCCTTCTTGGTCACATCCTTACCCTTGCTGCTGATTGTGTTTCCTACTTTGTTAAAAAAATCCATAGCCACTCCTCCTTATTTGAGTTCCGAGGGTTTTAACCCTCTATAATCAGGTACCTTCCGTCGCCAATGTCGAACACTTCGTCTGCCTCCAGAATCTCGTCCTCATCGGCGCCTTCCAGATCAAGCCCCTCCTCTTCAAAGAAATTCAACACCTCTTCCTTGCTGTTTACTACAACAGCCATGCATTCCTCCAGAAAGTCCTCGGCCTCCTCAAGACTGTCTGCCACTTTCTCGGGAAACAACTGCAGCTGATTATCCAGGAAGTACTGTAACACCGCATCATCGTACTCATGCATAAAATAAATCCTCCTACTTATCAACGTGAGTGTAAAGAAAGTTGAAAGTTTGCTACTTTCCCTTATCATATCGCCTTTACTGTTCACCGTCAAGTATTTCCAAGGAAATATTCTACACAACTACATGACTTCCATCGCCCTCAGCTCTTGGTACAATCTGGCGACAGGCAGTCCCACCACATTGCTGTACTCGCCCTCTATGGCTTTCACAAAGCGGCTGCCCAGCCCCTGAATGCCGTAGGCTCCCGCTTTATCCATTGGTTCGCCTGTTCCTATGTACCAGCCGATCTCCTCCTCTGTCATGGGGTAGAACCATACCTGGGTACACTCATGAAAGGTATGCCGACAGGTCTTTCCCCGGCTGTGGTGATACAGCGTCACGCCGGTGTACACCTGATGCCGTCTGCCGGAGAGCCATCCCAACATCTCTGCCGCATGTTTCGAGCTAGTGGGCTTGCCCAGTATCTGCCCGTCCACTGCCACAATGGTATCAGCTCCGATCACCAGAAGGTCCTCTTTGCCGTCCCAGAACAGATCCTCCTGCTCCGCTGCCTTCAAAAGTCTCTGCAGCACGTCGCCAGCCTTCTGCTCCGACAACTGTTCCACCACTTTGGCGGGCTCCGTCTCCGTGACCTGTTCCTCCACACCGCTGACCAGCACCGTGTAGTCCAGCCTCAATGTCGTCAAGAGTTCCCGCCGCCTGGGAGATGCGGACGCCAATACAATCTTCATGGATGTCCTTTCCTCTCTTTACATATAGTTCTACTCCGTCAGTACTTCGTTGGCAAAAGCCTTTCGGAAATCGCAAGGCCGCAACCTGTACGTGCATATAATATTATATGCCATATAGTATTGGCTTGAACATACTATACGACATATAATATACTTTGTCAATCCCTTTTTGAAAAAATGTTTCTTCTGCGTATTTAGGCACTTGGCAGCATTTTTTTGCGCAAATGGCAAACCTTTGATGCCAGTTCTGGGTTATGGGGGCATATGCAAAAAAATTATCTCCCTGTGCCCCGCTTGTAACAAAAAACGGGATCTTGCAGGGCATTTTTTCTATATATGCCCCATCACCGGGAATAAGAGCGTATTTCCCTGGTTATGTGGGGCACTGGGAAAGAATTTTTCTGCATATGCCCCACACAGCCTCGTGAGCAGCAAAATTATAGTAAATGAAATTTCTAATGTCGTTTACTATATATAGATTACACGTTTGCGTTCCAGTAATGACACTCGCACTACTGCTCTAAATTCCAAATAAACCAATTATCTTAATTCACATGTTTCCTATAGACTCTGGATGGTTCGCCATTCATATCATTCATCATCTGATAAAATTCACATCCATACTTTTCATATAATCCAATATGATTTGTTGATATAAAGATATCCTGTACATTCTCAGCTTTAGCGAGTTTCTCAATTTCCTGAAACAAGTACCCGACATAGCGATGGCCTCTATATTCGGGAAAAGTGTACACAAATCCTATCCATGGAGTCAGCTCTGTCGGCTGTATATCATCCTTCTCCGCATAGGTACAGAATGAGACAAGTTCATTTTCATTTGTGAGCATCAGAACCTTTGAATTTTCACCCACAACATTTTTAAACTTGTTTTCACTTAACAGATTATACAGAAATTGCCCTGCTCCCCAGTCACTTTTCCCTATTTGACACAGCCAATACTCCGGGTTATCACAGTCAAAATAATCTATTACCCGCATCTGTAGTTCCTCCCTATGTATCCCAATCCCGATATATCGGTATGCCTGCCCTCATCGTCCTTATTGTTTTCCCGACCAGTCCACAAACTTTTCACGGACTAATTCATAATCAACCGACGACTGGACCTCACCGACCTGATTCGTCCAGGAATTTTCATTTACTCTGAGCTTTTGAAAGCCCAGCATCTCATAGACATGCTGTGCCCTGGTATTTTTCAAATTGGTATCGAGAATTATTTTGGCGTACCCCATAGAAAACAATTCGCCTATGAAAATACTCAATACAACTCTTCCCAGCCCCTTTTCCTGATAATCCGCATTACATATCTTTATACCGATTTCGGCGATATTATTTCCCTGATTGTAATAACTCATCTCGCCGATCGCAGAGCCTTTGTACTCAATAATGAGCCGCCGCTTTGTATCGTCACTGTCGCTCTCTATTTGTTCCTGTATCTTTTCAGCTGTTGTACCAAGTCCGCGCGGAAAACCGGCATGCGCCATTACACTTCCGTCGTTCCACCATTTCGCAAGCTGCGCACAGTCGGCGCTTTCGGCGTTTCTGATACATATATCCTCACAAATAATATTCACTGCTTACCTCCCTATCCCACATATCCCAGCTTACAACCCATTTTTCATGAACAGGCCACTGCAAAAAGGACGCTTTATTTGTTAACCTAATCGTTTCTCAATAACAATTATTGACTCCTCATTATCTCCAATCATTTCTACAGATATTTTATTAACATCAGAGACAAATGAGCAATCCAAATCTTTTATCTCTTTGTATGCCCGCTCCAATTCACCCCCATCTTCTACCTTCCCCACTGTCATGTGAGGCAAATAGGGTAAGCCTGCCTCAAATCTGCTGAACTCATTGTCATATAGCAAATCGTGCATTTTAACGATCTCATCCTTACCCTGTATGACATTCAAAAACAAGTAATTTCCAAATCTATCCTCACACTTACTAAATCCACGCAATTCAATTCTAAATGGCTTTATATCTGCTAATCTCTCATTTAAAATATCTGACAACTTTTCATTGCTCATTTCATCTTCAAATGGAAAAACCAGCGTAATATGCGGCCTTATTAGCTTTGCCAGAGGATCATATTTTTCTCGTATTTGATTGATCAATGCAATATTTTCAAACGCCGGAAAAATCATTATTGTCCTTAAATTCAAAACATACACCTCCGTCCCCTGCTTACAGCTCCGTTTCCCATGGATAGCCCACTGTGAAAAGGGCGCTATAAATCAAAGAGAACGCTCTCATAGTCTTTCACATAGTATCTTATATTTTTGCGTCCTTTTTGAACAATGGTGTGTCCTTCGGCCTCCAATTTCTCCTTTTGCGCCTTGATGCCCCCCGGATATTTTGCGTTCAGCTCGCCATCGGCCTTCAAAGTTCTCCAATAGGGAGTTTCATCCTCGCTGCGCTGATAGCTCGCCCATGCCGCGATCGCGACAAAAATACCGGCTGTGATGGGTTCCGTAAAATCCGCGCCGCTGAGCCTTGCAAAGTATTCTCTGATTTTTCCGACAGTCAGCACTTTGCCGCTGGGCACTTGTCTCATAACCCTGTCATAGTCGATGGGCGGCGCGAAATACATCCTGTCTCCGCCATACTTTTCAATACTCTTTTGATCTGTGATCGTCTGAAATTTGGGCATGTCCTTGCTGTCGTGCAGCATGCTGTTAAAGTCTTTTTTATCTTCGTTTGCCATGTCAGCCACCTCCTGCCTTACAGGATAATACCTTTTTCACTTCCATGCAATGAGACAGTTTAAAATTTTTCCACCTGTGCGGTTGCAATCCACAGGTGGAAATTTTTTTAATCCTGATGTGTCTCCGGCACGAACCTTCTCCCCTCGTTCACCGGCTCCTGCGCCGCCTCCCTGGCCTCCTGCTGTGCCTCCCTGCAGAAATATTCCTGGGAGATAAACCGCTCCTTGCCTCTCCTGTCCACCTTGGCGTAGCTGCCGTCCGGCTGCAGCACATGGGCCTTTATGTTGTCCCTGAGCTGGGCCTGGAGAATATCCTCCAGTTTTTTCTTCAGCTCCGGCTCCTCCACCGGGAACAGAATCTCCACCCGGCGTTCCAGATTGCGGGGCATCCAGTCCGCGCTGCCGCAGTAAACCTCCTCGTTTTCTCCGTTCAGGAAATAGAAAATCCTGCTGTGTTCCAGGAAATTGCCCACAATGGAGCGCACCGTGATATTCTCGCTGACTCCCGGAATGCCCGTCTGCAGACAGCATATTCCCCTGACGATGAGTTCAATCTTCACACCGGCATGACTCGCCTCATACAGCGCCGCTATCACATCCCTGTCACACAGAGAATTCATCTTGGCTATGATATGTGCGTCCTTGCCCGCCCGCGCGTAATCCGCCTCTCGGCCTATCAGATGCAGGAATCTGTCCTTCAACCACAGTGGAGCCAGAGACAGCTTGTTCCAGCCCAGAGGTTCCGAGTAGCCGCTGAGCATATTGAATACCGCCGTGGCGTCCTCTCCAATCATTTCGCTGCAGGTCAGCAGACCCACGTCCGTGTACAGCCTGGCGGTGGCGTCATTGTAATTTCCGGTGCCCAGATGTACATATCTGCGAATGCCGTCCTCCTCCCGGCGCACCACCAGGGTGATTTTGCTGTGGGTTTTCAGCCCCACCAGCCCGTAAATCACATGGCATCCGGCTTTCTCCAGCATCTTGGCCCACACAATGTTATTCTCCTCGTCAAAACGGGCCTTCAGCTCCACCAGCACGGAGACCTGCTTGCCGTTTTCCGCCGCCTGGGCCAGCGCCGCTATGATGGGCGAGTGGCCGCTGACCCTGTACAGGGTCTGTTTGATGGCCAGAACCTGTGGATCGTGGGCCGCCTGACGGATAAAGTCCACCACAGGCGTGAAAGTCTGGTAGGGGTGGTGCAGCAGCACATCCCCCTTTCTGATCTGGGCAAATATATCACAGCCCGCTGGCAGCTGCGGCACCGACTGCGGCTCATACTCCGGCGCCTTCAGTTTCTCAAAGCCCTCCAGCGCATACATTTTCATCAAAAAAGTCAGATCCAGGGGACCATCGATGAGATACAGATTCTGCTCCCCCATATGCAATTCCCTGCGGATGATCTTCAGCAGCCGCCTGTCGATGTCGCTCTCCACCTCAAGGCGGATCGCCTCGCCCCACTGCCGTTTTTTCAACTGCTTTTCTATCTCCTTGAGCAGGTCTGCCGCCTCGTCCTCCTCTATGCTCAGATCCGCATTTCGCATGATTCGGAAGGGATGGGCGCAGATGACGTTATAATTCAAAAACAATTTGTGGATGTTCCGCTCAATGACCTCCTCCAACAGGATTATTTTCAGCGGGCCTTCCCTGCCGTCTATCACCTCTCTGGGCAGCTGTACTATCCTGGGAAGCACGCTGGGCACCTGCACCGTGGCAAACTCCAGCTCCTCCGACTTGTGCTTTTTTTCCACCAATGCGCCGATATTCAGGGATTTGTTTCGTATCAGCGGAAATGGCCTGGAGGAGTCCACCGCCATGGGCGTCAGCACCGGATATACATTCTCCTCAAAATAACGGTCGATGTACGCAGCCTCCTCCTTTGACAGGAGTTCATGCTGGCGAATCACTGTCAGACCGTTCTTTTCCAAAAGCGGCAACAGGCTCCGATTGTAGGTGGAATACTGGAGGTTCATCAGCTCGTGAATCGCCCCGTCAATTTTTTCCAGCTGCTCCTGGGGCGTCATACCCGCAATATCACTCTTGTTGTAGCCCGCATTCACCATATCCTTCAGCGACGCCACCCTCACCATGAAAAACTCGTCCAGATTGGAGGCGGTAATACTGAGGAACTTCAGTCTCTCAAACAGCGGATTGCTCTTGTCCCTGGCCTCGCTGAGCACTCTGTGGTTAAAAAGAATCCAGCTCAGTTCCCTGTTGTTGTAATATTTCGGATCTGTATAGTCTGTCTCTGCCATAATAAACCTCCAAACTTATCTCGTTCCTACATGGGTTTTTTCTGCTTGATCACGGGCTGCACACTGAAAACCTCCTGGAAAAAGTCGGCCCGCTCCTCGAATATGCCTCTCTCCAGAGTGATATCCTCCGGCGTCTCCACCATCAATACCAGCTGTTCCTCCTTCAGGGCCGCCTTGACGCCCTTCAGTTTCTGCTTGTGGCTCCGGTCCAGCGCATTGGCAAGGCGCAGAATCGCCGTGAGCTTGGCCACCGTCAGGTAAGCGCTCTCAGTGAGGGCGGTCCCCAAAGCCTTCATCTGATCGTAATAGATAAAGGGGCTGTGGTTGAAACGTACCACGCTGGCCACCATCTCCCGCTCCATATGGGACAGACCGATCATCTCCGTGGCCATGATGATCTGGTAGGAGGTCTCCCCTATATTTACCATACTGATATATTTGCCGCAGTCGTGGAGCAGTGCGGCCAGCTGCAGATACAGCCGTTCCCGCTTTCCCATTCCATGTACTTTTTTCATGCTGTCAAAGATCGTCAGCGTAATGTTTTCCAGTGTCTCCGCCCGTTTGCGGCTGCCCTGATAGCGCTTGCTGATATTCATGGCGCAGGCCAGAATATCCCGATTGAAATCATGCTCGCCCTGCAGGAGTTTGTTCTGCTGGGCATACTCATAGGCCATGCCATCGCTCAGAGTGACTCCCGGCGCCCATATCTGCTGCGCTCCGGTCAGTTTCATGATCCGTTTCATAATACAGGCGCTGATAAAGGTCAGGTTTACCGTCTCCTCAGGGATGTCCAGCATTCTCACGATCTCCGCCATGGGTCTGGTGCGCAGCTGCTGAATGAACTGCTCATAGTCTCCCAGATTCACCAGCTCGTTTTTTCTTCCTGCGCTGGCGGCTTTTTTTGCCACCCAAACGGACAGATAATCGTCCACCACAATGATGGTTCGGATATCCCGATCTTTCAGATACAGTTTTTTGTAGGTGGCCAGCTGGGCGCTGACTATCTCGTCGATCAGCTCCTCTCTCTGGCTGCTGCGGGTGTTCATGTGGTTCAGCAGTTCCTGAAGGCGCAGCACGCCTATCCGCAGGTTCTGGGTGGAGACCAGCATGTCGTTGTCAAACAGAGAGATCTGTATGCTGCCCCCGCCGATGTCCACAATGGCGGTTCCCTCTCCTATCACGGAACGGAAAGTCTCCCCCCGGAAAGCGACAGCCTTGTAATCCAGAAAACGCTGCTCGGAATTGCTCAGCACCTCCACCTTTATACCGGTGCGCTGACGTATCTGGTCCAGCACAATGTCGGTGTTCTTGGTCTCCCGGATGGCGCTGGTGCCGTATGCCCGGTAGCTCGTCACCTTATAGGAATCCATAATGCGCGCGAACTCCGACAGTACCCGGCACAGCTCGTCCATCTTGTCATGGCTGATCTTGCCGCTGCCGTAGGTGTCGCTCCCCAGGTCCACCCTCTGCCGGATGTGCTCGATGACCCGTCCCTGGCTTTTCCCTGAAAATTCAAATATCTTCATGGAGAGTTCAAAACTTCCCACATCAATTGCTGCAAATGTCTTTACGGCCATTTCTATTCTCTCCTTTCAAAATCGTCTTTGCTAGTATTCTCTGCCAGTCACGCCTCAGGCAGGTAATTATTCCTGTACGGACACGCTCTCGCTCGGCTGAACAGCGTAGCGGGCGCTAAGCTCGAAAACACCTCGCTAAGCGCCGACGTGTTCAAACGGTCCTACCACGAATAATTACCTGTCTGAGGCTGATTCCGGCTGGTCAGCTGGTAACAGGGGGCAGGGCGGTCATATCCCATGAGCCGGCCTTGGCAAACGTCAGTGCGGAGTTTGCTATGCAAACTCTGCGAGGTTTTATGCCGAATGTAATTCGGCATGAGCTTAGCACTGTTACGCTTTGCCACGGAGCGAGAGCGCCCGGCATATGGGATATGACCGCCCTGCCCCCGTCCCTCGCTACAATCCCTAATCTATACGCCGCCCCAGCAAGTAGTCTATAAACTGCTGCGCGCTGCGCCCCGACAGTCCGCTGTGGGCCAGCTCCCATTTGTTGGCCTCGGCAAGCAGCTGCTCCCGGTCCATGTCCACCCCGTGGCGTTTCGCCAGCGTGACAACAATGTTCTGAAACTCTTTTGGGGTCGGAGAGCCGAAATAGATCGTCACGCCGAAACGGTACACAAGGGACAGTTTCTCCTGCACCGTGTCGCCGGTGTGCATGTCCTGGCGGATTTCCTCCTTGTCGCTGAAATTCTCCCGGATCAGATGCCGCCGATTGGAGGTGGCGTAGATCAAGATATTTTCGGGCTTTTTCTCCAGTCCCCCCTCTATCACGGCCTTCAGATACTTGTACTCCGTCTCATGCTCCTCAAAGCTCAGATCGTCCATATAGATGATAAATTTGTAGTTCCGGTTCTTGATCTGGCTGATACACTCCTGCAGATCCCGGAACTGGTGCTTGTATATCTCAATAACCCGCAGTCCCCTGTCATAGTATGCGTTGGCGATGGCTTTTATGCTGGAGGACTTGCCTGTGCCCGCATCCCCAAAGAGCAGGCAGTTGTTGGCCCTGCGGCCATCCACGAAAGCCTCCGTGTTGTCCACCAGTTTCTGCTTGGGAATCTCATAGCCCACCAGGTCGCCTAAGTGTACATGGGCAATATTTAAAATAGGGCGTATCTCCACACGGCCCTGCTCATCATGATAGATTCGGAAGGATTTGTGCAGGCCAAACTTTCCCACCCCGTACTCCCCGTAGAACTGGGTCAGGGTATCCTTCATCTCCTCGGCCGTGCCGTCCTGACAGAAACGCTCCGCCAGCTCGCAGATGCGGGCGCATATCCGGGTATTGTAGACCTTGCTCTCCCGGCTGCTGCTGACATAGTCCTCCACCAATGCCCACTCCGGCACCTGCAGCGCCTCCGTCATGGGAGCAAAATCATAGTCGTAAAATTCCTTGAAAATGCTGATATCATGGAGCGCCGCCTGATTGATAGTACCCTCTATGGCGCCTCTAATCTCGCAGCCGCAGCTGTAACTGTTCTCATTGTTCACCAGCAGATTGGCCAGATAGCAGTGCCAGAGATTGCCGTGAAAGCCATAGCTGCCCGCCTGTTCGATGAGCCCGTGGATACACTGGTACAGCAGCGCCGCCAGGTCCTCCTGATTATAATATGCATCGTCATAATGTTTCATGAGCCATGTCACGTCATAGAGCAGCTGCTCCCCCTCAAGATTCCGATAGACGATCAGTTCCTGTTCTCTCATTTTCTCCTCTTTCCTGCATATTCGCTTAGTAATTGCCCAGTATCTTCATATTCCTGGCCTCGTCCCGCAGACCCCGCAGGGCATTTTTCACGGCGCTGTCCGCCAGATTGCCCTCAAAGTCGATAAAAAACCGATACTCCCAGTTCCTGTCCTCTATGGGACGGCTCTCGATCTTACACATGTTGAGATTATTGTATATGAAATGGGACAGCATGTGGTACAGGGAACCGCTCTGGTGGGGCAGTTCAAAGCAAATGCTGACCTTGTTTGCGTCCTTGCGGAATACTTTCTGGTTGGTGACAATGATAAAACGTGTAGAGTTGTCCTCCTCCTGATTGACGCCCTGGCGCAGCACCTCAAGCCCATAGACCTTCGCCGCGTATTCGCTGGCGATGGCGGCCTGGGATTTATCTCCCTCCGCAGATACCTTCTGGGCGGCAAAGGCATTATTCTGCATGCTGATCTGTCTCCAGTCGTATCCGGACAAAAACCGGCTGCTCTGCATCAGGGACTGGGGATGGCTGTACACGGTGCGTATGTCCTCGATCCCTGCTCCCGGCACCCCCAGCAGGCAGTGCCTGATCTGCAATATCTGCTCCCCCACAATATAGTTCTCAAATTCTACCAGCAGATCATATATCTCATTGACAATGCCCGCAGTGCTGTTCTCTATCGGCAGCACCGCGAAATCCGCGCTCCCCTCGTCTATGGCGCTCATGGCGTCGCGAAAGGTATCCACATGAAAGCTCTGTATCTGATCTCCGAAATACTGCGTCATAGCCGCCTGGGAATAGGCTCCCTCCGCCCCCTGAAATACCACTCTGGCCCGGCGGGTCTCCAGCTCGTCCACCCCGATAAAGGGGAGCTTGCCCAGACTGCCGTGCTGTGCCAGCAGCTGATACTGGAGCTTGCGGCTCATGGACATGATCTGCTCAAACAGCTCCTCCACGCCATGGCTGTTAAACTCGTTGTGTGTCAGGGATTTGACCTTGGCCAGTTTCTCCATTTCCCGCTGCCTGTCAAACACCTTTTTTCCTGTCTCTATCTTGTACTCCGCCACCTGGCCGCAGATCTCCATCCGCCGTTCGTACAGTTCGACAATCTGCTTGTCAATCACGTCGATCTGCTCTCTCAGTTCCAATAAATCCATGGGGTTTCCTCCGTCTGTATCCACATTTTTTGCACGTTTCGCATTTAATTTATATTACTCCAAAACCCTCTTGATAGCAAGACTAACTATGTGATATATTTTTAAAAGAGAGTTTATTTTCGGGAGGTTATGGCATTATGTCAAAGAAAATGAAATATATCCTAATCGTGGTGCTGCTCTTGATCGTATTTGCAGCCCTGGTGCTGGCATACCGGTTTTTGGGCCGGATTTCCATGAACGATCCGGGCACTGTGGGCAACACCGCGGGCAATATCAACAATTCGGGACTGTTCTGTGAGTCCGAGGGGGTGGTGTACTTTTCCAATCCGCTGGACGACGGCAAGCTCTACTCCATGACCGCGGATGAACAGAATATTACCAGGCTGGGCAATTCCACCGTGCGCAATATTCTGGCGGGTGGCAAATATCTGTACTATTTTCAGATGATCGCCTCCGGTGAAAGCGGCCTGGGCTATGTGCGCAGCCGCAATTCCTTCAATCGCTGTCTCAAGTCCGGCAAGGAAGTCACCTCGCTGACCACGGACGTGGTGGTGTCCGGACAGCTGGTGGACAATTACCTGTACCTGCTCACCGCGGGCAGTCCCACGCCTGTCTTTTACAAGCTGAAGATCGACAAGTCCGACAAACAGGTGCTGGCCCAGTATCAGGTCAATCCGGCCTGCGCCCGGGACGGCGTCATCTACTACAACGGCACCCAGAACAATCACTATCTCTACACCCTGAATACAAACGGAGATACCGTGGAGGAGCTGTGGGAGGGCAATATCTGGTATCCCTGCCTGGACGGCAGCTATATCTATTATTTGGATGTGGCAAACGATTACCGACTGTGCCGTTATGACATGACCCAGAGAGTGATAGAGGTGCTGACCAATGACCGGGTGGACTGCTTTAACGTGGGCGGCGGCTACATCTACTATCAGCGCAGCTCCGCCACGGCTCCGGCGTTGAAAATGATGGGAACGGACGGCTCCAATCCCACTGTGGTGGCGGAGGGCAACTACACCAATATCAATATGACCTCCCGCTATGTATACTTTCAGGAGTTTGGGATGGAGAGTTCCCTGTACCACTGCCCGCTGGGCAGCAGCAGCTACAGTGCGTTCAGCGCAAGATAATACATAATACGACACATGGTCCCACAACCGAGTCGGTTGTGGGACCATGTTCTGTTTCATATTAATAATTTCAGTTCAACTCTCTCGAGAGCTTTCGTCTGTAAATCATTTTTTTCACCAGCCATACCACTGCCACGGGAATTGCCATCACAATCACCAGCACCACCAGCCGTATGAAAAAATGCAACGTTTTCTGCCGCTCATAGCGCTCTGAGGAGAACATAATCAGTATCTCGTCCTCGTCCAGCCCATACTCCTGCGCATAGAGAGCCAGCATCTTTTGGACTCTTCCCTCCGCATATGTCTTGTAGCCCAGCGGCAGCTGCACTCGCCCCATCAGCTTGTATTTCCAGTAGTAGGAGTCCTCCAGCCAGACGGGCACATAGTTGCCATCCGGCAGTCTCACAAGATAATAGCGATTGTAGTAGTTTCTGTCGATGGACAAACCGCTGGTCATGTAGGTGTCCCTGTAGTCCTGGGTGCGTCCCCTGCGCCGCCTGCTTATTCTCCGATCCGTATCGCTCCGCAGCTGATAGAGATCCAGTGGAACGATAGAATCCGTCTCAAAAGTGAAATACTCCAATCTCCTGGTGCCGCCGGAGGTCTTCTGCTCCGTGTGCCCTCCCAGCCTCTCGTAGTCATCCATGTTCTCCGCTACAGGGATTCCCTCGCCTGCCGGATACCCCGCCATCTGTCCAGCGTCAAACTCCAGCTCCTCCAGGTCTGCCTGGCTCACTCTAGGGCTAAATGGGTCAATCACCAGCTCGGGTGGAAACAGAGCCAATGCGAAATAGATGTTCCAAAAAAAGAGAATAACCCCTAAAAAGCTCAAAACAGCGCTAAAAAAACTCTTCATTCCGTGATTCCACCCTACTTTTTGTCCCCCGGCTGTGAACCAGCCGCATATCCCTTGTTCTCGGGATCACCAACCTGCGCCTTCAGATCCAGCGCCCCAGCGTTGTTGTGAAATCCTGTAGCGGACACACCGTTGGCGCTGTTCACAGCCTGCAGCCAGGAACGAATCAGCTTTTTAAATTCCTCGGCCGCCTCTGGCTGGGCTATATCCACAGGCTGGTTCGCCAGCATTCCCTTGGTGTAATACGCCTCCACTTTCAGGGTGCATATCTTTTTCTTATCCTTTCCATACAGCTCCATCCATTTTCCATTTTCCTTGGCGTTGACCAGGCCCAGCTGACTGCGCTCCACGCAGACGCAGTCCTTGCTCGTAATCTTTTCATTGTCGCCAATCGAAACCGGAATAATGTATATCCGGCTATCGTTGAACCCTATGGCAAACCGCCAGTAACGCGTTGTCCTCTTTCCAGCCTTGTAATCGCTATCGACAGTCAACCAGTCTGCAAAGGCGACCGTCACCTTTTCCCCCTCGGGCACCGCCTGATTCACGATCTCTGCTATCCTTTTCTTCGCCTGGCTGTCCCTGCCCTTTCGTCTGTGAATGGATTCTGATATCCACATTACGGCCACCGCAATCGCCACAAGCGCGATGACGATCCCATATGTAAGAACATTTGTGTCAACCGATTTGAGCATCCCGCTCAAGGACTGACCTAACATATTACTTCCTAACATATCTCTCCTCCGTAATCCTTTTTTGTCTATTTTATCTTTTAGCACAGTATTTTGTCAATTCATACTGCACATTTTGTACAACTAATATCTATCGTTGCTCATCAAGACTGAATATCTTCTTCATTCCCTCCGTCATATACATCGTGCCGTCCTCCGCCACCAGCAGGGCCTCCGCTCCATAAGACTGAGCCAGAGCCAGTCCCTGCTCCGGTCCCAGCACAAAGCATGCGGTGGAGAGGGCGTCCGCCTGCAGGCCGCTGTCACAGACAATGGTGACGCTGCACAGGCCGCTGCGGGCGGGAGCGCCGGTGGCCGGGTCCAGAATATGATGATAGCGCACTCCGTCCACCGCCACATATCGCTCATAATCCCCAGATGTGGAGATATAATGCTCTCCCGTCAAAGTCAGGACGCCCAGATATTTTCCCTCTTCACGCGGATGCATAATCGCTACCTTCCAGGGGCTGCCATCCGGTTTCTCTCCGTAGGTCACAACACTTCCCCCCACCGCCACCACAGCCCCGGTGATCCGGGAACTGTCGCGCAGATACTCGCTGACGCGGTCACATGCAATGCCCTTTCCCACAGCCCCCAGATCCAGCTGCACGCCCGACGGAAGTTCCAGTGCTGTCTCTGTCAGCTGCACTCGCTCATAACCGATATCCCCCATGGCGGACTGTATCTGCTCCTCGCCGGGGACCGAGAAGGCCGTCTCCCCCGCTGCCGCCCCGTCCAGATTCCACAGGCGGCTGAGCCTTCCAAGCGTCACATCCAGAGCGCCCTGACTGTCCGAAGATATCTGCCATATCTGGGCCAGTATCTCCCGCATGGAGGGAGATATTGGAACGAACACACTGCTCTCCTCCGGCTCACAGGCGGCCAGGGCGTTGATCTTAGCCACCTCCGAGTCCGCAATTCTCCAGGACAGCTCCCCCTCCTCCAGCTCCGCCAAAATCCGCATGACAGCAGCGCTCTCGGATTCTGTCTGTTCTCCCTCCTGCCGCACATACAGCGTCTGGGACACGATGGTGCCCATGGCCGTGTCCACTGCGGACTGCTGCCGGATATCGGCGCCGCCGCAGCCGGTCAGAAACAGAGACACTCCTGTAGCCGCCAAAAGTTTTCTGTAAAAAATTTTGCAAAATTTTCGCTTTTTATTTTCCAGCTTATTTTCCATTCATTTTGCCCATTCATATTTCCTGCATTTTCTGTTATACTGGTTACAGTCATACTCACTAACGATTAGATTTCGGAAAGGAAAAAGCCTGATGAGTACCTTATCGAAAAGAGCCTGTCTGCTGGCATGCGGCATCGCTGTGCTGTTGGTCTGCTGCGTTCTGGGGCTGTTTCTCTGGCGCCGCGCTGTCCACAGTTTCCAGGGCTCTTATACCGCCTGTCTCTATCAGGAGGGCAGCCTGCTGCAGAGCATTTCGCTGGATCAGGTATCGGAGACCTACCGTTTCACTGTGGACGCCGCCGACGGAGGATACAATATCATAGAGGTTTCCCCCGGCAGTATCGCCATTATAGAGGCGGACTGCCCGGACAAGCTCTGTGTCCTGCAGGGACCCATTGCCGATTCCCTGCTGCCTATCACCTGTCTGCCCCACAGACTTGTAATTGAGTTAAAACCCAGCGGTGACGCCGCCGTTCCGGACGCCGTCGCCTACTGACAAAACACAAGGAGAATCCCATGCGCACCCGTAAACTCACCGCCCTGGCGCTGTTTGCCACCCTGGCGCTGGCTATTTATTTCGCGGAGAGCCTGCTGCCCCCAGTGGTCCCCATCCCCGGCATCAAGCTGGGCCTTGCCAATATCATAACCCTGCTGGTGCTGCATCGCTACGGCTCCAAAGACGCCGCAGTGGTGCTGCTGGCGCGCATTCTGTTGTCCGCCCTGCTCTTTGGTCAGGCCATGAGCCTGTTCTACAGCCTCTGCGGCGGGTTTCTCTGTCTCCTTGCCATGATCCTTTCCAGCCGTCTGCTGCACAGGCGTTTTCCCGAGCTGACAAGCATTATGGGAGGCATTTTTCACAATGTAGGTCAACTTTTAGCTGCGCTGCTGATTACCGCTGTGCCGGGCGTCCTTGTCTATCTGCCCTATCTGCTGGTCAGCGGCGCTGTCACCGGACTGTTCACCGGACTGTGCGCCCGCTTTGCCCTGAGATACCTGCGGCGTGTTCCGCCTGCCTGATACATTCAAACTTACTTGCTTTTTCCCTTTCCTCTGGCGGACGTCAGCTGCGCGTACAGCTGTCCCATGGTCAACCCCAGTATGGGATGCCGCACCCAGCCGGCGATCTCCTCCATGGGGGCCAGCACAAAATCTCTGTTCTGCATATCCACATGAGGAATAATCAGCTCCTCCGACTCCATCACCAGATCGTCATACAGCAAAATATCCAGATCAAGCGTCCGGGGACCCCAGTGTATCTCCCTCTTTCGGTCTGCCCCCTGCTCCACTTCATGCAGATAGTCAAGCAGCTCCGTAGGCGTCAGCAGCGTCTGCACCTCCATGACGCCGTTCAAAAAATCTTCCTGCTCCACTCCGCCGTAGGGGGCGGTCTGCCGCCAGGAGGATACCGTTTTCAGCCGGATATCATCCCTTTTTTTCATGGCGTCCACCCCCGCCTGCAGATATTTTTTCCGATCCCCCATGTTGGAGCCGAGGGCGATATATACCCGGTGCCAGCCCCGATGGATTTTGACGGACACGCTCTCAAAGGGCAGTCCGATGGGCGCCTGGGGCTTGCGAATCTCAACGTCCACAGCCTGTACCAGCGGATACCGGAGCAGTATCTGCTCCGCCACAGTCTCCGCCACGGTCTCAATCAGGTCATAGGTATGCTCCTGCATCCACTTTGTCACCAGATGGCACACCTTCCCATAATCGGTGGACAGGGACAGTTCATCCTGCCGCCCGGCTCTGCGGGTGTTCGTATACAGCACCAGATTCACATAAAAGGTCTGTCCCGCCTTTTTCTCCTCCGGGAAAACCCCATGGTGAGCAAAGACCTCCAGATTGTCAATACGTATCTCGTCCTGTCCTCTCCTCATCTCTCACCCTCCTATTAGAAGTTCCGCATCCACCCTCCCAGTACCATTTCCCACAGAGTAATTTCTGACCGCTTTGGCGTTCAGAAATTCTCTGGGCACCAGGAGGGCAGATGCTGTTAGAAGTTCCGCATCCACCCTCCCAGTACCATTTCCCGCAGAGTAATTTCTGACCGCTTTGGCGTTCAGAAATTCTCTGGGCACTAGGAGGGCAGATGCTGTTAGAAGTTCCGCATCCGCCTAAACGACAGGCTTTCTCTCCGTCATAATCGCTCTGGTCATACGGATGGCCCGCGCATTCTCCTTCACGTCGTGCACCCGCACAAAGGCGCAGCCCTTCAGCACTCCCAGCACAGTGGTGGCCAGCGTACCCTCCAGCCGCTCCGTCACCGGCAGATCCAGCGTCAGGCCTACCACCGATTTGCGGCTGGTTCCCAGCAGTATCGGATATCCCAGAGTCCGCAGATATTCCAGATGGTGAAGGATCTCCAGATTCTGCTCGTAGCTCTTGGCAAAGCCCACCCCCGGGTCCAGTATGATCCGCTCCCCGGCGATCCCGGCCTTCCGGGCCAGCTCTGCCGACCGGGCCAGGTCCGCCGTCACATCCTCCAGAAAATTCTCATAACCGTACCGGTTCTCCTCCGCTGCGGTTTCCCTGCGGTTATGCATCAGACAGCAGGCCACGCCGCGCTCTGCGATCACCCGCGCCATCTCCGGGTCCCATTTCAGCCCCCATATATCGTTGATCAGGTCCACACCGGCGGCAATGCCCGCCTCCGCCACCTGACTCTTGTATGTGTCCAGAGAGATGGGCACGTCAAAGCGGGCTTTCACCGCCTCGATATAAGGCAGCACCCGCTCCAGCTCCTCCTGAGCCGGCATGCTGTAGTCCTGGCCCGGCCTGGTGGACTCTCCGCCGATATCCAGAATGTCCATGCCTTCCTGCAGCATCTCCTCCACATGCTCAAGCGCGCAGTCCATGCTGTTCCATTTTCCCCCGTCGGAAAAGGAATCCGGCGTCACATTCAATATCCCCATCACATAAGTCTCGTTTTCCACGTCAAATTCCCTGCTGCCTATTCTCATATGCCGTCCCTTTCTCCTAGCGGCTTAACTCCAGATTCTTCCGCTCCTGGCTCCAGCTGCACTGCCCGGCTGCTTTGCAGGCAAAGCAGGCCCTGCTGGCCTTGTCCGCCCGGTACAATATCCCGGCCAGATCCTGCCGCTGACCGCTCTCTGTGTCCCTGTGCCCGGCGATGGCCTCCACGATCTCCCTGATCTCCTTTGCATCATACCCACAGTCTGCCAGAATATCCGGGGCTATCCGGGCGCTGGCGGTCTCGTGGGGAATCCCCGTCTCATACTGCTCATGCCGCCCGATATCGTGCAGCAGCGCCGCGCCGTAGATCATGTCCCGGGGAATCCCCAGCCCCTCTTCGAGATTGAAAATCATGGCAATCCGCGCCACATCCAAAAAATGCTCCATATTGTGATGGCAGAAGATACGTCCCTCTTCTGCCACCCGGTTCTCCTGCAAATGCCGCTTATAGCTCTCACTGCGCAGTATTCTGTTCACCCGCTCCATGTCTCCCATTCACCTCACTGACAGCATGCGCCATACCTGTTCCTGCAGCGCATTATCCTCAAAAGCACCCCTGGCCGCCACGGTCACGGTGCTGCTGCCGGGCTTTTTCACGCCCCGCATGGTCATACACATATGCTCCGCCTCCAGAATCACCATGACGCCTCTGGGCTGAAGATGCTCCATGACGGCGTCGGCGATCTGTCCCGTCATCCGCTCCTGAATCTGGAGCCTGCGGGCATAGACTTCCACCGTCCTGGCCAGCTTGCTCAGACCCACCACCCTGTCCTGAGGCAGGTAGGCGATATGGGCTTTTCCGTAAAAAGGCATCAGGTGATGCTCACAGGTAGAGTGAAATACAATGTCCCTCTCCAACACCACGCCCGCATTCTCTGCGGAGAATACTTTGGACAGATGCTCTCCCGCATCCTCCTCCATACCACTGAAGATCTCCTCATACATCCTCGCCACCCGGTCGGGGGTATCCTTCAGGCCCTCCCTTGAGACGTCCTCGCCAATTCCCTCCAGCAGCAGCCTTACGCCCTGCTTTATCTTCTCCTGATCTACCATATCTGTCAGTCCTTTCCGTCAGTCAAGCCTTCCGTTTCTTTTCACGCTCTTCCATAATCTCCATGAGTCTCCCCAGATAGGACAGAGAACCGAATGCCAGAATCACATCCTCCCTCCCCGCCAGCAGATGGCTAAGCTCCACCGCCTCCTCCAGGCTGTCCACAGCAGTCACCCGGGGATGCACCCTGGCCACCTCCTGGGCCAGCTCATAGCTGCCCATGGCCCGAGGATTGTTCGGCGGCGTCACCGTGAGAATCTGGTCGGCATAGCGCGCCGTATGCTCTATGATCTTTTCGTACTCCTTGTCCTTCAATACCCCTATTATATAGATAATGCGTTTATTTGTAAAATAAAATTCAATGGACTGCGCCAGTTTTTTTGCGGCGTCCTCATTGTGCGCCCCGTCGGCCACAAAGAGAGGTTTTTTGCTAAGGACGGTAAAACGACCCGGCCAACGGGTCTCACGCAGTCCCTGCCGCAGAGCCTTCTCCGGAATCTCATAGCCGCAGCTGGTCAGCGCCCGGCATACCTCCACGGCCAGCGCAGCATTTCCGATCTGATGCCGCCCCGCCAGACCGATCTCCAGGTCTCTCATGCCGTCGTAGTCAAAGCGCTGCCTCTCCAGACCATAGCGCACCCGGCCCACCAGCCTCTCCTCCGCCACGGCGAGAGGCACCTGCAACTGCTCCGCCCTGGTCCGAATCACCTCCATGACCTCCGGCTCCTGCTGCGCGGACACGGCCCGGCAGCCCTGTTTCAGTATGCCCGCCTTCTCCCCTGCAATGGCTGTCAGCGTGCTCCCCAGATACTGCATATGGTCCATACTGATGCTTGTCAGCACCGCCACCTGAGCAGCGCAAATCACGTTGGTGGCGTCCAGCCTGCCGCCCATCCCGGTCTCCAGCACCACTATGTCACATTTTTTTCGGTTGAAATACAAAAATCCCAGAGCAGTCTCCACCTCAAAGGGCGTGGGATGCGGCAATCCCTCCTCCGCCATGGACTCGCAGGCCGCCTTCAGCTCCTCCATCAGCCCGCACAGGTCCTTCTGCGTAATCATGCGTCCGTTCACCTGATAGCGCTCCCTGTATTCCCGAATTGTGGGGGAAATATACCTTCCCACCCGATACCCCGCGCACTGCAGCACAGTGGACACATAGGCCAGCACCGAGCCCTTGCCGTTGGTTCCTGCCACATGGACAAAGCACAGCCCCTCCTGGGGATTGCCCAGGCGCCGACAGAGTTCCCGGATGGAGTCCAGCCCCGGCACAATGCCGTAGCTCTTTAAAGAATCCATATAGTCAAGCGCTTCCTGATATTTCATGCTATGCTCCAATCCAAAAAATTTTGGGATATTCCGTCCGCAAAACGGCTATACTAACACCAATATACGGAGACGGGCCGCCATATGGCCGCTGTCTCCCGAAAGGAACGGTGTCCGTCATGCGCAAATTATTTGATAACTTCATTAACTGCGGCATACTGGGCTGGTGTATGGAAATCGTCTTCACCGCCCTGGGCAGAATCCGCCGCAGACAGTTTTCCCTCCGGGGCGATACCTCCATTTGGATGTTCCCCATCTATGGCTGCGCAGCCCTGTTTGCCCCACTGTTTCGCCTCATGAAAAAAAAGCCTCTGCTTATGCGAGGACTGGCCTACATGTCCATGATCTTTTCCATGGAGTTTATCAGCGGCCTGCTGCTGAAGAGCAAGTCCCTCTGTCCCTGGGATTACAGCCGCTCCAGATGGAACATCAACCGGGTTATCCGACTCGACTATGCCCCCTATTGGTTCGGGGCGGGGCTGCTGTTTGAAAAGCTGCTGACAAAACCGGAGGAAGGGTAAGAAACCTGCGCTGCCGCTCTGTTTCTACCCCTCCCCGCCTGACTTTCCCCTATCCGGCCTGTCTCTGTCCTACTGCATATCGTTCAAATCCGCCATGTCCCCGGAACCGATATCCAGCATGTTCACTGTGCGTCTCTTGAGTCTGGCAGCCTCGGACATCTCCAGAATAAAATCCTTCACCGCCCGGGCATTCTTGATGTGCATCAGCTCCAGCTTGGGGTCCGTAGTGTCCCCGGTAAAGCAGGTCACAGTTCCCAGGCGAAACATCTTCTCCATCAGAGTGGCGGTGAGCTGCACGTCCTGCACCTTGTACATATAACAGTCGTTCTCCACGGTCTTGAGCAGTCCCGTATCAATGGTAATCAAATCCTCCTTGATGGTGTACTTGGTAAAAGTAAAGGGCAAGCCCAAAAATAACCAACGTTTTCTCTCCACAAATTCCATATGCTTCGTCCTCCCTGTTTAAATTGCCTTATATCTATTTACAATATACTCGAAAAATCTCGGAAATGCAATCCTCTTTCGCACGTTTTCTATACCGCTCCCTCTCTATGCCGATAATATTCATGCACCAGACTCACATTATGAGACATAATACTGGGCCTGGGCCTCCCACATCCGGCTGTAGATTCCCTCCTTATCCCGCAGCAGCTCCTCATGGCTCCCCGTCTGAACGATACGCCCGTCGTCAAAGACAACCACCGTGTCGCAGAATCGGCAGCTGGACATTCTGTGGGAGATGA
>CAYLIM010000033.1:0-31287 GCA_964383805.1 uncultured Acetatifactor sp.
AGGTTTTAGCCTGGGGCTTAGCACTATGTTTAGGGGTTCAAACCAAAAAGACCGGAAATATGAATAAAAAGGAAATGATATTTGCAAGGAAATTATATTGACTGACGTTTCGTCAGTGAGTATAAAAATCCGGGGATATTTTCCCCGGACAGAGGCTCGACATCATCGAACCTAATAATATTTTTTGTTTCCCCACAGGTTGTTCTTTTTCAGCTCCAGGTATTCGCTGTAGGCGCGCTCCAAAATCTGCTTTTCGTTGGCAAATTTCAACAGGTGACTGGCCTCATGATATTTGTAAAAACCTGAGTCAACAAAAAACTCCTCTTTTTGTGGTTTGCTGTAATAACTGTCCGCCATCATCAGATACCAATGCACATCCTTGGTCACGATATCCTCTGGCACCGCAAAGGTATATTCGCTTTTCCCGATATATTTTATGATGGACGCTTTGGCGCCGGATTCCTCAAGGACCTCCCGCAGGGCCGTCTCCTTATACTCCTCGCCCTCCTCCACAGTGCCCTTGGGTAAAACCCAGCCTTCGTATTTATTCCTGTAGTTCTTATACAAGAGTAAAATCTTGCCCCGGAAAATTACCACACCACCACAGCTCGTTGCTTCGATCATTGCAATTCCCTCCGAAACGGTGTGTCATATGACTAAAGTAAGTATAGACGAAATGGACAGGAATAGCAACCAAAAAATCAAAAAATTGTGCGCCATATTCTTCCTGTCTCATAATTATCTACTGTACGCCCTTTTTTTCATGGCCTGTGGTGTAGTCCTTATAGGGCAAATCACCCGGATCTCCCGAGACGCAGTCCACAAAAAAGTCAATGATCCGCCCCATCTGTCCGCCGCTCTCCCCGGTGAAGGATAGACGCAGATTTTCCTCCCGGCAATGCTCCAATTCCCTGTGCAGAGAGAGGGGAACGCTGTTGTAGATCACGTTCATGCACACGTCACAGCATATTTCCACCGGGAATTTTGCACGGTAGCGGTCCGTCAGCATCCCTTCGGCTCGGCACTGCTGTCCCCGCAGACATTTCCCGGCGGTTTTGGCGATACAGTTTGCCGTCACCATCATGGGAATGTGCCCGTAGACCAGTTTCTCCGGCGCCTCTCCGCCTTCCACTGTCAGGGAATGAATCCGTTTTCGCAGGCGGCTCCACTCCCTGCCGCTAAGTTCCAGCGGACAGGTCAGTCCGCAGCCCCTCTGCCGCCAGAATGCCGCCGTCTCACTGTTCCACACATAGACCGTATGATCCAGCTGTATCCGCAGCTTTTCACCCTGCGCCAGGGTGCCCTCCCTCTGCCACAGCCACCCGTACTCCTCCAGATTGCGCGCCAAGAATCCCCGCAGCTCTCCCCCGAGATACCATTCCATGGCATGTTCCATGATCTCCCCGTCCTTGTCACGCAGTACATATGGCAGGGCCGCCCACAGAGCGATCCCCGCCTCCCGCAGCTGCCGCAGTGCCTGTCGCCCTCTGTCTGTGCCCTGGGGCTGGCCGCCGCTCCAAAACTTCGAGAGCAGATGACTCTCCACATAAAGCCTGTCCAATATCCGGCCGCTGTCTTTCATTTTCGGACTGCAAAAATGTTCTGCCAGATAAAGCAGCTGCTCCTCTGTGGATATATGAATCCGCATTCCGCGGCCAAAGGCCGCCTCCAACTGTGTCTTCGCCTCCACATGCTCCGCGCTCTCCTCCGGCTGTGGGCACACAGGTTCCACTCTGCGGCTGACCGGCAGCCCGTGAACCGCTATGATCTGTTCCTCTAGCCGCGAGACCGCCTCCCGCCGCAGGGCGTTGATCTCCTTCAGGGAATAGAACCCCCTCCCGTCCGCGTGTATCTCCAGACTCTCCGCCGCAAAACAGGTCTCCCCCAGCTTTTGCAGCTGTCTGCGGATATCCTCCTCCAAAACAGGACGGTTCTGGGCGGGTTCCACCGCCGCCCCTGTCACCTCCACCCGGCAGTTGCCTGTCCCCATCCGGATCCGGGCCTGGCTGCCGCATACAAAGCTCGCCTCTATCCATATTCCTATCCGTTTTTTCTCCAGAATATAGCTTTGCCGGATCTGCTCCAGACAGTTCTCGTCACTGCCTGTGTAGGAGGGGCTGTCCAGCGTCACCATCTCCCGTCCGTTATGCCTGAAAAAATACCCGTCCTGTCTCCGGCTGCGAATATACAGTTTGGACAAAAGCTGCATATCCCGCTCTTCCACACAATATTTTTCCTTTGGAGCATTTAGACAGCGATCGATATATTTCCGGTAGACAGCCGTCACCCCGGCCGCGTACTCCGGCCTTTTCATGCGTCCCTCAATTTTGAAGGAGTCGATGCCGCCCGCTATCAATTCGGGCAAATGCTCTATCGTACACATGTCCTTCAGACTCAGGGGATAGTACTCCTGTCTGTGGACGGATGTTCCGGGGCTGTCCGTCTCGTAGGGCTGTCTGCAGGGCTGGGCGCATCTTCCCCTGTTGCCGCTGCGTCCCCCCAGCAGACTGCTGAACAGACATGCGCCGGAATAGCAATAGCACATGGCGCCATGGACAAATGCCTCCACCTCCAGTCCACTCTCCTCCTTAAGCTGTGTCAGTTCCCCCAGACTCAGCTCCCTGGCCGGTACAACTCTGGTCACTCCCAGTTCCCGCAGCAGCCCGGCCCCTGCCGGTCCGGTGACGGTCATCTGTGTGCTGGCATGAAGCTCCAGTCCCGGAAAATGCCGCCGTATCACCCGCAAAGCTCCAATATCCTGCACAATCACGCCGTCCAGCCCCGCTTCATACAGCGGCGTCAGAGCCTCCACCATCTCCGGCAGCTCCTGTTCCTTCATCAGCGTGTTTACCGTCAGATAGCTCCTGCAGCCGTGTATATGTCCATAGCGGATACAGGCGGCCAGCTCCTCCCCGGAAAAATTGTCCGCATAGGCCCTGGCGCCGAATTTTTCTCCGCCCAGATAGATGGCGTCCGCCCCCGCGTGCACAGCGCCATAAAAAGCCTCCCTGTTGCCCGCCGGGGCAAGCAGCTCCACATTTCCACTCACTATATACGAACTGCGCGTTCTCCGCTTTTTCTCTCCCATGCCCTGCCGCTCCCGTTTGCTTTGTGTAACAGAAAAGCTGCCCTATACCGGCAGCTTTTTATTCTTCTGTTCGTTCTCCATTTGCTCGATCTGCTTGTCCTTCTCCCGCAGCTGAATCTCCATCTCCCTGGAATCCTTTTCCATGTTCTCCATCTTGATCTGGGAAGATATCAGCTCATGTTTCAGATCGTACAATTCCTTCTCCTTGCGCTGCAGCTCCTCCTCAAGCACAGTAATCTGTTTCTTGGCCTTGAAATAGTCGTCTGCTATGTTCAGCTGCAGCAATACACTCCGGGTATCCAGCGGCTGTCTGCGAAAGCTGTCCACCTTGCTGTACTCATTCACCTTGTTGTTGATATAGGAGGCAACCTTCTGTAGATACTCCTCGCTTTCATAACCGCTCAATGTAAAAACTTTTCCGCCGATAATAACCTCTGTATCTGTTTTGGAAGACATATTTTCCATCCTTTCCATTCGATATCCGATGCCAGGCTACAACATATACGCTCCTTTGTACTATCGAAACACAATATCTATTGCTCCTATTATATATCAGAACCGGCGGACAGACAAGCCTATTCCGTAATTTTCTGCAAAATCTTTTCCTGAGAGAAGACTGGTTTATCGAATCTCAATAAAAATATATTGACTATCAATTATTTCGGTGCTATATTGGGAATATCAGGCAGGTCACGAAGAAATGTAGGAGGAAAATATTATTATGGATAACAAAATCACTCCAGAGACAGAAAACAAAGGCACATGCGGGAAAAAGAGCCGACTGATAATCCGACATCTATTTCTTATATTGACAGCACTGACATTGTTTGCCGGAATAATCCCCCCGGTGATTGCGGAGCCCATATGGGAATGCGAGTTGGATGAACTGCCCAGTCTCTTGTTAGAAGGAGCTGTTATAGTGGGCGGTTTTATAATCTATCCCTGGGTTCTGACGGGAGCGGAAATCTTTCTGACAATCTACGGCCACCGCCGGGAGGAAGTTTACAGAGGGGGACGAATTTTCGATGTGGTCGGCATTCCTTTGGGAGTACTGTACAGCATCCTCTACTTGGAGCTGTTTAGAAACGTTGAATTTGGTAAGGACTGGCATGAGGTCCTGTACAACGCACAGACACATACGCCCATTTTTACGCAGTCTATGCCCACCATATGGGCATTGGCGCTGGTGGGATACGCAGGCTATCTGACCGTGAACTTCTTATCTCTCAAAAAGGTGCCTCCTCTTGTGCCCGTGCTGGGAATGGCGGCCATGTATCTGGGAACGGCGGAAAGCATTCTCTGGGGCATACAGGTGTATACGCCCAGCCTCATAATCACAGATATCTATCTGCTCCTGTTTCCCGTAAACTGCATAATCGTCACCGCCAGAACGGTGCGGCATAAGGTGTGGGAATGGGAACAGACACCCTATGAAATTCAGGAGGGAAGTTCACTGATACAGACCTGCAACCGGCTGCTGATGCAGTCAAAGCGCTGGCCCTTTGCCGCATTCCTGCTGATGTGGCCGCTGCTGGGAATTCTGATTGCGCTGCTGCTCTTAGTGGGCCAGAGACCGGACGCCGTCATAAAGGCCTTCACGGAGACGGCGGATTGGAACCTTTCTCAGAGAGTGGCTCCTCAGAATGTTTTCTATGACGAACACTATCTCTGCACCGTGGCCGCAGGCGGGCACAAAAGAATTGTGAAACCCCTGCGTCTCGGCGTGCGGCACGGACATGAGGTGATTGTAAACAGACAGCTCTGTGTGGCAAATGCCTTTGAACAGATACTGGAAGAAAAAACGCCCGGACTCCACAGGATAATAAGGCATATCTACGACACCTATGGATTTCCCGTGGCAAAGCTGATCCGCTCCCAATGCGCAGCGGATATGGTCTATTTCCTGATGAAGCCTCTGGAATGGTTTTTCCTGATCGTACTGTATCTGACAGACACAAACCCGGAAAATCGCATAGCGCTTCAGTACACCGGAAAGAGCCTGCAGGATTTTCTATAGAGTTTCAAGCCCCAGGTGCCGGTAGGCGTATTCCGTCACCACCCGGCCTCTGGGAGTGCGGTTAATCAGGCCGTTTTTGAGCAGATAAGGCTCCACCACATCCTCTATGGTCCCGGCGTCCTCCCCGATGGCGGCGGCCAAAGTGTCCAGGCCCACCGGCCCGCCCTGAAATTTCTCGATCATGGTATTTAAAATATTGCGATCGATATGATCTAAGCCCAGCTTGTCCACATCCATCAGATCCAGGGCTTCTTTTGCCACCTCTTCGGTTATTCTGCCATCATGTTTTACCTGGGCAAAATCCCGGACCCGCTTCAAGATACGGTTTGCAAGTCTGGGCGTTCCGCGGCTGCGCCGGGCCAGCTCCACCGCCCCTTTCTCGTCGATCTCCACTCCCAGCACCTGGGCGGAATGCAGAATAATCAGTTTCAGCTCCTGTACGGAATAGAACTCCAGATGGTGGATCATGCCAAACCGGTCACGCAGCGGCGCTGTCAAAAGTCCCACTCTGGTGGTGGCCCCCACCAACGTAAATCGGGGTAATTCCAAGCGCACGGAACGAGCTGTGGGCCCCTTGCCGATCATCACATCAATGCAGTAATCCTCCATGGCGGGATACAGCACCTCCTCCACCTGGCGGTTCAGCCGGTGAATCTCGTCCACAAACAGCAGATCCCCCTCTTCCAGATTGTTCAAAATAGCGGCAATCTCACCCGGCTTTTCGATGGCGGGGCCGCTGGTCACTTTCAGATGTACTCCCATCTCATTGGCGATAATGGCCGCCAGCGTGGTCTTGCCCAGGCCCGGGGGACCGTAAAACAGCACATGGTCCAGGGCGTCCCCCCGCTGTCTCGCCGCCTCAATATATATTTTCAGAGTCTCCTTCACCTTGGACTGTCCGATATAGTCCTCAAGCACCTGGGGCCGCAGGGAACCTTCGATTTTCACGTCCTCCTCGGTCAGGTTGGTCTCAATCATTCTCTTTGCCATACTTTCCTCCGCCTAAAACATCTTCTTCAGAGCCTGCTTTAATAATGCGGAGGAGTCCAAAGCGTCCGCTCCCTCCACCTGGCTCACAGCCTTCATGGCCTCGGTCTGTCCGTATCCCAGCGCCACCAGAGCCTCCACAGCCTCCCGCTTGCCGGGATGGTCCATAACAGCCCCAGCGCCGCCAGCGCTCCCATCGGCAATTTCCCGTGAGATATCCGCGGTCTCATAGCTTAGCTTGTCCTTCAGCTCCAGCACCAGCCGCTCCGCAGTGCGCTTGCCGATACCGGGGGCCTTGGAGATGGCCTTCACATCCTGGGCTAGAATCGCATACCGCAGCTGGTCCCCATCCATGACGGACAAAAGCCCCAAAGCCCCCTTGGGTCCGATGCCGCTGACAGTGATGCAGCGCTTAAACATCTCCAAATCGCCCTTTGAGAGAAAACCATAGAGCCAAAATGCGTCCTCCCGGACGCTGGTGTATGTATACAGTTTTGCCTCCTGCCCAATCCCTGGCATGCGAGCCGCCGTCTGGGCTGAGATATGTATATTGATTCCCACGTCATGCACATCAATAACGCAGCAATCCTGCGTGATATCCGCAACGATTCCCTTCACATAAGCAAACATAGGCTCTCCTCCTCGGGCTGCCGTCTTTTCTTTTGTTCATTCTATCACAATCGAACGTATGTTTCAAGTATTTTCTTTTGATGCCTTTCGCAGCATTCTGCGGTACACGATCATAAAACACAGCAGATGCACGGCAAAGGTCAGTGCCCAGCTGATGGGATAAGATATGTACAGCGCCTCCAGGCTATGGTGGGCCTTAAACACCGTCATGATCCACACCACCCTGAACAGACAGGCCCCGGTCAGAGACACCAGCATGGGCATGATACCGTAGCCCATGCCCCGAATCGCCCCCACCATCACATCCATCATGCCGCACAGGGCATAGGTGGTACAAATGTAGGCAAGGCGAAGTATTCCATACTGAATCACCTCCGCATCCGGAGAATAGAGTTTCAAAAGGGTTCCTCCCGCCAGATAGACACTGTTTCCCATGAGCACACCCACGACAATGACACATCCCAGACAGATCAGCAGAATTCTCCCCATGCGCTTATACTGTCTGGCCCCATAATTCTGTCCGGTAAAGCTGATACAGGTCTGGTGCAGGGAGTTCATGGCTGTGTAGACAAAGCCCTCCAGATTCTGGGCGGCGGTGTTGCCCGCCATAGCGATGGAACCGAAGGAATTCACCGAGGACTGGATCAGCACATTGGAGATGGAGAACAAGGCGCCCTGAAGTCCCGCAGGCAGACCGATCTTAACCATCTTTATCATCTTGTCTTTCACAATACGCAGTTTTTTCAGGCTGACGCGGTAGTCTCCCTCGGTGCGCATCAGGCACAGGAGTACCAGCGCGGCGGAAATAGTCTGGGAGATAATCGTTGCAAGCGCCACGCCCGCCACGCCCATGGACAGAGAAATCACAAAGAACAGATTCAATATCACATTGACGACTCCCGCAATCAACAGAAAATACAGGGGTCTTCTGGTGTCTCCCACCGCCCGCAGCACAGCGCTGCCGAAATTGTAGAGCATCATGACAGGCATTCCCACAAAATAAATGCGGATATACAGCACCGCCTGATCGATCACATCCTCCGGGGTGTCCATCAGCTGCAGCGCAGGCCGGGACAGGGCCAGACCCACAAAGATCAGAACTATGCCGCTGACTATGGAGGTGAGTATGGCGGTATGCACCATCTCCTCCAGCTCTTTCTTCTGTCCGGCGCCATAAAAATGCGCCACCATCACGTTGGTTCCCACAGACAGGCCCATAAACACATTGACCAGCAGATTGATCAGCGAACTGGTGGAGCCCACTGCCGCCAGCGCGTCGCTGCCCGCAAAACGTCCCACCACCACTATATCCGCCGCATTGAACAAAAGCTGCAGGATTCCCGACAACATAAGCGGCAGGGAATACAACAGTATCTTTGGCAGCAGCGCGCCGCTGCACATGTCCATCTCATATTTTTTCTTCTTTACTGAAACATCTTTCATGACAATTCCTCCGCCGTACATCTGGCATCATGCTGTAATAAATTTCATTAGCAAGTATATCACTTCGGCATAGGTAAATCAATTTAAAAATCGGAAAGCAACGGCATTTGCTGCTTTCCGATCTCTATGTTACTTGTTGTTAATGTAGTTGATCAGTCCCTCCGCAGCGATGATCTTCTGCATGAACTCGGGAAACGCCTGGCCCTTAAACTGGGTGCCCTTGGTGCGGTTGTAGATCATGCCGCTGTCAAAGTCCACCTCCACCTGGTCTCCCGCCTCTATGCCCTTGCTGGCCTCCGGGCACTCGATGATGGGCAGCCCGATGTTGATGGCGTTGCGGTAGAATATCCTGGCAAAGGTCTCAGCGATGACACAGCTTACCCCCGCCGCCTTGATGGCGATGGGCGCATGCTCTCTCGAGGAGCCGCAGCCAAAGTTCTTGTCTGCCACGATGATGTCGCCCTTCTGCACCTTTTTCACAAAATCCTGGTCGATATCCTCCATGCAGTGGGTTGCCAGCTCCGCCGGGTCTGAGGAATTCAGATATCTGGCGGGAATGATTACGTCTGTATCCACATTGTCTCCATAACGAAAGACAGTTCCGTTTGCTTTCATATTAAGCCTCCTATTTGAGTTATTTTTGAGTCACCTTACAGCTGCTCCGGGCTGGAAATCTTGCCTGTCACCGCGCTGGCAGCAGCCACGGCGGGGCTGGCCAGATAGATCTCGCTGGTCACATGGCCCATGCGGCCCACAAAATTGCGGTTGGTGGTGGAGACGCAGCGCTCTCCTTCCGCCAAAATGCCCATATAGCCGCCCAGGCATGGACCACAGGTGGGGGTGCTGACAATGGCTCCGGCCTCTATGAAGGTCTTCAAAAGGCCCTCCTCCATGGCCTGCATATAGATGGCCTGGGTGGCGGGGATCACGATACAGCGCATGCCCTTCTGCACATGGCGGCCCTTCAGCACTTCCGCCGCCGTCCGCAGATCCTCCAGACGCCCGTTGGTGCAGGAGCCGATGACCACCTGGTCAATGGCGATTTCCTCTGTGATCTCGTCGATGGTGTGTGTATTCTCCGGCAGATGGGGGAATGCGATGGTGGGACGCAGCGTACTCAGATCAATGGTGTACTCCTGGTCATATACCGCATCAGCATCAGCCTCATAGATCTTGTAGGCTCTGGAGCTGTGCTCCTTCATATAGGCTTCCGCCTTGTCGTCCACCGGGAAAATCCCGTTCTTGCCCCCGGCCTCAATCGCCATGTTGGCGATGGTAAAGCGGTCATCCATGGACAGGCTGGCGATGCCGTCCCCCACGAACTCCATGGACTTATACAGTGCGCCGTCCACGCCGATCATACCGATGATATGCAGGATCACATCCTTGCCGCTGACCCACTTGGGCAGCTTGCCCGTGAGGTTGAACTTAATGGCCGCAGGCACCTTGAACCAGGCCTTGCCGGTAGCCATACCGGCGGCCATGTCCGTGCTGCCCACGCCGGTGGAAAATGCGCCCAGCGCGCCGTAGGTACAGGTGTGGGAGTCTGCGCCGATGATCACATCTCCGGCCACCGTCAACCCTTTCTCCGGCAGCAGCGCATGCTCAATGCCCATCTCTCCCACTTCAAAATAGTTGGTAATCTCATTCTTCCTGGCAAATTCTCTCACACATTTGCAGTGCTCCGCGGACTTGATATCCTTGTTGGGCACGAAATGGTCCGGCACCAGGGCGATCTTGTCCTTGTCGAACACCCCCTGCACCTTCATCTTGTCCATCTCCTTGATGGCCACCGGACTGGTGATATCGTTGCCCAGCACCAGGTCCAGACTGGCCTCGATCAGTTGGCCCGCCTCAACCTTTTCCAGACCCGCCGCCGCTGCCAGAATCTTCTGTGTCATCGTCATTCCCATAACGTCATCCTCCTGATTTGAGTCCCGGAAAACCATGCATGGAGCTACAGGCTCCTGGGACACTGTTTTGATCTCTGTTCTCATCCTAACACATTTTTTGATATTCTTCAAATATATAATATTTATATTTTCCATAACCACATGTTATGTATTGTTTCTAATATCCCAGCGTGATGTTGTATTTGTTTAAGCAATTTGTTGGGCACTTAACAACAATTTCTTGCACAAAATGATAAGCTTTTGATTCCAGTTCTGGGTTGGGGCATATGCAAAAAAATTATGTCCCTGTGCCCCACTTATAACAAAAAAAGGGGATCTTGCAGGGTATTTTTTCTATATATGCCCTGTCACCGGAAAAAAGAGCATATTTTCCTGGTTATGTGGGGCACTGGAAAAGAATTTTTCTGTATATGCCCCACACAGTTTCGTGAGCAGCAAAATCATATAGATTACACGTTTATATTCCGGTTTATCCAGGTTAGGCGAAATAGGAGCGAGTCCGTCCCGAGTCGGGAACATACTATAAACGGTGCCGGGATATCACTCCTCGGCACCGATTGTGTCTATCTTAAGTTTCTTTCTCTCAAGACGCTCTATCTCTCTTCTGTCCATCGTATCTGTTCAATAGACAGTTGAGTGGTTTCTTATCTGGCAGAATGCCTTACACCTGTCCGCCCACCCTTTTCCGGTCCAGTTTCCGCTGTCGTACCCTGTTCCTTCAGATACAGCTGCACTCTGTTCTGAATCAGGCCCGCCACAGTCTCTGCATCTCTTACACCGGTAAAATAATCCTTCACTTCCTCCGTGATAATCTGCTGAATCTGATTTGTATCTTTTGTCACCAGCACGCTCTGGGACTGCATTTTCTCATACTCCTCCTGCCAGGCACTGCCGTCCGGGGCGGTCTCCAGCAAATAATAACCGCCCTTGTCGTCGGCGTAAAACAGCTTATTAGGGTCCTTGTCATCCGCCACTACATGCTGTTTTAACAGATCCCGGCGCACCGGCTGCAGAGTGCTGTTCTGACTCTTTTCCTCCAACAGATACGCCAAATAGGCATACACCACATCCTGATTGTGGGCGTTTCGATTCACCACCAAATAGCAATCCGTCTGCCAATAACAGCCCGCTCCCTCGTCCGTAGGGAGTCCCACCTGATAACAGTCCTGTGCCACCATTGACATCGTCTGATTAAAGCTGGGAAAATCCCAAGGCGCCAAAATGACAGCGGCATAGTCACCCATCTCCAACAGTTCCTGAGACATATTATCCTCCCAGGTAATCTCAATGGGCTGATCATAATATCGTTTCGCCAACTCCAGTACCCGGATAAACAGAGGATTTTCAAAATCACAGCTGCCCCCTTTCAGATTCAAAAAGGGCGTGTTATCCAGATCCTGAAAAAGCAGCATCTGCAGCAGACGGTAGCCATCCAGATACTGCTGGCCGCAGATAATTGGATAGTTCAGCTCCGGGTGGGCGTCCACCATATCCAACAATTCCTCCAGATTCCAGCTCTCGCCATTCCAGTATTTCCCCGATACCAGCATCGTAATGGCCTTTGCCTCCGGGGCAAGTCCAACTCTCTGTCCCCCTAATATCCCTCCATCCAACACGCCGGGATAGACTGCCTCCTCCAGCTCTGCAGGCAACATTCCTGTCATATCGGCCAGAACCCCGTTTTCATATAAAATCTTCATGTCCGCGGCGGATACATAGTAGATGTCCGCCCCATTTCCCGCCACCAGCTCCGCCATCTTCCGGGTACGGAAATCCTCTGCGTATCCAGAGGGCTTTTCCACCTCGATGGGATGTTCCAAATAACCCTTAGAAAAGCGCTGCGCCTGCTTTTCCAAAAATGAACAGCTCTCCGAAAAACTCACCAAATGAATCGGGTCGGTTTCCGGCTCCTCGGTGCCCAGACGACAGATCACATCCCCCTCCAGAGTATCCAGAAAGATCGGCTCCCCGTCCGGTCCCTGAACCATACTGACATGGCCTGGCCAGTCCCCCAGCCCCAGCTTACCATAGCCTAGGCAGTACTCCCTCTTCCCTGTATAAAGATCGCAGCGGTTTAACCGGCCGCTCTTGTCCATAAAATACAGATACCCGTCCTCATTCAGCATAGCGACCCAGGAGTTATCCCACAGGAGTTCCTTGAGTTGGAGCAGCTGCCTCGGTTTCTGCGCCGTCTTGTCATAATACATCAACACATTGGAATTTGTCTTCGCCCCCGTCTGCCAAATAAAGATCGGTTCCCCATCCGGCGTCTTCATGGCAAATCTGGGAGAATGACCATTCCCCGGTCTCATCTGCCCCACCAGTTCCCCCGCTGGATCAAGTACGGAAATCTCCGGCACCAAATGTCCGGAAAGCCCATAGTTGCGAAACTGCCAGCTGACGGAAATCAGATAATAAAACCCTTCCCGATCCATGTAAGCATATCCGGGAGAATGCCAGTAATCCCCACAGGTACAATCCTGCGCGCCGCCCTCAAGCAGGGCCGGGTACAGATCCAGCACAGAGAGCAGTTCTCCCTCTGGGGACATATGTACCGCCAGATAAGCCACTGTCTCCTGCTCCCCTTCCCGCGCTCTCACCAACAGAAAGATGACCAGCTCCTGCTCATTCTGTACGTCAAATGTATCGTAATAAACATTGCAGTCTCCATACTGATCCAATTCGGGCAGATCAGGCAGTTCCAACGGACGATGCCAGATCTCCCCGGTGAGGCTGTCATAGCAGTTCAAATAATAGAAACGGCCGTCATACTCCTCCTCAGAGATACTGTATTCCTCTATTGAGTAGATCCGGTTCCCCAGAATGCGGCGGCAACGGTAGCAATCTACATATTCCGCCTCAGGTTCACTCTCCAGTCCATAGATATATTCAGCGGCATACAGACGGTGTCCCCAATCCCCTGCTTCATCCAGTTTCCACTCCTCTGTTCGCCAGTCATACCCCTGCCGCCCCTCCGGCTCCTCGGACTCATAGCTCTCCTGGACAGTCGAGACCGCCTGCGTTCCTTCTCCCCCAAAGTCCCATGACATAACATCTTCCATCCCAGCGGATTCCTCATGCATTCCCGCATCCTCCCATGCGGAGACACTCTCCTGCGCCCCCCTGTCCTCCTGCCCCGATCCATCACAGGCTGTCACACAAAGCATTACTATCACCAAAAGCAGAACAAAGCATCTCTTTCCCATACCTACTCTCGCTCCTCCCTAAAATACTGCCATGGCATCCCGCAAACCGACATGTGCCGCGCCGCACAGAAATTTTGTCATATCCATTGTACACACAACGCCGTCTCTGCGTCAAGGGACTACTGTAGACTTGCCGCATGTCAAATTCCGTCATTCCCAGAGAATATATTATTTATGCTTGCCATAGCTGTGCGTTATGATATAATGAGTAAAATAATAAGTAAAATAGTGCGCAAAGAAAGCCATACGAGGGGGTATCCGCCATGAATCAGCTGAACCTTTACCATATTTTCTATACCGTAGCCCAGTGCGGCAATATTTCTGCCGCCGCCAAAAAGCTGTATATCAGCCAGCCCGCCGTGAGCAAATCCATCTCCCGGCTGGAGGAATCCTTTACCTCCCCGCTCCTGATTCGCAGTTCCCGGGGCGTCACTCTGACAGAGAACGGCAAGCTTCTCTATAAGCAGCTGGAGACCGCTTTTCAGGCCATCCGCCAGGGCGAGGAAATGATCTCCCGCAACGATCTGCTGGGCGCTGGCAGCCTGTCCATCGGAGTCAGTACCACCCTGTGCAAATATGTGCTTCTGCCCTATTTGCAGGACTATATTGCCGCCAATCCCTATGTCAAGGTATCCCTGTCCTGCCAGTCCACCTACGAGACAATAGCATCCCTGGAAAGCGGAGCGCTTGAGCTTGGGCTGGTAGGCGAGAGCGAGCGCCTGGAGAGCAGTCACCTTAACTTTCTGCCCATCCGGGATATCCATGATATTTTCGTCTGTTCACCGGAATATCTGAGCAAGCTGCAGAGCCAGACCGACGGCGGCGAGGACCTGCTGTCCCAGGGCACTTTTCTGCTGCTGAACAAAAACAATGTGACCCGCCAGTACATGGATAAGCACATGCTCCTGCAGAACGTCACCATGGAGCATCAGATCGAGGTCACCACCATGGACCTGCTCATTGATTTTGCCCGCATCGGCCTGGGAATTGCCTGCGTCATCGGTGAGTTCGTCCAGGATGAACTAAAAAAAGGCTCCCTGGTGGAATGTTCCATCAGAGAGCCTATCCCCTCGCGCCGTATCGGCTTTGCCTATCCCCGGTCTGCCAGACCTTCCGCCGCCATGGACGCTTTTTTATCCCAGTTTATCTTGTGAGCTGGTTCTGTTCCAGAACCCAGGTGGTGCTGGCGGTAAACAGATCCCCGTCCACCGTCACCTCAAACCGTCCGCCCATCAGTTCCGTAAAGCTGCGAACGATGGCCAGGCCCAGGCCGCTGCCCTCGGTGTTACGCGAGGCATCTCCCCTGACAAATCTCTCTGTCAGCTCGTCACCGCTCACCGTGATCTCCTGCTCCGTAATGTTTTTCAAACGCACCGTCACTTCCCCTTCTGTTCGTTCCATATCCACATAGATCCGTGTGCCCTCCATGGCATATTTTATAATATTTCCAAACAGATTCTCATAGATTCGGTACGCCTTCTGACTGTCTAACCGCACCATGACCTTCTCCTCCGGCAGCCGCAGCCGCACTGCCAGATTTCTCTCCTCCAGCCGATCCTCCTGCTCGAACTCCACCTGCCGCAGCAGATTTACAATATCCACATCCACCAGATTAAGTGTGACATTCTTGCTGTTGGCCTTGCTGACCTCAAACAGATCCTCGATCAACGCTTTCAGCCTCAGGGATTTCTGCTCAAGAATCTGCAGATACTGGATTCTCTGCTCCTCGGTCACATTCTCCTCTTTTAACAGATTCACATATGTGATGATCGCCGTCAGGGGAGTCTTTAAATCATGGGATACATTGGTTATCAATTCCGTCTTCATACGCTGGCTCTTCACCTCCTCCGCCACAGCCTTCTGAAAGCCCTCCTCAATCCGATAAATCTGGGGCTTGAAGGGTTCAAACACGCCCAAATGCTCCGATATTTTTACCTCCAGGTTTCCGTCCGCGATCTCGTTGGTGGCATGCAGCAGAATGCTGTACTTTTTCTGCAGATCGCTGATATATTTCTTTATCACAAAATACAGCAGGAGCGAGTATACGATCACACCAAACCAGCCCGCCACCCACATGGTACAGAGCAGGAATATCACAATCGCGTTGATAATCAGCAGCTTTATCACCTGCCTGCGGGAGTCCTGGGTGATATCCAGATTCACCAAAGACTGATAGTACCGACGCACCCGCTCCTTGCACCAGTTTCGAACACGGGAACATATCATGCGCTTGCGCAGATATCCCCTGATGCCCAGCAAGCGCACCTCCCCAAGGCAGCAGCCCATATACCAGGCGCCAAAAAACAGACATGCCATCGTCACAAAATTCCCCCCGTAGGCCAACAAATCTCCCCAGGTCCACTCATATACCGTGCGGAGATAATAGTTAGGATTGTTGGCTATGTACAGCCGGGTTGCCCACACTATTACCTCTCCACAATTTATCAGATACAGCAGCGGTACCAGCACTACCGCCTCCGCCGGGGCACGGAAGAAATGCCTCATCTGTTTTTTCTCCTCACCGCGCGGATTGCCATAGAAAAATCCCCATCCCCAAAGTGCCGTTGCAATGAAGATAAATATCCTGCCCAAACCATTGTACCGGTACTCCCAGTATATAAACCCATAATCATTTTCACCGTGGTAATTGCTCACCAGCGTCTCCCATTGACTGCGCTTGATGCCATAGTATACCGTACAGTTTCTGGGGCCGCCATAGCTGCGGGCACGCTGCTCCAGCTGACTGACAAACGAAGAATCACTCACTATATTCCACACATATCCATAGTTATCCTCGTACTCGGCCAGCCCGACTGTAGATGCAGACCCAGGTATATAACTCTTTATGCTTTCTCCTATATAGCTGTCGTACACTCCCTTGCGGGCACTGTCGTATAGGGCCTTGGTCAACTTGTCGATATTCATGTCCGCCGCAGCCTTCACCGAGGGATTTCCCGCAGCATCATAGCTCATCTGAAACCAGATCACATACTCATCCACCGAGAACTTCTGCCCCTTCTCTGTCTGCAGAGTGTTGGTCACAATGGTTCCTGTCTCCTGATCCTGTATCCAATAGTCAAATATGTCCATATCCTGGGGCATATTCTCGCTCAGTCCGTTCAGTCGATTCTCCAGCCTGCCATATATATTGGTCAGGGTGCCCTGTATCACCTTCTCCCAGAGCAGCCGTATCGTCTCGATGTCCGCATTATCATCGCCCAGAATGGCCCTGCCCTCATCTATCATCTCGTCGCTGAGAGTAAGCTCCCACTCCTCCCCGCCGGATTCACCATAGAGCTGCTCAAAGGTGTAATATCCTCCGTTTACCGCATTATAGAGGTCACGATACAGCACATAATTGTAGCGGGGACAAACCTCCATATTGCATATGTCTGTCACCGATGGTTCCACTCTGTTGTAGTATCCGCTGATCTCCATATAGCGCGTCAGCATGATAAATGCGCCAGCCAGAGACAACACCACTCCCAGCCGCCATATGTTCTGCCATTTTTTCTTCTTTGGCTCGTTTGTAGTCTGCTCCCCGGGCTCTATCAGCATGACCTGCACCTTCTTCTTACTTTTTTTCATAATGATCTCCCATGCTCTACTGTTTCTCCATCTTATAGCCCACGCCCCACACTACCTTCAGGTATTTGGGGTTCTTGGGGTCCAGTTCTATCTTCTCCCGGATATTCCGCACATGTACCATAATGGTGTCTGTGTTGACGGCCTTCTCATTCCATACCCGCTCATATATCTCATCGGCGGAAAAGACTCTGCCCGGATTCCTTATCAGCAGCTGCACGATCTTAAATTCCATAGGGGTCAGTTTCACCGGCTCTCCGTCCACCGTCAGTTCCACGCTGTCCTCGTTCAGTTCCAGTCCCCCCAGGGTATACACATGCTCTCTCCCTGTCACGCCGCCCACGGCGCTTATATACTTGCTGTAACGGCGCAGATGGGAATTAACCCTGGCCAGCAGTTCAAGCGGTGTAAAGGGCTTGGAGATATAGTCGTCCGCCCCCATGTTCAGCCCCATGATTTTGTCCACCTCCTCGGACTTTGCGGACAACATCAGCACCGGGAATTCATATCCCAGTTCCCTGGTCTTCATCAGCATGGTAATCCCATCCATCACCGGCATCATGACATCCAAAATCGCTAGATGTAACTCCCTGCTTTTGACAATCTCCAGTCCCTCCTGGCCATTGGCTGCCTGATAGACCTGATATCCCTGATTGCGCAGATATATCTCTATCCCCTGCCGTATCTCCCTGTCATCCTCCACCACCAGAATGCTGTAGTCTTGCTGATTCATTTTCGTTACTCTCCCTCATTGTTCATTTGCAGGCAGTTCTTCCAGCACCACTAGCTGGGCAGGCGCAAGCGCTCGCGCAGATCCCTAAACACGCTGATCTGGGCGCTGGCCTGGGTCATTGCATATTGCCTACAGGTATCAGTATATATCCTGACGGCCATTTCTGCAACTGCATCTTCCCGATACCTGAGAGCGGCCCTAAAAGCGCCCTCTCCCAGATCGTCCCGCAGAGGCTCGCTCTGCAGTATACGCAGCAGCTGCTCCGCGAAGGCATCTTCCTCCTCCGGACACAGATATCCGCTGACTCCATCTTCCACCAGATCCTCCACTCCCGATGCCCGCAGAGCCACCACGGGAGTTCTGGCTGCCATAGCCTCCAGGATCACGATCCCCTGCGTCTCCGTCTTGGAGGCAAATACAAAGCAGTCCGCCGCTGCCATATGGGCGGCAATCTCCTGATTGGGAAGACTCCCCAGAAAGCATATCTGCTGGCGAATATCCAGCTGTTCACACAGATCCATATACTCTTTCCGCTGGGGACCGTCCCCAATGACCATCAGTCTGAAATCCGGCAGAGTCTTTTTGAGTCTGGCCATACAACGCAGCAGAAATGGCACATTCTTTTCATGTCCCAGCCGGGATACGGTGACTAACAGGGGCATATCTCCCCGGCTATAGCGCTGCCGAATCTCCCCGGCCACCCCGCCGTCCGGGTGATAGCTCTCCGCTGTCAATCCTGTGGGCAGCACTGCCAGATCGGCCTGACAGTTATAGGTATATCCGTATTGCAGTTCAAAAGCTCTCTTCATTCCCTCTGTGGGAGCGATCACTGTATGGCAGCGGCGCATAAAGCCGCTGAGATACCAGGGGGCCAGCTCCTGCTTGATGGCGCGGCTGCCCCGGCTGCGGAGCCGCCCCAGCAGATTGTCTTTCTCCGCTCCCCGGCTCAGCCAGTGAATTGGACCCGCATAGTCCAGATACTGTTCATACTGGGTATGATAGGTGTACACCAGAGGTATATTGTACTTGGCGGAAAGATGTGCCGCCACCTTGCCGATCAGCACCGGGTGATGCACATGTATCACGTCGAACTCCTCTTTGGAAAAGGTTTCGTCCAACACCGGGTCCAGGGGATTTGGCAACACTGTGTCGCTGTAAAATCGCTGGCTCAGCGTGCTGTAGCGCACCACGTCCTCCTCACCGTCCTGCTCCGTTTCTAAACGGCTGTACCTGGGAGCAAACACCACCACCCTGTGCCCCTGCTCCCGCAGGGCCTTAGTCAGCCTTTCAATGGAGATAGGTACTCCGCCGATAAAAGGCTTATAATTGTTAGTCATCATCGCTATTTTCATTCTTGTCTACCTCTTTTGCGCATATCTGTGCGCCGCAGTGTCTCATCATCAAGCCGCAATCCATCCCAGCACCTGCTCCCCGCAGAAATACCCCGCCCCCACAAAAAACAGATTCCAAATGAAAATTCCAATGGTGGAGCAGATCACATATTGATCCAGCCGCATCCGGAATACCCCTGCAGGGATAGATACCAGTGTTCGGATCATGGGAATCAGCTTGGCGGCGATCAGTCCCATGCCGCCCTTCTCCTGCACCCACGCCAGATACTTTTCTATGGTTGGCCTCTGTTTCGGGAACCTGTTCATATATTTCTCCAAAAAGAACCGCCCGCCGGTGAGACCCAGCACATACAGCACCAGACTTCCCAAAAGCCCCGCCGACACCGTAATGACCATCACCCCCGGAAAGGATATGTTGCCGCCCGCCGCCATGATTCCCGCCAGCGGCATAATGATCCCTGCCGGAAAACCGGGCAGATTCATGTATTCCAGAAACACCAGTACAAAGATAGCTACTGCGCCATATTTTGTGAATATATCCATTATCGCTGCATAGTCCATTTTTCCTGCCTCCCTCGTTCCGTAAAAGCCTGTACAGGCTCTTACTGTTTGAGCTTAGTATACGACTGGGTTCTGAATTTTTATAACAGGGAATTCCAAAGAATTTCTTAATCAATGCTTAAACAAACCTTAAACTTTACGACCTTGTCTCTGTTTCTCTCCCGACTTATAATGAAAAAGAAAAAAAATAAATATTAAGAAAAGGATAAAGGCAAGATGAACTCACGACACAAGAGAAACCATATTTTACCCGGCCTCCTGCTGGCCGTCTCCGTTTGCCTGGCGGGCTGCGCTGACAGAACCGCCTCTAAAGAATCGGCCCCGGAAGAACCCTTGGCACTCCAGACCATGGACTGGAGTGCATACCAGATCGCTCCGATTCAGAATGTAGAAACTGCGGCCCAGTGGTATCTGAGAGAATATCACGGCGACTGGATCGCACCCTCGGACCGGGGGTACGACATTTTCCCCATGTACGACGGATTACCGGGTGGAAATATTTACCGCTATACCTGTGACAATACAGAAAACGGCATTATAAATATTTTTGACGCCCGGACTGGTCAGAGTTTTCGCACGGAGCCAAGCACTGCCGGGTGGGGACTGCCGGAAAACGGCATACTCACTGATATGACTATGGCGGACGAACAGACAGCGGTCTTTCTGGTCCGCAGCTTTGGGGAATCCGGGACGCCGCTCTCCTGTTGCTCCCTGGTTTTTTACCATATGGAGGAGGAAGTGCAAAAAACAGTGGATCTGCTGCCCGCTCTGACCGCCGCAGGGATAACGGAACACACAGGGTATTCTATTGATCCTACCGCCAAGAGCATTCTGTGTGACCCGGACGGATGCTGCTACCTTCTGTGGGAGAACAAACTGATCGTGGCCTCTGGCGCCGGTGAACTGCTCTGTGATATGGAACAAACCGGGGAGGTCACTCTGTCCTTTCTGTGCAGGACGCCGGAGGGCTATCCTCTCTTCGTCCGTACAGACATGGAAAACCGCATCAACACCTACTGGATCTATGACCGCAGTGCGGGAGAAATGCGGTCTCTGGGTGAGACCAAATACATGGCGCTGAAGTACGGCTGCATGGATACCGCCGGAAACCTATACTATTTCTCCAATGACAAGATTGTCAGATGGAACACCCGGTCGGGGGACAGGGAAACGATTTTTGACTGCAGCGCCAACCATATTTGCTCCAACACCACAGCCCTCAAAGTGACATGCATACGGGAAAACGGCGACCTGGTGATTATGGACTCCATCACGGAAAACCAGAATATCTATGTGTTGTCTCCCGCCGCGCCTGAGAGCGAGCGGACGCTCACGGTGGTGTCCGCCTGCTCCGGAACGCAGGTGGAACAAACTGCCGCCGCCCTCTTTTCCATGAAAAACCCGGGCGTCCATATTGAATTTTCCGGCGTTGACACTGATTTATCCGGGCCTGTCACCCAGTCAGATCACGATGCATATACCACCAATCTGATAAATCGCATCGTGGCGGGAGACGCGCCTGACATGTGCATCGTCTCCGAGGAAACCATGCGCGTCCTCTATGAAAAAGGGGCGCTGGCCGACCTGACCGGCATGATTCCGGGCCAGGTGAAGGAGCAGGTATTTGACTGCGTGTGGAACGCGGGAACCATAGACGGAAAGCTGATTGGACTCACCACCGATTTAAGCTGCTCCAGCATAATGGTTTCTGATGAACTCTGGCCCCGGGATACCTGGACGCTGGAGGATATTCTGGCTCTGGCCGAGGACGCGCAGGGCGATGCGCTCGAGGGGTTGATCCCCCTGAAGGGATTCAATCCCCAGCCCACGGACATAGTGCAGTTGCTTGCCCTCAAAAACATTGACACCCCCCTTGTGGACTGGGAAAACGGCGTCTGCCATTTTGACAGCCCAATATTCCGCAGACTTTTGGAATACTGCAAAAATACCCCCGTCCCCCAGCCAAACCCCGATTCCCAGGATCGCGCTCCCGCCCGGTCCGTGCAGAATGGGGAGTATCTGGCCTATGCCTGCGATATATATGATTTCCACGATTTCAGCTTTCAGATGTCCCTTTTAGGGGAAGGTTTCCACTGGGTGGGAATTCCCACCCACAGCGAATGCGGCAATCAGGTATACGCCACAAATTTCCTGGTGGTCAGCAAGGACACGGAGAATATGGACCTGATCCGAGAATTCCTGCCCACTCTGTACGGGGACGAGTTGGAACGGTTATATCCCGACAACTGCCTGCGCCGGGACGTGCTGCGAAATCGCGTGATCGACGCCAGCGAGTGGAATCCCAAGGCACAGTTCCGCCAGGATGAAGGGGTCTACCTGCAGCTGGAGTGTAAGCCCGACGGCACCTCCTATGTGGAGGAATATATCGCATTCATGGATAGCTGTGTCCTCATGCCCGCCGGGGATGACACCATCGCATCCATTGTGCTGGAGGAGATTCCCGCGTATTTTTCAGAGGATAAGAATATGGACAAAGTCATCGACATTATCCAGAGCCGGGTTCAGATATATCTGGATGAAACTTCTGAATAAAGTCTGTTATAGCCCGGTATTGACCATTCCGGGCACGGCCCTTATAATTGATACAGGGGACATTCCCCTGAGAAAGGAAAACACATGAAAAGATTATACAGAAAAAAAACGTACAATACCTTCTGTGTGCTGCTTGCCGCAATGATTCTGCTGGCTGGCTGCGGCGTTGAAAATCAGGAGACAAACCAAGGGACAAGCCAGGAGGCAGAGCAGGAACAAATTACCCAGGAACCGCCCCGGGAGGCTGTGGACTGGAGCGAGCCGCAGCTGACCGTGGCCCAGGAGGCAAGCGACGGGACCCAGTGGCGGCTGCAGGAATTCTATGACGACTGGATCACATATCCGGAGACATATGACATGAAATTTCCTTTCTTTTACAACGGCCCTCAAGGGGAGATCCTCGCCTGCACCCAATATGCATCCGATCTTGAGGATGGCATTTTCCATAGCGTATGGCATTGCGTGGACTATTTTGACACAGGGACCGGAGAAACCTTTCACACCAGTATCGATTCCGCTGTCTATGAAGAATGGGGACTGCCCACAACAGCCAACCTGGTTAAGGCGGATGTGGTGGGCGATAAGCTGGTAGCCTTTTACTTCTGCAGTTCGGAGGACATCGGGACTCCCAGATCCCTCTGCTCTCTGATCCTCTACCACATGGAGGATGGCCTGCAGAAATCTCTGGATTTGCTGCCCGCCCTGACCGAGGCGGAGATGGCGAACCGCATAGCATTCTTTTCCGAAGAGAATGTGCTGTGCGACTCGGACGGCTGCTGCTATATCGTTCTTCCCAGCAAGATCCTTGTGATCAGCGCTGCGGGAGAACTGCTCCTTGCCGCGGACAGTAATATGTCCGGCAATGCGTCCCTGTCCTATCTGTGCAAGACGCCGGAGGGGCTTCCCCTTTTTGTCTGTTCAGACCTGCGCAGCCGCTCCAATTCCTACTGGGTCTATGACCATGACGCCGGGGAAATGCGTTCCTTAGGTGAATCCGACTACAAGTCCCAGCCCTATGGCTGCGTGAATACTTATGGAGATCTGTTCTATTTTGCGGAGAAAAATGTGGTCAGGTGGAACACTCAGACTGGAACACTGGAGAAGATATTTGACTGTGAGGCTAACAGTATCTGCTCCAATTTGAGTGCCGAAAAAAATATGACGATCCGGGAGGACGGCGATCTGGTGATTTTGGACCCCGTGACCGAAAACAAATGTATCTATGTGCTGTCTTCCACTCCCCCCGAGCCGGAAAGGGTCGTCACTCTGGTGAAGACGGGTTACGGGAGCCATCAGCTGGAGCAGACTGCCGCCGCGCTGTTCTCCATGAGAAATCCGGGAGTCTCTATTGACTTTTCCGAAAATATGAACATTGACAATCTGATGAACCAGATCGTGGCTGGAGATGCTCCGGATATGATGATCGTCCCCGCCGAGACCATGCAGATCCTCTATGAAAAAGGAGTGTTGGCGGATCTGAGCGACGCGATTCCCACCGAACTGCGGGAACAGGTATTTAACTGTGTATGGCAGGCGGGAACCATAGACGGAAAGCTGACCGGGCTTACCACCAGCATAGGAGCCCAGACCATGTTGGTCTCAAGGGACGTCTGGGCCCAGGATACATGGAGCCTGGAGGATATTCTGACGCTGGCTGAGAATGCGCCCAAGGACACTCTGAAGGGGCTCATTCCCATGCCGATGGGTTACGATCCATCCCCATCGTCGCTGCTGTACTGTCTTGCGCTGCAGGATATCAACTCCTCCCTTTTGGACAGAGAGAACGGTGTCTGCCATTTTGACAGCGAGACCTTCCGCAAGCTTTTGGAATACTGTAAAAATACTCCCAATCCGGAGGCGGAATATAGTTTTGAAGACTCCGTCTCTGTCAATGCCGTCATGGAAGGGGAATATCTGGCCTATCCCTGTACCAGAGGCATGGGAAATTTTTACAGCTTTAACGAGCAGATGGCTCTGTTTCCCGAAGAGTATTACTGCGTGGGTGTTCCCACCGAGAGAGAGAGCGGCAACCTTGTGACTGCCTATGATTTCCTGGTGGTCAACAAAAATTCGGAGAACATGGATCTGATTCTGGAATTCCTCCCCACTCTGTACGGGGAAGAAATAGAGCGCAAATATCCTGAGAACTGCCTACGCCGGGATGTGCTGCGCAGTCGTGTGTTTATTCCCGAATGGGATTCCAGAGCGCAGTTCAGTATGGGTGAGGGAATCTATCAGATATTGTCCACCAAGCCTGACGGCACCGCCTATGTGGAGGAATATATCGCATTTATGGACAGCTGCATTCTCTCTCCCATCGAGGACGCGCGGGTGGCCTCCATTGTGCTGGATGAGGTAGAACCCTATTTCGCCGGAGACAAGGATATGGACACAGTTATAGGCATTATCCAGAGCCGGGTTCAGCTGTATCTGAATGAGACTGGCTCATGAAAGGAGGGGTATATATGATGAATAAGAGAAAACCGAACAAGACATATGGCATATTCTCTAGTCTCCTGCTGGCCGCCTCCATCCTTCTGACGAGCTGCGGCACCGGGGAGGAAAATACCGCCGGGGAGGTCACCGGCTCCAGAGAGCCTGTTCCCAAAATAGACATAGACTGGAGTACCTACCAGATGACTGCCTCCCAGAGAACAGAGGACGGCACTCAGTGGTATCTGACGGAATATAATGACGACTGGATCACGCCCTATGGTTCTGAATATGATGAACTATATGATACGAATACCGGAACGATAGACGGAATGATCTATACCAGTTATCGATACCAATCGGGCAGTGTGGAGGACAATAACCTGCAGGTTACGGACTATATGTATTGCTATGACGCGCAGACCGGCCAGAGCGTTCCCATAGAACTTAACCTGGGTGAATATGGTCTTGAAGAAGGTGCATCCCCCTGGGACATGGATATGGCAGACGACCGGCAGGCCGTCTTCCTCCTCCGCAAATCCGGGGAGGATGAAATGCCCATTCCCTATGCCTCTCTGCTCTTCTATCATATGGAGAATGGTGTACAGAAAAACCTGGATCTACTTCCCATCCTGTCCTCACTGGGCATCGAAAATGAACTGAGGTCAAGAGATTATTCTTTGCGTCAGGGTCGTATCCTGTGTGACCGGGACGGCTGCTGCTATCTGCTCTGGAATGAAAACCTGCTGGTGCTGGGCGAAAACGGAGAACTACTGTGCCACATGAAGAGCACAGGGGACCTTCCCCCGACCTATCTGTGTAAAACCCCGGAGGGATTCCCCATGTTCGTCCTATCAGATATGGATGACAGAACCAGCACCTACTGGATCTATGACCATGATACCAAAGAAATGCGCTCCCTGGGAGAGTCCAAATATTTTGCCCTGAAGTGCGGCGGCTGCATGGACACCGCCGGCAATCTGTATTATTTTTCGGACACATGCAATATCGTAAAATGGAATATCTTGTCTGGGGAGCGGGAAAAAATATTTGACTGCAAGGCCAATCTGCTCAGTTCCAACGACATGTCCAGAAAAATTATGACAGTCCGCGAAGACGGCGACCTGGTGATTATGGACCCTCTGAACGCCAGGCAGAATATCTTTGTGCTCTCCCCCACCCCTCCTGTGGAAAACAGAACCCTGACACTGGTGTCCGCCACCCGGGGGGAATCGATTATACCGGCGGCGGCAACCCTCTTTTCCTCAAGAAATCCGGGGGTAAATATCGAAATTTCCAGCTTTGAAACCAGCGGAAGCGATGACCTGGACGCATATACCACCAACCTGATAAACCGCATCGTGGCCGGGAACGCTCCGGATATGTTTGTCGTATCCGCCGAGACCATGTATACTCTCTATGAAAAAGGGGCCTTAGCCGAGCTGACCAGCGCAATTCCTGTGGATACACAGGAACAGGTCTTTGACTGCATCTGGAACGCTGGGACCATCGATGGAAAACTGATGGGGCTTACCACTGATCAGATTACCTACAGCATGTTGGTGTCAGACGAGCTGTGGGCACAGGATACCTGGCGGCTGGAGGACGTTTTGGAGCTGGCCGACAATGCCGGCGATACGCTGGAAGGGCTTATCCCCATATCAGAATATGACCCGTCGCCACTGCACTGGTTTGCACTGTACGATATCGAGTCCTCCCTTGTGGACAGGGCATCCGGAACCTGCCATTTTGACAGCGAAATTTTCCGCAGATTGCTGAAATACTGCAAAAATAATTCTATCATAGCGCAAAACCCTGAAATGTATAATACCGCTGCCCGTGCTGTCATGGATGGGGAATATCTGGCCTATGCCTGGGACAATTACTTTGGCTTTTCGGATTTCTGCGCCAGGATGTCCCTTTTCCCGGAGAACTATCACTGGGTGGGTGTTCCCACTGACGGCAAGAGCGGCAATCTGCTCTATGCCAGGGACTTTCTGGTGGTCAACAAGGACACGGCGAATATGGATCTGATTGCGGAGTTCCTGCCCACCCTCTACGGAGATGAACTGACACGCCTGTACCCGGACCGCTGCCTGCGCCGGGACGTGCTTCGGGAGCGTGTGACAGATGCCTATCCCGGTGACAACTGGGCCAGATTTTATATGGGTGAAGGCGTTTATCGGAGCCTGAAATGCAAGCCGGACGGCACCTCCTATGTGGAAGATTATATAGAATTCATGGACAGATGCATCCTTATGCCGCCGGAGGATTCCGCCATAGCGACCATCGTCATAGAGGAGACGCAGCCATACTTCGCGGGAGACAAGGATATGGATACGGTAATTGGCATCATCCAGAGCAGAGTACAGCTGTATCTGGATGAGAACGGTTCGTGAAAGTAACTAAAAACCGTCCATGGAACCAATCTTGATTGGCTCCGTGAACGGTTTTTATGTTCAGTCTGATAACTTATCAGCATTTCTTCTGTATGCTTATTAGTTGTTGATCAGCTTGTCCTCTTCGTTGTTCCAGCTGTAGAGCTTGCGGATCTCCTCGCCAACCTTCTCTGCGGGATGCTCGCTGGCAAGCTTTCTCATAGCCTTGAAATGAACCTGCTTGCCCGCAGGGGACATATCCAGCAGGAACTCCTTGGCAAAGCTGCCATCCTGGATATCGCTCAGAATCTTCTTCATAGCCTTCTTGGTCTCCTCGGTCACGATCTTGGGACCGGTGACATAATCGCCGTACTCAGCGGTATTGGAGATGGAGTATCTCATGCCTGCAAAGCCGCTCTGATAGATCAGATCTACGATCAGTTTCATCTCATGGATACACTCGAAATAAGCGTTTCTCTCGTCATAACCGGCCTCCACCAGCGTCTCAAAGCCCGCCTGCATCAGCGCGCACACGCCGCCGCACAGCACTGCCTGCTCACCGAACAGGTCGGTCTCGGTCTCGGTGCGGAAGGTGGTCTCCAGCACGCCTGCTCTCGCACCGCCGATGCCCAGAGCATAAGCCAGGGCCAGATCCTGAGCCTTGCCGGTGGCATCCTGCTCAACGGCGATCAGGCAGGGAACGCCCTTGCCCTCCTGGTACTCGCTTCTCACGGTATGGCCGGGGCCCTTGGGAGCGATCATAGTCACATCCACGTCTGCGGGAGGCACGATACAGCCGAAATGGATATTGAAACCATGGGCGAACATCAGCATGTTGCCGGCCTCCAGATTGGGCTCGATGTCCTTCTTGTACAGGTCTGCCTGTTTCTCGTCATTAATCAGGATCATGATGATGTCGGCCTTCTTGGCTGCCTCTGCGGCGGTAAACACCTCAAAGCCCTGCTTTACAGCCTTGTCCCAGGATCTGGAACCCTCGTACAGACCGATGATAACGTTGCAGCCGGACTCCTTCAGGTTCAGCGCATGGGCATGACCCTGGCTGCCGTAGCCAATAATTGCGATTGTCTTACCCTCCAACAGAGACAGGTTACAATCTTCCTGGTAAAAAATCTTTGCCATCTTCTTTTCCTCCATTATGTTAAAAATAGTTTATAACTGATAGGTTGTTGTCCCTAGAGCTAACTTATTAGTCCTCGAGATGTATAACATTCTCGCTGCCTCTGCCCAGTCCGGCAATACCCGTTCTGGCCAGTTCCAGAATCTCATAGCCGTCCAGCAGATTGAGGAAGGCCTCTATCTTGGCCTGATTGCCGGTAAGCTCAATAATCAGACTGTCCTTGGACACGTCGATAATGTTGGCTCGGAAGATATCCGCCACGGCAATGATGCTCTGGCGCTGCTGGGGATCGGCCTTGACCTTGATGAGCGCCAACTCACGATAGACGCTCTCCTCAGGCTTAAGCTCCCTGATATTGCGTACATCCACCAGCTTGCCCACCTGTTTCTCGATCTGTTCCAATATCTCGTCGTCCCCATAGGTCACAATGGTGACCCGGGAAAAACGGGGGTCGGCGGTCACGCCCGCCGTAATGCTCTCAATATTGTATCCCCTGCGGGAAAACAGGCCGGATATGCGGCTCAGCACACCGGATGTATTGTCTGCTAACAACTGAAATACTCTCTTCTGCATCACAGGAATTTCCTTTCGTTATTTCTGCACTTGTCCGCTCTACATTTTAGCAAGATAAAGTACGAATGTCAACCCTAATCATCATTCTCACTGCATTTTGCCAGAGCCAGGGTCCCGGTGCGGGCCACCTCCGCAATGCTGACAGACTGCAGCATCGTCAAAAGAAGTCTGGTCCTGTCCGGGGTATCGCAGATCTGGATCATCATAAAATGCTTGGACATATCCACGATCTCCGCCCGCAGGATCTCGCATATCTCCGTGATCTCCCGACGGTTTCCCTTGTTGTGGCGCACCTTCACCAGCATCAGCTCCCGGCTGATGCTCTGGCTCTCGTCAAAGGTCTTGACCTTGATTACATCCAGCTTTTTATTCAACTGTTTCTCGATCTGTTCAATAGTGCGCTCATCCCCACTGCTGACAATCGTCATACAGGATACCTCCGGGTCGTCGGTCTCCCCCACAGTCAGGGAATCAATATTAAAACACCTTCTGGCGAAAAGTCCGGCCACCTTGCCCAGCACGCCGGAGCGGTTCTCCACCAGTACCGAATAGATTCTCTTTCTCATATATCCGCCCCCCTCATTTCACAAGGTCCATGGGATCGATCAGACATTCCAGCAGCACGGAAGAGTCCTCTTTCAGGAAAGCGTCCAGTACTTCCTCCACCCGGTCCATATTTTCCAGCAGCTGATACTGCATGTCATAAGCCGCGGCAATCTTGTCCAGTCTGGGACTGCCGGAGAGATCGACCACCGAGTAATTGTCCTTGTAAGTATAATGCTGGTATTCCCTCACCATCCCCAGATAGCCGTTCTTCAGCACAATGATTTTCACCGGAATACGGTACTGGCTCATGGTAGCCAACTCCATCATGGACATCTGAAAGGATCCGTCGCCGCACACGGCAATGACCTGACGGCCCATATCCGCCAGCTTTGCGCCCATGGCCGCCGGTATCGAATAGCCCATGGTGCCCATCCCGCCTGATGTCAAAAATCGTCCGTTTTTCACGATATGATAGCTGCAGGACCAGATCTGGTTCTGCCCCACATCCGCCACATAGACTGCATCGGGAGCCATCTTCTCAGACAGCCGGGCGATAAAGGCAGCCGGGTCTACATAGGCCGGATTGGGATTTCTCTTTGCCACCAGGGTATCCCGGTACTGCGCCAGGGTTTGAATCCACTCCTCATGTTCACAGGTAAACTCCTCCTTGGCAAAATCCTGGAAGATATGTTTCACGTCTCCTACCAGCGGTATGGTGGGACCTGCGTTCTTGCCGATCTCCGCCGGGTCCACATCAATATGCACCAGCACCTTGTCTCTGGTAATCAGATCCGGCTGGCTCACCGCCCGGTCCGCCACTCTGGCCCCTGCCATGATCAGCAGATCCGACTCGTTCATAGCCCTGTTGGCATATGCCTTGCCGTGGTTGCCCACCATGCCGAAGTACAGGGGATGCTCCGTGGGCATGACGCTGATGCCCATCATGGTGGACACCACCGGTACCCGGTATTTTTCCGCGAATTCCCGCAGCTCATCTCTGGCCTCGCTGAGCAGTACGCCGCCGCCCACGCAGATGATGGGGCGTTTCGCTTTCTCCAGCTCCTTGATCACCTTCTTGATCTGCACCGCATGACCCTTGACGGTGGGCTTATAGGTGCGCATATTGACCTCCTCCGGGTATTGGAACTTGCTTATCGGCGCATTCTGGATATCAATGGGAATATCAATCAGCACCGGCCCTCTGCGGCCGGTGTTGGCGATATGAAAAGCCTCCTTGAAAATCCGGGGAATGTCATTCACATTCTTGACCAGGTAGCTGTATTTGACAAAGGACTCCACTGCGCCTGTGATATCCGCCTCCTGAAAGGAATCACTGCCCAGCAGATCCGTATGTACCTGCCCGGTGATACACACCAGAGGGATGCTGTCCGCAAAGGCGGTGGCAATCCCGGTGATCACATTGGTCGCACCGGGGCCGCTGGTGACAGCGCAGACGCCGGGCCTGCCCGTGAGCCGGGCCATACCGCTGGCCGCATGGGCCGCATTCTGCTCCGTGCGGATCAATATGGTCTGAATCTCCGACTGCAGGATACTATTGTAAAAGGGGCATATGGCTACGCCGGGGTAGCCGAACACATACTTTACGCCCTCCTCCTCCAAACATTTGATTATGGCATCTGCACCTATCATGTAAACCTCCTAATTAAAGTTCCGCATATTCCCTCCCAGTACTCTGGGCCGGTGAGCAACATCTGGCCGCCTCAGCGTCCAGATATTGCTCAATGTACTGTCCGGGAATATGCTGTTTTTAAAGTTCCGCATATTCCCGTAATTTTCTCCCTTGTTCCGCCTATTTTAACACAGCGGATTGTGATATACAAGTCAAGGATTTAACCTAATTTCAGAGAATTCCTGTTATTTATCCCTCTGTGTTCATCATGCCCAGCAGACGCCGGGCCAGTTTCACCGCCTCCGCAGCATCCTTGGAATAGCCGTCCGCATGAATCTCATCCGCGTATTCCTGAGTGATCACAGCGCCGCCGATCATGATTTTGGCGGTGATTCCCTCCTGCCTTGCATAGGATATTACCTCCCGCATCCGCTGCATGGTGGTGGTCATAAGAGCCGACAGGGCAATGATATCCGCATGGTGTTCCCGTGCCGCCTGAATAATAGCCTCCTTCGGCACAT
>CAYLIM010000034.1:0-31262 GCA_964383805.1 uncultured Acetatifactor sp.
TCTGCAGCTCGGTCAAGGTCTGCCCCGCCTGCAGATGGTTGGGCAGATTGTACTCCACATAGCCGCTGGCAAACCACAGAATCCCCGCTTTGAAACGATCAGGAAAGGAGAATACCCGGGCGTCGTCCAGAGAGCCGATAATCTCCTTGTTGGTGGCAAGACCGCAGGTAGGGGTCACACTGCAGGTGGTATAGTAGCCGATCTGAATATCGTCCGTGTAACAGTGTCGGATATCCTTTACGGGCGCCAGGTCAATCATCAAGCGGTCATATCGGGGACGAATGATTTTCATGGTGCCTCTCTTGCCCGAGGTGGTACGGATCTTTACCAGGCCGGCATCCTCCAGCTTGCTCACATGCATGGATATCGCGCCGTTGGTCAACCCCAGGGCCTCTGCCAAATCGTTCATGCTCAGCTTGTCATCCTTATAGATCATTTCCATGATTTTTAGGCGCATAGGAGTACTCAGAGCCTTGAATACGGTCTCCGCCTCCCCAATGGATTGAAAATATAACATAGTACCCTCTTTCTTGCATATCACAGGTGAATCCCGAAATGATGCTCTTAATTTCTTTTGATTTGTCTCTGCTTTTATTATAGCATTTCATAAAGTAAAGTCAATGCTATAGCGGTTCAAAATGGTATATAGTCAACAAAAATTTATTCTTCTTTAGTGAAAAGTAAATATGCCCAAAAATAATTTGAAAAAAATGTGAAACTTATTTTGCGGATTTTGTTGACATTGGGTTTGATTCATACTACTATTAAAGAAGTTAAGGATAGAGTATATTATTTTAACTATTGATAAAACAAAGAAGAGAGAGGTATATTTATGGCAAAGTTATATGTAAACCCTAAACATCAGATGGGACATATCAATCCGGAACTCCAGGGACATTTCTCTGAGCATCTGGGCAGATGTATTTATGAGGGTTTGTATGTGGGTGAGAATTCCGACATTCCCAACACCAATGGTATGCGCAACGATGTGGTGGAGGCGCTGAAGGAGATGCAGATTCCGGTGCTGCGCTGGCCCGGCGGCTGCTTTGCGGACGAGTATCACTGGATGGACGGCATCGGCCCCAAGGAAGGCCGCAAGAAGATGATTAACACTCACTGGGGCGGCGTGGTGGAGGACAACAGTTTCGGAACGCACGAGTTCATGGAGCTGTGCCGCCAGCTGGGCTGTAAGACCTATATCAATGGAAATGTGGGCAGCGGCACGGTGCAGGAGATGAGCGAATGGGTGGAATACATGACCTTTGAGGGCGTATCTCCCATGGCTGATCTGCGCGCCAAGAACGGCCACCCCGAGAGCTGGAAGGTGGATTACTTTGGCGTGGGCAACGAGAACTGGGGCTGCGGCGGCAATATGACGCCGGAGTATTACGGCAATCTGTACCGCAGATATCAGACCTATGTGCGCAACTACAAGAAGGGCCAGGAGATCTACAAAGTGTGCTGCGGCCCCAATGTGGATGATTATTACTGGACGGAGGGTGTGCTGAAAACTACCCATGCCCATGCGGAGTGGGCGCATGGATTTATGAACGGCCTGTCCCTGCACTACTATACCCATCCCGATGGCTGGGAGAACAAGGGCAGCGCACTGGACTTTGATGAGGAAAAATATTATAAGACCCTGAAAAAGACCCTGTACATGGAGAACCTGATTAAGGGCCACGGCGCTATTATGGATCAATATGACCCTGAGAAAAAGATCGGCCTGATCGTGGACGAGTGGGGTACCTGGTATGATGTGGAACCCGGCACCAACCCCGGTTTTTTGTATCAGCAGAACACCATGAGGGACGCCCTGGTAGCAGGCATCAACCTGAATATTTTCAACAAGTACTGTGACCGCGTGAAGATGGCTAACATCGCCCAGCTGGTGAATGTGCTGCAGGCCGTGATTCTGACGGAGGGAGAGAAGATGATCAAAACTCCCACGTATCATGTGTTTAATATGTACAAATACCATCAGGATGCGGAGCTGCTGGAGAGCTATGTGGAGACCGAAGAGATCGGTGACGGAGAGTGGAAGGTGCCGAACCTTCATGAGTCCGTGTCTCTGGGCAAGGACGGCAGAATTCATGTGACTTTGAACAACCTGTCCGTGACAGAGAGCTACGACATAGAGGCAGTATTCACAGAAACCGCTGTCAAAGGGGTGGAGGGCACGATTCTCACCGGGGAAATGCATGCCCACAATACCTTTGAGAATCCCGATTCGGTACATACGGAGAAGTTTGACAAAGTGGAGATTGCGGGACAGAACCTGAAATTCACGATTCCGGCATGCAGCGTGCTGCATCTGGCAGTGGAACTCTAAAACAGCATTTGCCCGGACAGCGCACTGATGAATGTACGGACGCCCAAGCGGCCGGATATTCATCACATGCCATGTGTGCTGGTAGGGCAAATGCGGGACTTTAATTCGGAGAGACAATATGGAACAGAAGATCAACGGTCCGATCACGGAGTACAATAACCCTTTTATCATTCAGAGAGCAGACCCCTTTGTGGGTCAGGCTCCGGACGGCAGCTATTATTTTACCGCCTCCGTTCCGGCCTATGACAAGATTATCCTGCGCCATGCGGATACCATAGAGCAGTTGGCGCAGGCGGAGGAGATCACCGTGTGGACCCGTCATGAGAGCGGTCCCATGAGCGAACATATCTGGGCGCCGGAGATACATTATTTGTTTGGAAAATGGTACATCTATTTTGCCGGTGACGACAGAGAGGGCATGTGGCATATCCGTCCCTATGTGCTGGAGTGTACCGGCCAGGACCCCATGAAGGACGCCTGGGTGGAGAGGGGGATGATGCAGTGCGCCGACGAAGACGAATTTTCCTTCCGCGCATTCTCTCTGGACGCCACAATTTTGGAGAACAGAGGCGAATACTACTATATCTGGGCCGAAAAAGTAGGTGTAGGCAGACAGATATCTAACCTGTACATCGCCCGGATGGAGTCCGCCACCAAGTTGGCCACGGTACAGGTGCTGCTGACCACGCCGGATTACGACTGGGAGAGAGTCGGTTTCTGGGTCAACGAGGGTCCTGCTGTGGTAAAGCATAACGGGCATATTTATGTGACCTATTCCGCCAGCGCTACCGGGGCCTGTTACTGCATGGGCATGCTCAGCACCACAGAGGATGCGGATCTTTTGGACCCCAGGAGCTGGGTTAAGGAGCGCTACCCCGTGTTGGCTACTGATGCGGAGAAGGGCATATACGGTCCCGGCCACAACAGCTTTACCAAGGACAAGGAGGGCAACGATATCTGTGTTTACCACGCCCGCACCTACGAGGAGATCGTGGGAGATTCCCTGGAGGACCCCAACCGTCACGCCATGCTGATGAAAGTGGAGTGGGATGAGAACGACAGGCCGGTATTTGCCTATCGCAGGCAAGGATAAGACATACAACAGACAAGGGCAGAATCCGTACAGGGTCTGCTCTTTTATATTTTTATAAATTCTTCGTGCATTTTTGTCTGCCGTCTGGTATGCTAGAGATATATAGAAAGAGGAAAATATAAACGAATGGAGGACATACAATGAAATTCAGCAACGGATGTTGGTTACAGAAAGAGGGCTGCGGGTGCTTTGCGCCTACGGAGGCCTATTTTATCAAAAAAACGCCCACGGAGGTAAGCATCTGCGCTCCCACAGGCTATATCAACAGTAAGGGAGCCACCCTGGGCGGAATCAATCTGACGGTAAAGATCACCTCTCCCCGTGTGAATGTGCTGCGGGTGCAGACCTATCACCACCTGGGCGCAGTGGTATGCGAGCCTGCCTTTGAGCTGAATCTGCAGGAGTGCCCGCTGGATGTGACCGAGACGGAGGAACTGATTGCCATTAAGAGCGGCAGCCTGTCTCTGGAGATTACCAAAAAACCCTGGTCCATGACCTACAAACGGGACGGAAAGCTGCTGACCCGCAGTACCGGCAAGGATCTGGCGCTGATGAAGACCGACTGGAAGGGCGAATACTATGACCGGGGAGACAACGCGGACACCTACATACGCCAGCAGTTGTCTCTGGGCGTGGGAGAGCTGCTGTATGGCACCGGCGAGCATTTTACACCCTTTGTCAAGAACGGCCAGAGCATTGATATCTGGAATGCGGACGGTGGCACCAGCACCGAGCAGGCCTATAAAAATATTCCTTTTTATATTTCCAACAAGGGCTATGGTGTGCTGATAAATCACCCGGAGAATGTGTCCATGGAGCTGGGGACCGAGATGGTGACCCGGGCGGAATTCTCCGTGGAGGGAGGTTATCTGGACTACATGCTGTTTGACGGTCCCACCATGAAGGACGTGCTGACCGCTTACACGGATATCACAGGCAAGCCTTCCCTGCCCGCCCCCTGGACCTTCGGTCTGTGGCTGTCCACCTCCTTTACCACCAGCTACGACGAGAAGACTGTTATGAGCTTTATCGACGGTATGCTGGAGAGAGGGATTCCTCTGCGCACCTTCCATTTCGACTGCTGTTGGATGAAGGAGTTCCACTGGTCGGATTTTCTGTGGGATGAGAGAGTGTTCCCTGATCCGAAGGGGATGCTCAAGCGCATCAAGGACAAGGGTTTGAATATCTGCGTGTGGATCAATTCCTATATCGGGCAGGAGTCCTATCTGTTCAAAGAGGGTATGGAGAAGGGGTACTTTATCAAACGTCCCAACGGCCAGGTCTACCAGTGGGATATGTGGCAGCCGGGCATGGCTATCGTGGATTTCACCAATCCGGAGGCATGGAAATGGTTCCAGGACAAGCTGGAAGTGCTGCTGGATATGGGCGTGGACTGTTTCAAGACTGATTTCGGTGAGAGAATTCCCACCGCGGCCGTGTATTTTGACGGCTCCGACCCCAAGAAAATGCACAATTACTATACTTATCTGTACAATAAATGTGTGTATGAATTGCTGGAAAGAAAACGCGGCAAGGGAGAGGCGGTACTGTTTGCCCGCTCCGCCACCGTGGGCGGCCAGAAATTCCCGGTGCATTGGGGAGGCGATTGCTGGTCTGATTACGAGTCCATGGAGGAGAGCTTGCGGGGCGGCTTAAGTCTGCTGATGAGCGGCTTTGGTTTCTGGGCACATGATATCGGTGGTTTTGAGCATACTTCCACGCCGGACGTATATAAGAGATGGGTGGCGTTTGGTCTGCTGTCCTCCCACAGCCGTCTCCACGGGAGCACCTCCTACAGAGTGCCCTGGGTCTATGATGACGAGGCAGTGGACGTGTGCAGGTTCTTTACCAGACAGAAAGCCCGCCTTATGCCCTATCTGTATGAGACCTCCATCTACACCAACCGCACCGGCATCCCTACCATGCGCAGCATGGTGCTGGAGTACACTGCGGACAAGAACTGCAGCTATCTGGACAAGCAGTACATGCTGGGCGACAGTCTGCTGGTGGCTCCTATCTTCAACGATGAGGGTATCGGTGAATACTATCTGCCCGAGGGCACTTGGACGGACTTCCTTACCGGTCAGGTGCAGGAGGGCGGCAAGTGGTACAGCGGCAAGTACGACTACCTGAGCCTGCCCATGATGGTTAAAGAATGCTCCATCATCGCCCTGGGCGCCAGGGACGATCGGCCAGATTATGATTATGCCGACGGCGTGGAACTGCGGGTCTATGAGCTGCATAATGGGGCCAGCGCAGAGCGGACCGTCTACGGCATGGACAACCAGGCGGCATTGACCATTAAGGCGTCCCGTCACGCCGGAGCCATCACTCTGGATGTAACCGCCGGGAAACCTTACACCGTGCGCCTGGTAAATGTGCGGGCTGTATCTGCCGACGGCGCAGATATCCGCATAGAGGGCAATGACACCATTGTGATGCCCAAGGCGGACCATATGACGGTAAACTGCTAATAGACAAAAAATGGGACTATCGCATCTATGCGGCAGTCCCGTTTTTGCCTTTAATCAATCGTAAAATCCTATCATTAAAAAACCCACCTTTTGGAAAAGAGTTTCTGACAATTAATATTATTCCGTAACTGTCAAGTAATAAAATACTTTGCCACCTTTTTTTCTGTGACTGTTCCAATCTTCTTCTATGGATTCCTTTACATTTTTTGAATCGTTAAAATTATTGCCCCGCTTTTTGCAATGCTCAGCTAATAATTCATCACTGATATCCAGATATACCACCACATCACAATCTACAATAACCGTAGTAAACAATGGGTGACCGGCTTTTACGGATATTTTTTCATAGATCAGTTTGTCAATAAAGTTGCCAATCTCATTTGTCCAGGGTTTTTGGCTGATGAAATCGGATTCTTCTTTGGTTAATTGTGGCCATAATTCATCATCCAAATCCACACAGCCAGGAATTTGTTTCAGCAGGGTTGTCTTCCCACAACATGTTGTTGCCAAAACACAGATGCGCTCCTTTTTATGTTTATTAAAAATTGCATTTAATGTATTTATCGTTTCCAGTGCAGAAGTTTGTATTGACATGTCAGAATCCTCCAGAATTTATAATTTGCTTATTTGGAAAAATATTTACGCAGTTCTACGGATAAAGCACTTGAATATCATCCAGTCCATCGTCCGTGGCCTGGAAACGCCAGACTCCGGTTCCGGGAACCCCGCAGTGCTGTGTTAAAAAATAAGCGCCGTCAAAGTAGGAGATATAATATGGGGTGCCGCCCTGCGTAAAATGGGAGTACAGGCTTTCGGGAGGGGTATCGGCCAGCTGCGCAAGATCCCGCACCCGAATAATAGTGGCATAATCCGCGTTCCCGGAAATGTCAGTGGATACGGTAATGTAAAAATAATTTTGGATTTTGGTAATCTGCACCATCCCGGCGTACTCGGCCGGTACGAGCCAGCATTCCAAAACAGCCATATCCTCCTTGCGGGTTTGCAGGATTACCCCGTTGTTGGTCACAAAGTAAACGACATCATTATCAATGGTAAAGGAACGCACATAGATATAGTTAAGCTCCGGGACAGACAGTATTTTTTCCAGGAAGACATCTGAGGAATTTTCCTGGCGGTAGAATACATACAATTCACCGGTCATGGAACTCAGGGCATAGAACCGTTTGTCCTTTTCGTCGTAGACGATATAATGCGGGCGTATACCAATATCCTCAAAAGTCTGGGTCAAGTAAAAGCTCTGGTTATCTTTCTCAAAAATGAGTATGCGGTTATTTTCTGTATCATCTGCTAAATACACTGTGCCGTCCCCGGCAATGGTATGTCCCCAATTAATCTGGTCCGTCATCACATACCATTCTTCCAGCGGGGTGTCCAAAGACGTGCTGGTCAAAATCTGGTTATGATAGCAGTCTACCAAAAAATAATCCTCACCGATCTTGTTGATTTGGGTGGGAATAAATAGAGAGGAATATGGATTTTGAAGGATACCGCCCTCCAGGACAACGGGAGCCGCTGTGGATGCAAGCAGATAATCCGGCTGGCGGTACCTGTCCCACAAAAAGAGGAGGACGCCGACAAGACAGCTTCCTGATAACAATGCAATTATACAGACAATCACATATTTCTTTTTCATGGTAAGCCTCCATCATTCTAGTAGGCGCCCAAACTTTTGTACTTTGCGTACAACAAACAGGGGCTATCGTATGAATTACGGCAGCTCCCGCCTTATAATTTATTCTCAAACCCTGCAATCAGTTTCGCTTCTCTCGAAAAGATTACCCGGTCAAGATAATCCGCCACTTTTATTTCGATCACTTCGACAGGATCGCAGCTTTCCATTGACACCCACTGCCATTCATCTATTTTTTCAAAGGAATCTGACTTGACTTTATACACATATCCTACACCATTGGGATCTAAAGAACCGTAGTTCAGAAAAACTTTCCCATCACGACATTCAAAATCCCTTTTCCCCTCCGGGTTATCTGGATACCAACGGATTGGCAGGGCAAAAGGTATCACGTCATTCAGCGTCTCGGCAGCGTAGATCGCTTTCATGGAATCAATGTCCCGTCCGCCTGCGGCCTGCTGTGGTATGAGTATATCCAACTTATATTGACTTCCGTGATATAAATATTGAGGTTTGTCTTTCATAAATACGGCCTTTCTCTTTTTAACTATAATTATAAGGGAGTAAATATAAAATGCAAGTATTTATTGCTTTTGCATAGACGACCAAGCGTCCCATATGGCGGTGAACTGCCAGCCCTTGTGGCAATATTTGTTATAAACTACAAACGGGGTTGTCGCATTCTTGCGGCAGCCCCATTGCGATTATTTGTTCTCGTTTAAGTATAATTCCGCGCGGTTCTCCATAGCATCAATCACCGCATCCAAGCTCTTGACGCCGGAAAAGTAATAGGATGCTTCTTCGGAGATGATGAACAGCAGCTGATTCATTGCAGGATCTTGTAAAGACGCCGTATCAATGGCATCTATGACCATATCCGTATAGCGGTTCCACATATCTGTCTCATCAACATTCTCCGCCTTACTACAGATCTCCTCAAACATTTCCGTCAGCTGTTTTTGTCTGGCCGGAAATCCGCTTGTATAGTCGGTCCCCGTCTCTTCCGTTATAGATTCCTCCAGATAACACCACGCTCCCTCCTTGTTCCGGGAACTGCTGGAAATACCTGTCGGCCTGTCAATAATCATTTCACCGCCGCCGTTCCCGCTCTCCGTACCAGGGAATCCGATGAGTACCATTTCCTGTTGATATTCATTTTCTAATTGGTGCAGACTATTAACATTGGTTAAGGAAACATGGGGCATTAAAATTTCCCCGTCACTTACCCGGTGATCCAAATCTTTTTGTCCCGATCCGGCGTTTTCATCAAACTGTAAACTGTTGATTCGGGTCATCAGACTGCGGAAAGATTCATTGTCCAGATCTACTTTTCCCTGTTCCACATCTATAAATCCCGCCAGTCCCCTGCGCAGCGCAATACGGAGAATACCCCTTTTTTTCTCGCTCTGATCCGTCTGCACATTGACACTGAGCACAAAATAGGCATCGGGATACTCCTCTATAAAATCCAAATACTCCTCAATATCCCAACTGCTCCTGTCTCCCGCCACACTTTTGGGAATAGCCAGAGTTGTCAGATAAAACTCCTGCGGCAGCGCATAGAATCCTCCGTTTACCGTCAGAGACTCCCGCAGTTTAGGTACAAAATCCTCCAGGCTGACATCGTCACTCTTTTCAACATACGGGGACAAGTCCTCCAGCCAGCCTTTCCGGGCATAATTCAAATACTCCTGCATGTTCCATGCCTCCACCAGATCCGGTGGAGTCTTACCGGTCAGAGACAATTGAATCTGCTGCAGCCTGTCCTGAATATCTTCCGACCCATACGCTCTGACCTGTAATAAATACTCCGGGTGGCGTTGGTTGAAAAGTAATATTCGCTGTTTTAAATTTGTAGTTACATTGGCAGATGCGATGGAAAGAGAGCTTTCTGTTTCCCGTACCCCCCACGTAAGCGAGACAATCTGTAATCCGGAATCTGTTCGCAGCAGCATTTTCCATCCATTTTCTTCTTTCAATACTTTATTTATCTGGTAATAAGCAATCAAATTTTCCTCTAAAGAAAAGGCGGTCTCCATCTCTTCTGAAGGTCCCTTGTAGTGATAAGCAGTAATCATGTCGTGAAAAAGAAGGCCATCCCCCTCCGCTGTCTGCAGCGGCATCTTCCCCTCCACAGTGTCCACTTCCTCCAGACTCCGGGATGTCTCATTCCACTGATAGATCTTGTATTGTTCCAGATCATCAAGGACGCCAACGGCAGGTTTGGAAAGTGCCGCCAGGTAAACCGTTCCGCTCTCATCACTGGCAAAGACGGACGTTCCCACGGAAGTTTCCAGATTTGCGATGGGATAATCCATTTTGCAGATCTGTTCTCCTTCCACCGAAAACACATACAGATCAGAACTCGTAGCCATAAAGGTGCTGCTATCTTCTGCCATAAACAACTTGATCATAAAAGGATTCAATGGTTTGTCTCTAGAAAAACCATCCAGAGTACTTTCCCACAATAGTTGTCCCTGTTCCGTGTAGCATTGCAGTGCATAGCGGATATCCTGAGCATTGAGATTGCCGTCCGCATCCGTTCCATAAAGCTCTGCCACGCACAGAAACCGCAGTTCCTGGATGTTCCTGCCTACATATAACCCTTGCGCCGTTACGTTTTTCGGAAGAGAGAAAAGTTTTTGCGTTTCCTCACGATCAGGATCATAAAAACGGATGTTTCCTCCTGTTTCCGATGTTGCCAAATAAATGCCCTCCCTTGTAACATCATATTGGTAGGGGAGTGTATTTCTGGTGACTTTCTCTGGCACAGACACAAAGGCAGGCAGATATCCGTAATTGGGTTCTGGCGTTTCCTCTTTGCCGCAGGCAGCCAAAGTCAGGGTGCATAGCAACAACATTCCCATAAGTAACTTTCCGTATCCCTTTGTTCTCATGAAATGCTCCTCTCCTTAAAACAGTCAAAACCATTCGGTCAAGATAATCTGCCACTTTTTGCAATCATGATATTCGAAATCCCATTTTTCATCGGGGCTGTCCAGATACCAGCGGATCGGCAGGGCGAAGGGTATCGCTTCATCAAATTGTTCGTTCTTTTCGTTTCTTCTTATAAAAATAATTATAAAACAATAAATATAAAATGCAAGAATTTAAAGGTGAAAATTATGTGAAAAGGTTTACAATTTCCAAAAAAAAAGGTATGATGTTAAGTTAGAGCAGCCTGCACAGTTATCGGCGGGCGATGAGAGGAGAAATCATATGAAATTCAGTGATATGCCCTATGAGCGAGTTGATTTTGAGAAAGTGGGAAAAGAGCTTTCCGATTTGACCCGGGAACTGGAGGCGGCGAAAAGCGGAGAGGAACAGTTTGCCATACACCAGCGCTACTATGCGTTGACGGACCATGTGTACACGCTGATGACCATTGGCCATATCCGCCATGATATCAATACAGTGGACGAGTTTTACGAGAAAGAGCACAAGTACTACGATGAGATGGGTCCCGTGTTTCAGAACCAGGTACTGGAATACATGCAAAAGCTCTATGAATCTCCCTATCGGGACTATCTGGAGAGCAAGATAGGTCCTGTGGCGTTCAAGAATATGGAAGTGGCAATGAAAGCCTTTGACGAGAGGGTAATCACCCTGTCCCAGGAGGAAAATGCGCTGACCACCGAGTATGATCAGCTGATTGCCAGCGCCAAGATCCCGTTTGACGGTAAGGAGCTGAACCTGTCCCTGCTGCGTCCTTATCTGGTAAGCCCGGACCGGGAGGTCCGCAGGCAGGCATGGCAGAAAAAGACGGAGTTCTTTTTAGAAAATGCCCAGAAATTGGACGAGATATATGACAAGCTGGTAAAGAACCGCACCGCCCAAGCCAAGGCCATGGGCTATGAGAACTATCTGGAGCTGGGATATTACCGTATGGGCCGCAACTGCTATGGGCAGAAAGAGGTGGAGAGTTTCCGCAAGCAGATCAAACGGTATTTTGTGCCCTTTGCGGAAAAGCTGCACGAGCGCCGCAGAAAGCGTCTGGGCCTGGAGAGCCTGAGCTATATCGATCAGGCCGTGTATTTTAAGCAGGGCAATCCCGCTCCCACCGGCACCCCCGAGGAGATCATGGCAGCAGGCCAGAAAATGTACGGGGAACTGTCCGCGGAGACGGGAGAGTTTTTCGACTTCATGATGGAGAACCAGCTCTTTGACGTGCTGGGACGCAAGAACAAGCGCGCGGGCGGCTATATGACCTATATGCCGGACTACCATTCTCCGTTTATTTTTGCCAATTTCAACGGCACCAGCGGCGACGTGGATGTGATTACCCATGAGTGCGGACATGCTTTCCAGGGCTATCTGTCCGGGCAGGACCCCATCCGTGAACATGCGGATATCGGTATGGAGACTGCGGAGATTCACTCCATGTCCATGGAGTTTATCACAGAGAACTGGATGGATCTGTTTTTTGGTGACAGGAAACAGGACTATATCGACATGCACCTGGAGGATTCCGCAATCTTTATCCCCTACGGCTGCATGGTGGACGAGTTCCAGCACATTGTGTACGAGAATCCGGATATGACTCCGGCCCAGCGTCATACGGCATGGCTCCAGCTGGAGGCGGAATACAGACCTCATATGGACTATGAGGACAATCCTTTCTTTGGAAAGGGCGCCCTCTGGCAGCAGCAGCTCCATATCTACAATGCGCCGCTGTACTATATCGACTACTGCCTGGCGCAGACCTGTGCCCTGCAGTACAAGATATGGAAGGACAAGAACTTTAAGGAGGCCTGGGTTTCTTACCTGAAACTTTGCAAGTTGTCCGCCAGCGATTTCTATACCAAGATGATCCCCGCGGTCGGGCTGGAATGTCCCTTTGAGGAGGGCAGCATCCAACACTTGGTAGAGAGCCTGGAGGCCTCCCTGTAAATAGGTTGACAGCATCCAGCTGAACTAAAATCAGCAAGGTATGTATAGCCCCCGGAACAATTTGCGGATGCATGCATTACGTAGCCGAAAATTGTTCCCCAGGTGGGGGCTGTACATACCGCAGCGGAACTAAAATAGAAAGAGGAAAAAGAAATGTCTAAAAAGAACAACAAACAGGAGACTCCCCAGCAGGAGTCCAAGGCCATGACCAAATATGACCGCAAGATGCAGGCATATGAGGAGCAGGAGAAGAGAGCTAAAGTCCGGAAAAATTGCGGCGATATAATCGGCATTGCAGTGGTGTTGATTTTAGCGGCATTTGTGCTTTCTTTCCCCATCCGCAGCTATGTGGCGGTGAACGGCACACATATCAATGTGGGGGGCGAGAAAATAACCAAAGTGGAGTTTGACTACCACTACGCCATGGCGCGAACCAGCTTTATCGCCCAGAGCGGCTATTATCTGTCCATGATGGGCATGGATACCAGCAACATTGATGACCAGATGTATTCGACGGACATGACCTTCAGAGATTACTTTGAGCAGACGGCGGTGGAGAATATCCGCCACACGAAGGCTTTGAAGGCTGCGGCCCAGGCGGCGGGTTTCACCTATAACACGGATGAAGAGTACGCAGAGATGATGGAGGATATCCGGGACGCAGCCAACGAGAACAGCATGACCATGGATAAATATATGAAGAGCATGTTCGGCAGCTATGCCACGGAATCCCGACTGGAGAAGGCGATTCGGGAGGGTATTCTGACCAACGCTTACTACGAGCAGGTGTCAGAGGATTCCGCCCCCTCCGATGCGGAGATAAACAGCTATTACGAGGAGCACAGGAATAATTACGATGTGGTGGACTACCGTGTGACTATCGTTTCAGCAGAACTTCCCACCACTGCGCCGGATGGCAGCGCAACGTTGGATGCGGATGGCAACGAAGTGGCTTATCAGCCCACGGAGGAGGAGATAGCCGCAGCCATGGAGAAGGCCAAAGCGGATGCGGACATTGCGGAGGTCACGATCCTGGCCGGGGGCGACGCCCATGAGGCCGAGAGTTATATGTATTCCTCTTACTATCTGCTCGCTGACTGGTTGTTTGACGAGGCCAGAACACATGGGGACACAACTGTGGTGGAGGACACCTCAGGGCACCGCTATCTGGTGGCGGGCTTTGACCGGAGATACCGGGTAGAGACTCCCACGGTGGACATTCGGGCTATTGTCACGCTTTCCACAGACGCCCAGACTATTCTGACGGAGTGGCAGAACGGTCCCGCCACGGAGGAAAGTTTTATCGAGCTGTGTGACCGGTATGACGAAAACGGTGTGGAAGACGGCCTGTATGAGGGTGTGAGCGGCGACAGCATGAGCGAAGAAATGAACGCATGGCTGGCTGATGCCGGACGCAAGGCAGGGGACACAGCGGCTTTCACCGAGGAAAGCGGTTACAATTATGTGCTGTACTATATAGGTACCAACGATCCGGCCTGGAGACTTGACATTCACGACTTGCTGCTGAATCAGACCATGATCGAATATCTGGAGGGTATCAGTGAAACTGTGGCGGTGGAGGATCCCAAGGGAAACCTGAACTATCTGAAAGTAGAGGCGGCACGAATTCAGGAGAGCGAGCAGGAGCAGGGAGAGGAGCCGACAGATGAATCTGCGGAGGAATCCGCGGAGGATGTGGGCTAATCCAAAAATCATAAATCGATCCTGCGGGAAGGGATTCCCGGCAGAACAATCAGTCAGGATGACAATAGGATCAGCGGCAGCAGGTTTCCCCTTCTGTCGCTGAAACCGGTTTACAGCGGACGGGAGAAACCAATGGAGAAAAAAGTGTTGGTGCTGGACATTGATGGCACTCTGACCAATTCCAAAAAGGAGATTACGGACAATACCCGTCGGGCAATTTGGGATGCGGTGATGAGAGGACACCAGGTTATGCTGGCTTCCGGCAGGCCTACGCCGGGTATGCGCCGCTGCGAGGAGGAGTTGGAGCTGGCCAGATATGGGGGTTATCTGCTGTCCTTCAACGGCGCCCGGATCGTGGAGTGCCGCACCGGCGAGGTGGTCTATCAGAGAACATTGCCGAACAATCTGGTGCCGGGGTTGTACCGATACGCCGCAGAGCGCCATATGGGATTGATTTCTTATCTGGGGGACACCGTGATATCCGCCTTTGAGCCAGATGAGTATGTGCAGCTGGAGGCCCGAATCAACGGTCTGCCCATCCGCGTGGTGGAAAATTTTCCCCACTTTGTGGATTTTGATATACAGAAATGCCTTCTGACGGCGCCGGGGGAGCAGGCGGCTGTCTACGAGAGAGAGCTGCAGGAAAAATATGGCTCCTCGGCCAGCATCTATCGCTCGGAACCTTTTTTCGTGGAGGTTATGCCTCTGGGTGTGAGCAAAGCCAGCTCCATAGAGCAGATGCTGCCCATCATCGGCGTGGACAGACAACATGTGATCTGCTGCGGCGACGGCTACAATGATATTTCCATGATTCGCTATGCAGGACTGGGTGTGGCAATGGCCAACGCGCAGCCTGCGGTGAAGGAGGCGGCGGATTATATCACCGCCAGCAACGATGAGGACGGTATCGTTCAGGTCATCCGGGAGTTTATGAGCTGACATTTTCATTGATGCAGTATTGCGGGACAGCAGTTGGCTTTGCCAGCTACAGATATGCAGGAAAGTGGTAAATATGGTAATAAATCTGCCAGAAAAAGTAAAATATATTATAGACAGAATCACAGGGGCGGGATACGAGGCCTATGCGGTGGGCGGCTGTATCCGGGACAGTATTCTGGGACGGGAGCCTGACGACTGGGACATCACTACCTCTGCCAGACCGGAGCAAATCAAGGCATTGTTTCGCCGGACGGTTGATACAGGCATTGCCCACGGCACGGTGACGGTGATGCAGGATGGGGAGGGCTATGAGGTAACTACTTACCGCATTGACGGGGAATATGAGGATCACAGACATCCCCGGGAGGTGCTGTTCACATCCCGGCTGGTGGAAGATCTGCGGCGCAGAGACTTCACCATCAACGCCATGGCCTACAACGACACGGCGGGACTCGTGGACGCATTCGATGGCATGGGAGATATTCGGCGGGGAGTGATCCGCTGTGTAGGCTGTGCCGAGGAACGTTTTGGCGAGGACGCCCTGCGCATTCTCCGGGCACTGCGTTTTTCCGCGCAGCTGGGCTATGACATTGAGGAGGACACGAGACGGGCTATATGTGAACTGGCCCCCAGCCTGGAGCATATCAGTGCCGAGAGGATTCGCACGGAGCTGGTAAAACTTTTGGTTTCTCCCCATCCCGACTATCTGCGGCAGGCGTATGACATGGGTGTCACCGCCGTGATCCTGCCGGAGCTGGACCGCTGCATGGAGACTCCCCAGAACCACCCCCACCATTGCTACAGCGTGGGCGAACACATTTTGCACAGCCTTTTGGGTGTGCCGGCGGAAAAGGACCTGCGCCTTGCCATGCTGCTCCACGATATTGGAAAACCCTGCACACTGCAGACGGACAGGCGGGGTATCACTCACTTTCACGGCCATCCGGCCGTAAGCGCCGATATGGCGAGGGAAATACTGCGGCGGCTTAGGTTTGATAACGACACGATTGTCAAAGTCAGTCGTCTGGTGGAATTCCACGATTACGGAAACAATGTTTCTCTCACCCCGGCGTTTGTGCGCCGCGCAGTGAATCGAATAGGCGAGGATATTTTCCCCGGGCTGTTCATGGTCAGAAGAGCCGATATCATGTCTCAGAGCGATTACCAGCGAGAGGAAAAGCTGGAGTTTGTGGACGCCTGGGAGCGGGAGTATCGGGATATCGTGGCCAGGGGACAGTGCATTTCTGTAAAAAATCTGGCGGTGAGCGGTAAAGACCTGATTGCCGCCGGCATGAAACCGGGACCGGAGCTGGGCGAAATGCTGCAGCGGATGCTGGAACATGTGCTGGAGACGCCGGAGGATAACAGCAGGGAAAAGCTGTTCGAGATTTTTCTGAAATTAACATAAGTTCCAAAGGGTTCTCATAAGATAGGATAGGGCTGGGCGGGATGCGCCGAAACCGTTTCAGCGAGCATATCTTATGGGAGGTACGGAACGTGAATGATAGAGCGGTAGCTTTGCTGGAGCAATATGATGTGGAGGTCCTGCGGACGAGGAAAGGCAGGGGAGTGATCCTGTGTGACACGAGTAACGGTCTGCTGGTATTTAAGGAATATGAAGGCAATGAGGCAAAGCTGGCGCTGCTGGACAGACTGCTGTCCAGAATCAGGGAGCAGGGTACGGTGTCTGCGGAACAACTGGTTCCCACGCGGGAGGGGGCACTGTGCGTCCGAGAAAACGATGGGACGGCCTACATCCTGAAGACCTGTGGAGAGGGCCGTGAGTGCAATATATACGACCGTGGGGAGTGCCTGGAGGCGGTGCGCACCCTGGCCAGACTGCATCAGTGCATGATGCTGGAGCCTCAGGAGGACTGCCCGGCTCTGATGCGTTTTTCCCCGCTGCAGGAGTATGAAAAGCACAACCGGGAGTTTATAAAGGTACAGCGCTTTCTGCGCAAAAAGAGCCAGAAGACCCAGTTTGAATACAGCCTGCTGGGCTGTATCGATTATTTTATAGAACAGGCCGGAGAAGTGACGGAGGGCTGGCGCAGCTATGAGGAAAGCATGTCCAGGGCATACCTGCCTGCAGCAAGCCTGCCTGCAGCGCACCAGCTCCAGGAAGACTACGCCTACTGTCACGGAGATTATCAATACCATAATATTCTCTGCGGAAATCAGGGCATGTTTATTGTAAACTTTGAAAAATGTCTCAGGGACAGACAAATCAGGGATCTTTATCTGCTGATGCGCAAGCTGCTGGAGAAGACCGACTGGCCTGTGGCGCTGGGCCGGGAACTATTGGCGGCATATGAGAAGATAACACCGGTCAGCGCCTATGCATATATTGATCTGTATTACCGGCTGGCATACCCGGAGAAATTCTGGAAGATCGTCAATTTTTACTACAACTCCGGCAAGGCGTGGATTCCCCAGCGCAATCAGGAAAAGCTGGATAAGCTGCTGGCCCAGGAGCAACAAAAAAAGAGTTTTCTGGAAAGTGTGTTTCAGCTGTAAAACACAGGAAAGAGGTAGAGATGACAGAGAGACAAAAGAGAGTGGTCATGGGAATACTTGTGCTGGCCGTAGCTCTGGGGCTGTTGACAGCCTGCAGTATAAGGCCGGAGGGCCAGGCAGGGCAGCCCGCTCCCCCCGCATCTCAGGAGGCGCAGCAGGGTACGGGGTTTGTGCCTGCCGGTCCCAACAGCTACGATTCGGCGGACACGGCGATACTGGTAAAAAAAGACAGCAAGGAGGGAACGGTAACGCTGCTGAACCTGGACTTGAGCCGCAACTATACGCTGTCGGTGGAGGGCACCAGCAATCTGTATGACAAATATGGCGAAGCGGTGTCTCTGGAGCAGATCGCGCTTGGCGATATTGTGGACGTGACATTTCTGCGCTCTAAAAAGAGATTGAATACCATGCAGATCAGCCCTTCAGCCTGGGTATATGCCGACGCCTCCCGCTATGAGATCGATCTGCGGCGGAGCGAGGTGACTATAGGGGAGGATGTGTACAAGCTGACAGGGGACACCGTCTACCTGTCTCAGGGTACGCGGATAGAGGCAATGGACCTGAATCCTGTGGACGTGCTGACGTTCAAGGGGATCGGCAGCAGCATTCTCAGCGTCAATGTCGAGCAGGGACACGGCTATCTGCGTCTGCAGAATGAGGAGAATTTTATCGGCGGATATATGGAAATCGGCCAGTCCAGCATACGCAGAATCGAGGAGGACATGCTGTTGACGGTGCCGGAAGGCCATTACCAGATCAAGGTCAGCAAGCGCGGCGGCGGAGGCACCAAGGAGGTGACAATCTGCCGTGGTGAGGAGAGCACGCTGGATATCGGTGATCTGGAGGTTCCTGAGATTCAGTACGGCACCATCATATTCACCCTGAATCCCTCTTCGGCAAAGCTGTATATCGATGGCGAAAAGGCGGACGCCTCGATGCCCGTGAACCTGGAATATGGTATTCACCAGCTGATTGTCAGAGCCAATGGCTACCAGACCATGACCACCTATATAAAAGTAGCACAGCCCTCGGGGGGGCTGGATATCACACTGGATAAGGTGGATGCGGACAAAGAAAACGACGAGCAGGAGGATAAGGACAAGCTTGCCAAGTACAAGGTGTTTGTGGATGCGCCGGAGAATGCGGAGGTCTATCTGGATGGCAACTATGTGGGAATTGCTCCCACCAGCTTTGCCAAGAGTGAGGGGAGCCATATTATTACCCTGCGCCGCAGCGGTTACGAGACCCGAAGCTACACCGTGTCCGTTGACGGCGAGTACAAGGATATCACCTATTCCTTTGCAGAGCTGATACCGGGCATCGACACGGCAGTTACAGACACTCCGACGCCCCAGGTTACGCCTGCTCCCACGCCAGAGCCGGCTCCCGCACAATAAATTTGAGATAGATTCATAGTTTTTGTGAAAAAACCTTGACAAAACAGGGAAAAGCAGATATAAATATATGTAGACGTTTCGCATATGAAGAATCTGTCAAAAAATAACAGTACTCAATTGAGGAGGAATTTCAACATGAACAAAACAGAATTAGTTGCAGCTATGGCTGATCAGGCTGGCCTGTCCAAGAAGGACGCAGAGAAGGCTCTGAAGGCATTCACCGATGTTGTGGAGGCTGAGTTGAAGAAGGGCGGCAAGGTTCAGTTGGTAGGTTTCGGTACTTTCGAGGTATCCGAGAGAAGCGCAAGAGAGGGCAGAAATCCCCAGAGCGGCAAGCCTATGAAGATCGCTGCTTCCAAGGCTCCCAAGTTTAAGGCTGGCAAGGCTTTAAAGGATTCTTTGAACAAGTAAGGTACGGCACGCAAGAGAACCTAGCAATAGGTTCTCTTTTTGAATATGCGGAACTTTAAATGGAGGAAGATAATAATATGAGACTGGACAAATACTTGAAGGTATCCCGGCTGATCAAGCGACGCACTGTAGCCAACGAGGCGTGCGACGCCGGAAGGGTACTGATTAACGACAAGCCTGCAAAGGCGTCCGCCAACGTCAAGGCCGGAGACGTCATCACCATCTCCTTCGGCAACAAGGACGTGAAGGTGGAGGTGCTGGATGTACAGGAAACCGTGAAAAAAGAGGAGGCCAAGGAGCTGTTCCGATATCTGTAAATGCTGCCATATCAGTAATATCCTCCATTCCCGTCTCATATACTTAAGGGAGTCGCAGATGGGAAGGAGGGCCTTATGGAGGACTTAAACACTGCCGGAGGACGCACGCACAAGGTAACTATGAGCAACCGAAGAATATGCGGTATCACGGGCGTGAATGATGTACTGTCCTTTGACGAGCATGAGATTCTGCTGGAGACAGAGCAGGGAATGCTGATGATAAAAGGGCAGGAACTGCATGTGAGCAGGCTGATGCTGGATAAGGGAGAAGTGGATATTGACGGCAGAATCGACAGTTTCACCTATTCGGACGTGACAGGCGGCACCTTTGGCAAGTCGGAATCCCTGCTTTCCAGGCTGTTTCGGTAGAATCGAGGGAGCCGGAAGATGTCGGAGGAAAATGTATTTCTGCTGTATGCCTTTGTTTCGGGCATACTGATTACGTCTGTTTACGATATCCTGCGGATATGGCGGAGAGTGCTGCCCCATAAGGGATTGCTGGTATCCCTTGAGGATATGGCTTTTTGGGTCTTCTGCGCCCTGTATATTTTTGGGCTGATGCACCGGGAGAGCAATGGCAGCCTGCGGTGGTTTGCGGTGATAGGAGCGCTGGCGGGGATGCTGCTGTACAAAAAGACTGTCAGCGGTTTTCTGGTCCGCTACATATCCCTGATTCTGTGTCGGGTGCGGGATTTGCTGTGTGCAGGTCTGGGCTTTTGCCTGCGCCCTGTGGGCAGGGCGGGACATGCGGCGGGCGGCGTTTTGAGACGTCTGTTCAAAAAGAGCCGGAATTTTTGCAAAAACAGGTTGAAAAATTACGGAAAACTTCTTAAAATAAGACTTAAGAGACAATAGGGAATGCAACCGGGGAGGGAGCCATGGCCGCAGCGCGAACCAGAAGAAAGAAAGCAGCATATCGCAAAAAAGTACAGAACCGTTTCAGTATGTTTCTGGTGATGCTGGCGTTGTTGATGGTTCTGGCGGCAGTGTATGTCAGCAGTATGAAACTGCAGGACAAACTGGACACACTGGAGGCTCAGTCCGCCGCTCTGCAGGCCCAGATAGACGCGGAGAAGGAGCGGGCGGAGGAAATAGAGTTTCTGCGCAAGCGCTCCCAGACCAAAGAGTACTACGAGGAGATTGCCAAGGAGAAACTGGGTTTGGTCAATGCGGATGAAATCGTGTTCAAGGCCGAGGACTGATAGTATTTTGACAAGGAGCCATGGCGAATGCCACGGCTCCTTTTTAGCAATATCAGACCAGTAAATGACAAGAAACGATAAGCCTTTTCAGAGACAATATGCTATTATAAACCTAACAAATGCCGTTTACTATAAATATTCAGGAAAGGATATGGCGATATGCGTAGAGAGTTAAGGAGTACGATGGCAGCGGCGCTGGCAGTGGGAGCGATCCTGACAGCAGGAGTGACCTGCGGCAGCGGCTGTCTGGCAGCCGAGGCAGACACCAATCTGATAACGTGTCCGGATTTTGCTCAGGGGGATGACATTTCCGTGTGGTACAGAGACCGGGGCGGGGCCACGATTACCGCAGAGGAGGGTACGGAACCCATCTACGGGGACGTGACCAGCTACGGCAAGATTACGGACAGAAGTTCCAACTATGAATGTTTCTCCCAGGATGTGACGGGGTTGGTGGAGAAGGACAAGGACTATATTTACAGCTTTTATGTGATGCTGGACCCGGCGGACTATGCGGACGCACCCTCGCAGCAGCGCAATGTAGAGATATCTCCCTACATTACGGCGGACGGCAATACCGTCTACAGTCAGGGCTGCAGCGGCACGGTAAGTCAGGTTTTGGAGCCGGGAGTTTGGACACATTTCACAGGAATCTACACACCGTCCTGGTCAGGAAATCTTGAGCAGGTGGTGATTCGGATTTTGGAACAGGGAACTAATTACGGACAAGGAGAAGGCGTGATGGGTACATATTACATGACGGGCATGGAATTGAAGGAGCAGGGAGCCAGAGAGAGCATTATTCAGACGGATGTGCCGCGGCTCAGGGATGTGGTGCCGGGTGAACTGGATCAGGACTTTATCATAGGAACCTCCATCGTCAACTCAGATCTGAAGGACGTGGACACCATGGCGCTTGTGACCAGACATTTCAATGCCATCACTCTGGGCAACGAGTTGAAACCCGACGCCATGTTCGGATACAGCAACAATCAATGCCCCGGCACGGAGACGGTGACTCTGAACGGGGAGGAGCTGGTGGTGCCCAAGCTGGACTACAGTCGGGCGGAGAGAACGCTGAATGCCATATATGACTGGAATCAGAGCCATCCCGAGGATATTATCAAGGTGCGTGGACATGTGCTGGTATGGCACTCCCAGACGCCGGAGTGGTGGTTCCATGAGGACTATGACGCAGGGAAACCCTATGCCGACACCGAGACCATGAACCGCCGTCTGGAGTGGTATATCAAGACCATGGCGGAGCATTTTACCGGCGAGGACAGCAAGTATCACGGCATGTTCTACGGCTGGGATGTGGTCAATGAGGCCGTCAGCGACGGAGGCTCCCGCTATCGCAATGCGGGGGAGAACAGCAGCTGGTGGGCTGTGTACCAGAGCAACGAGTTTATTATCAACGCTTTCCGCTACGCCAACCAGTATATGGATCCCGAGGTGGAGCTGTATTACAACGACTACAATGAATGGGTTTCCAATAAGAGAGTGGGCATTGAGCAGCTGCTCAAAGACGTGAAGGAGGCGGAGGGCACCAGAATCGACGGTATGGGCATGCAGGGCCACTATCAGACCGTGGGAAGTCCTTCCATGGAGGAGTTCACCAAGGCAGCCAGGGCCTATGCGGCCATAGTAGGGCAGGTGCAGATCACAGAGCTGGATATGAAGGCCAGCAGCGCCTACGACGGCACGGCGGCAACCCAGGAGGCGGAGTTTGCCATCCAGGGGCAGCGCTACAAGGAATTGTATGACACTGTAAAAAGCCTGCGTGAGGAGGGAGTGAACATCACCAACATTACTCTCTGGGGCGTGGTGGACAAGGACTCATGGCTCCAGACCTTCAACTCCGTGGGCGGCGCTGCGGACGGCGTGCAGAGACAATGTCCTCTGCTGTTTGACGACTACTATCAGGTAAAGCCGGCCTTCTGGGCCTTTGCGGACGATACCAGACTGGAGGCAGTCGGGGAGGAGGCCGAACCTGTCAAAGAGGAAACAGTGGAATCCTCCGAAGAGGAGACCTCTGTGGAGCCGGTTCAGGAGTCGGCTCAAGAGCCGGAGAGCCAGGATACGGAGGAATCCGCCGAACCGGAGCAGCCGAAGACGCCTCAAAAGGAAGGTTCAGGGAAAATCCTGTACGGCATAGGTGTGGTATGCGCAGTGCTGGTGGCGGGCATTGCAGGTATTATCCTGATCCGCCGCCGCAAGAGAGACAGCTGATAGAGAGATACACATGTGCCGTATCACAGGTGAAACGGTGCATAGTAAGGAAAGTTTGTCAACGAAAATAGATGAAAGCGATCCATATTTTGACAAAAAGTATGGATCGCTTTTTGTATACTTGTGAATGCCGCAGCGAACAGGCCTGCGCGGCGGACACACGGAGAATATAGGGAGCAGGTGATATTATGTTGACAACGGTGGGCAGAGAGAGACAGGAGCAGCTTAGCATGATGCTTTCGGATTACGGAAGGGGAAGGCTTTTGGCCTATGCGGATAGTTTTCGGGAACTGTCCAGAAGCTATCGGGGAAAACCCGGCCAGAGACAGCCGGAGGGCACATCCCGCCAGCAGGTGCTGGAGGAGCGCAGACTCTGGGAAAATCGACAGGTTATCTGCGACAATCTGGAGGAAATGTCCCAGATTATGGCGAGATTGGCCGCGGAGGTGTTTCGGCTGACGCCGCTGACGCCGCGGGAGGAAAAGCTGGTGGTTCGAGCTCTGAGACAGGAGGGAATCACGGTGCTGGACCTTTTTTATATTGATCAGCCGGAGCAGGACGGCAGCTTACAGGAGGGAGAGAACGATCAGCCGGAGCGGGGCGGTATGGGGGCCACACTGGGGCTGCACATGCATACCCAGCGGATGGTGGGGCACAGCAGCCAGGAGGTGGCCGATATGCTGTCGGTACTGCTGGGACGGCGGCTGGTAGTGTCTGTGACCAGTCCCCAGCAGATTGAGGACAGAGAGGGCACCTACCTGTTTGTGGAGGAACCGCGCTTTGTGGTGTTGTCCGGCAGCGCCCGGGCGGTGAAGGAGAACGAGACCGTGTCGGGGGACAATTACTCTATCATTCAGTCTGACAGAGGTTGGACCACGGTGCTGCTGTCCGACGGCATGGGCTGTGGGGAACAGGCCAGCGCGGACAGTGGTCAGGTGCTGGATATGATGGAAAAAATGCTGGAGGCGGGATTTGAGACCGAAATGGCGGTAGGGCTGGTGAACAGCGCCCTGCTGGCGGCGGGAGATGCGGCGGGAAGGCGCAATATGTCCACGCTGGACATCTGCAGTCTGGACCTGTATCAGGGCATGTGTGTGTTCCGCAAGGTCGGGGCGGCGGCCTCCTTTCTCAAGAGCAACAGCTATGTGGAGCAGATCAGCCTGCCCGGACTGCCGCTGGGCATTCTGACGGCGGGTGAGGAAGAGGAGGCGCAGGGCGCGCTGCACCGGAGCGTGAGCCGTGAGCTGATCGACAACGACTATATTGTCATGATGAGTGACGGGGTACTGGACGCACTGCGGGAGAACGGATATGAGACCGCCATGATTCAGTATCTGGAAGACATGCGGGAGCAGCACCCGGAGGAGATGGCCAGAAATCTGCTTCAGTTTGTGCTGCACTGCAGCCAGGGCCGCATATTGGACGATATGACCGTCCTGGTGCTGGGGGTGTTCGACAGTCACAGATGAGGAGATGAATTATTGACATTTTTTAATAAAATGGCTATCATAGGAGTATGGATGAGCAATACTATGAGCTGGAACAGTGTGTAATGGCATATTGCAGAGAATACCGGCTTTTTGCACCGGGCGACGGTGTGGTGCTGGGCGTATCAGGAGGGGCAGATTCTGTTTGCCTCCTGTTTGCGTTACACAGACTCAGCCGGGAGCTGGGAATCCGGCTCTATGTGGTACATGTCAACCACTGTATCCGGGCCGACGCAGCCCGGGACGCAGCATATGTGGAAGAGCTGTGCGCCCGGCTGGAGGTGCCCTTTGCTCTGGTGGAGAAAGACGTGCAGACCCTTGCCCGGCAGCAGGGTCTATCTGCCGAGGAGGCGGGACGCCAGGTGCGTTATGAGGCCTTTTTTGGGGAGATGGAGCGGCGGCAGGCCCAGAAGATCGCGGTGGCGCACAATGCCGGAGACCGGGCGGAAACCATGCTGTTCCACCTGTTTCGGGGCAGCGGACTGGCGGGTCTGGGCAGTATCCGGCCGGTGCGGGGACAGATTGTGCGGCCGCTGCTGGGACTGGAGCGCAGGGAGATCGAGGACTATCTGGCACAGCGCGGCATCTCATACTGTCAGGACAGCACCAACGACACGGACGCCTATACCCGCAACAGAATCCGGCGACATATTCTGCCCTATGCGGAGCGGGAAATATGCAGTGGCGCTACGACTCATTTGTGCCGCACGGCGGATATTTTCATGGAAATTGAGGATTATATGGAAGAGCAGTTTCGGCAGGCAGAGGAGCTGTGCGTCGCGAGGGAACCGGTTCACAGCGGGCCGTTCGGAGAGGAGGACTATCGGCTGTTCATCCGCTGCTCTGCCTTTGAAACTCTGCACAGAGCCATACAGAAAGGAGTTATTTTGTCTCTGCTCAAGGAGTTTTCCCCGATGCACAGGGATATGGGAGCCGGACAGGTGGAGCAGGTGCTGGAGCTGTGCGTCCGGCCCGGCAACCGACAGTTCTGTCTTCCCCAGGGCATTCGGGCCGTGCGCTGCTATGACCGGGTGATTCTGGAGCGGCAGGCGCAGGCGCTATCCTCCGACTTTACCGTTTCTGTCCCGGTACCCCAAAATCCGGGAGAGACTTTTGAGTGCCGGGTTCCCGGCGGTGTTTTGCGGCTGCAGCGCATGGAAAAAAAAAGTGTGAATCTTTTGGAAAATCGGTATACGAAATGGCTGGATTGTGATAGAATAGAAGAACTGTTGGAATGGAGAACCCGTCAAACGGGTGATTATCTGGAGATTCGCACTCGCTCGGGCTATGGGCACAAGAGCATAAAGAGTCTGTTTGTCGACGAGAAGGTGCCAAGACAGGAGCGGAATACCATTCCTCTGTTGACACAGGGCAGCCATGTTCTGTGGGTGTCGGGAGGAAGAATCTGTGAATCCTGCAAAATAGACGACGATACGAAACAGATTCTCCGAGTGGAGTACGAAGGTTTGTAAAGGTACGAAAGGAGCGAATATGGCAGAGCATGTAGAGATCTTGATAGCGGAGGCAGAGGTGGATGCCAGGATACAGGCCATCGGGGAGCAGATCAGCCGCGACTATGAGGGCAAACAGGTACATCTGGTATGCGTGTTGAAGGGAGGCAGCTTTTTTATGTGCGAGCTGGCCAAGCGCATCAGCGTACCTGTATCTCTGGATTTTATGTCTGTGTCCAGCTATGGCAAGGACACCAAATCCAGCGGCGTTGTGAAGATCGTAAAGGATTTGGACGAATCGATCAAGGACAAGGATGTGCTGGTGGTGGAGGATATTGTGGACTCCGGCAGAACATTGAGCTACCTGCTGGAGATGCTGCGGGACAGAGGTCCCAGATCTCTGCGCCTGTGTACGCTGCTGGATAAGCCGGACCGCAGAGTTGTGGATGTGCATGTTGATTATACCGGTTTTCAGATTCCAGATGAATTTGTGGTGGGTTACGGTCTGGACTATGACCAGAGGTATCGCAACCTGCCCTATATTGGTATCGTGAAGTTCTAAAGTGAAATGGGAGGCACTCATTGAGACAAAATAGATTATTTAGTTCTTACTTAATGTTGATAGCGTTTTTGCTGGTCATGCTGGCAATCATTTCCATGCTCAGGCGGCAGGAGAATGACTACACCCAGGCGCAGTTTATCCAGGATCTGGACAGCGGTGTGGTCAGTGAAGTCATCATTACACCCAACAAGGAAGCGCCCACCGGATATGCCAAGGTGGTATTTAATGATGTGGTGAAGGAGCTGTATGCCACCGACATCCGCGAGGTGGAGCGCATTGCCAGAGAGCATGGCTGCGAGCCTACCGTGGAGGATATAGAGAGGGAGAGCATCTTTCTGACCACCATACTGCCCCTGTTGATTATTGCGGCCATGTTCATTTTCTTCTTTTTGATGATGAATGCTCAAAATTCAGGCGGCGGCAACAGCAAGATGATGAATTTTGGCAGACACCGGGCCATCCGGCTCTTTGCCGGGGAGAACAAGACCGATTTCGGCATGGTGGCAGGTCTGAAAGAGGAAAAGGAGGAGTTGGAGGAAATCGTTGACTTCCTGCGCAACCCTGCCAAATATACCAAACTGGGCGCCAGGATTCCCAAAGGCGTACTTTTGGAAGGCCCTCCCGGAACCGGTAAAACCCTGCTGGCCAAGGCCGTGGCAGGCGAGGCAGGAGTTCCCTTTTTCAGCATTTCCGGTTCCGATTTCGTGGAAATGTTTGTGGGTGTAGGCGCCAGCCGTGTCAGGGACCTGTTCGCCGACGCCAAGAGAAATGCCCCCTGTATTGTATTTATAGATGAGATTGACGCTGTGGCCCGCATGCGTGGAACCGGCATGGGCGGCGGACACGATGAGAGAGAGCAGACACTGAACCAGCTGCTGGTGGAGATGGACGGTTTCGGCGTGAATGAGGGCATTATCGTCATGGCTGCCACCAACCGGGTCGATATTCTGGACCCTGCGATTCTGCGTCCCGGTCGATTTGACCGCAAGGTGGCGGTGGGAAGACCGGATGTGCGGGGCAGAGAAGAGATTTTGAGGGTACATTCCCGCAACAAGGCGCTGGCGGAGGATGTGAATCTGGAGAAGGTGGCGCAGACTACGGCAGGATTTTCCGGCGCGGATCTGGAGAATCTGATGAACGAGGCCGCCATCAACGCCGCCAAAAAAGACAGGGCTTATGTGCAGCAGGAGGATATCGAGGCAGCCTTTGTCAAGGTGGGTATCGGCGCAGAGAAAAAGAGCCGTATTATCTCTGACAAAGAGAAGAAGATCACCGCATATCACGAGGCGGGCCATGCGATTCTCTTTCATGTGCTGCCGGATGTGGGGCCCGTACACACGGTATCCATTATCCCTACCGGCCTAGGAGCTGCGGGCTATACCATGCCGCTGCCGGAGAAGGACGAGATGTTCCTGACCAAAAGTAAGATGCTGCAGGATATCATGGTATCTCTGGGAGGACGGATTGCGGAGGAAATTATTTTCAAGGATATTACCACCGGAGCCTCCAGCGATATCAAAAAGGCTACCAAGGAGGCGCGCCGCATGGTGACGCGCTATGGCATGTCAGACCACATCGGTGTGATCTGCTACGACAGCGATGACGATGAGGTATTCATTGGCCGGGATCTTGCCCACGCCAAGGGACACAGCGAGGCCATATCCGGGGAGATTGACCGGGAGGTTAAGGCCATTATTGACGAGTGCTATGCCAAGGCCAAGGCCCTGATTCTGGAACATGAACGCGTTTTGCACAACTGTGCGCAACTGCTGCTGGAGAGAGAAAAGATAGGCCAGGAGGAGTTTGAAGCTTTGTTCCAGAGAGCGTGATTGTAGAAAATGCACAAAAATGCCATGGCTAATTTGTGATATTTGTGAAAAATGAGTCTATGCAAAAATGGAGAGCCATGCTATTATAATATGCGTAACCCCCCAATACATTATATAGTTTTTTGCTATACCCCATAAGAAAGAAATACCTTCTCTAAAAAGGACAGCTTAGCAGCTGTCTTTTTTACTGGTGCAGAGGCTTGCCCACTAGTACTATAGTACCGGAAAATTCAAGGAATCAGACTCTTGCACTGACAATAGTAATCGATTAAAATAAATGTGGTATAAACCGCGCAGATCGGGAGGTAATGAAATGGATATCGAGCATGTGCGCAGAGTGGAAGAAAACCAGATGTACATGGCGACAATGCGTCCTGTTTTCAACAAGAGAGGGCTTTTTACGGATACCACCGGGGACTATGTATGCCCTGCGGAACCGGCTCCCTATGATAAAGTGACTATACGGTTCAGGACGGCCACACACAATGTGGACCGGGTGTTTTTTGTGTGCAAGGGTCAGCGCTATCTGATGAACAGAGCAGAGTCCGATGGACTTTTTGATTATTACAGCCATGAGCTCCAGCTGGAGAACGAGAAGGTCTCCTACCATTTTGAGGTGGTTACAGGCAAAATTTTTGGCATTTATGATGTGAGGGGCTTGGCCAGAGATGTGAACGAGTACTATGATTTTGTCATTCTGCCGGGCTTTAAGACACCGGCCTGGGCCAAGGGTGCCGTCATGTATCAGATATATGTGGATCGGTTTTGTAATGGGGATACCTCTAACGATGTGTTGACAGATGAGTACTGCTATATCGGCGAACATGTCCACCGGGTGGAGGATTGGAACCGCTATCCGGCTCAGATGGATGTGAGAGAATTCTATGGCGGCGACCTGCAGGGCGTGCTGGATAAAATGGATTATCTGCAGGATCTGGGGATAGAGGTGATTTATTTTAATCCCTTGTTTGTTTCGCCCTCTAACCATAAATACGATATTCAGGACTATGATTATATCGACCCTCATTTTGGGCGGATTGTCAGCGACCAGGGCAATCTGCTGGCTCACGGGGATAAGGACAACAGTCATGCGAGCAGATACATTGACCGTGTGACCAACAAGGCCAATCTGGAGGCCAGCAACGCGCTTTTTGTCCAGGTGGTGGAGGAAGCGCACCGCCGGGGCATGAAGGTGATACTGGACGGCGTGTTTAATCACTGTGGTTCTTTCAACAAGTGGATGGATCGGGAGCGGATTTACGAAAATGCGCCGGGTTATGAGAAGGGCGCTCATGTATCCGGAGACAGCCCGTATAAGGATTACTTTGCTTTTTACAGTAACAACTGGCCCTACAATAAGGACTATGACGGGTGGTGGGGACACGACACCCTGCCCAAGCTGAACTATGAGGGTTCCAAGGAACTGTTTGACTATGTGCTGTATATCGGCGCAAAATGGGTGTCCGCTCCCTACAATGTGGACGGCTGGCGTCTGGACGTGGCGGCGGATCTGGGGCATTCCCCGGAATTTAACCACCATTTCTGGCAGGAGTTTCGCCGGGTAGTGAAGGAGGCCAACCCCAATGCTATCATTCTGGCAGAGCATTACGGCAACACCAGAGAGTGGCTTCAGGGAAACGAGTGGGACACTGTCATGAACTACGATGCGTTCATGGAGCCGGTCACCTGGTTTTTGACCGGCATGGAGAAGCACAGCGATGATTTCCGGGAGGATCTTCTGGGCAATGCGGACAGCTTCTGGGGAGCTATGAAACACCACAGTTCCAACTTGGCCATGCCCAGCTGGCAGGTAGCGATGAATGAACTGTCCAATCATGACCACTCCCGTTTCCTGACCCGCACCAACCACAAGGTGGGCCGGACCAATACCCTGGGCGCGGAGGCGGCCAATCATGGCATCAACAAGGCCGTGTTCCGGGCGGCGGTGGTGATGCAGATGACCTGGATGGGCGCTCCCACGATCTACTATGGGGACGAGGCAGGCGTGTGCGGTTTTACGGATCCTGACAACCGGAGAACATATCCCTGGGGACATGAGGACCTTGAGCTGATTGATTTTCACAAAACGATTATCCGGATTCACAAGAACAATCAGGAGTTGAAGACCGGCTCCATCAAACATATTGATTCCGACTACAATTATCTGGTCTATGGGCGCTTTAACCGTCAGGAGCAATGTGTGATCCTGATTAACAACAACAGTCATGATCTGGAGAAGGAAGTTACGGTGTGGGAGGCCAACATTCCCCGCACTGGAATCATGGTGCAGCTCATTCAGACCAACGAGGGCGGTTATACCACGGAGCCTGTGAAATACCCGATATATGCCGGTAAGGTAAAGATTCTGCTGCCAAAGTTCTCGGCAGTGATACTGAAACACAAGACAACGTGATAAATCGTTGCAAAAATGCTGTTGCATTTTAGGGTGACATATGCTACAATGGCTTAGGTTAGAGCGTTAGCGCTTTTTCATGGATGGATTCCCGAGTGGCCAAAGGGGACAGACTGTAAATCTGCTGCAAATTGCTTCGGTGGTTCGAATCCACCTCCATCCATTTGCATTTTCCGTCAGGAGTGTGCATATACTGAAAAATCAAAGATTTTTCAATTTTCTCTTTGGGCAATATCGCAGACACAGTCTGCGATATGCATGGGGATAAAAATATAAGGCGGGCACTGAATGGGCTTGCCAGTTATCATGCGTCGGCTGGTGTGGCGGAATAGGCAGACGCAAGGGACTTAAAATCCCTCGG
>CAYLIM010000035.1:0-30813 GCA_964383805.1 uncultured Acetatifactor sp.
TTAAAATACGGTGGAATTTAGTCCTGCACTAGAATTTACTTTTTCAAGTCAGCTTATTATCAAGAATATTCTGACATTATATGCATTTTATTCCTTGTTTGCAGCCATCACCTGTCCACATTCCTCGTTTGCACACACCAGTTTATTGCCCTTTTCCAGCATAACAGAGCCGCATTTGGGGCATTTCTCCCGGGAGGGTTTCTGCCACACCATAAAGTCGCAGTCGGGATATCCGATACAGCCAAAATACCGCCTGCCCTTCTGGGTTTTCTTCATCACAATATCCTTGCCGCACTTGGGGCACTCCACGCCGATTTTCTCAAAATAGGGCTTGGTGTTGCGGCAGTCCGGGAATCCCGGGCATGCCAGAAATCTGCCGTGCGGTCCATACTTGATGACCATCTGCCTGCCGCACAGCTCGCAGACCTCGTCCGAAACCTCGTCGGCTATAGTGACTTTCTCCAGTTCTTTCTCGGCGTTCTGTACCGCCTCCTCCAAATCCGGGTAGAAATTGGCAATAATGGTCTTCCACTTCACCGTCCCCATCTCCACGCCGTCCAGCAGCGCCTCCATATTGGCGGTAAAATTGACATCCACAATGCTGGGGAACGCATCAACCATCATCTGATTCACCACCTCGCCCAGCTCCGTCACATAAAGATTCTTGTTCTCCTTCGCCACATAGCGTCTGGCAAGAATCGTGGTGATGGTGGGCGCATAGGTGCTGGGGCGTCCTATGCCCAGCTCCTCCAGAGCCTTCACCAGCGAGGCCTCGGTGTAGTGGGCGGGGGGCTGGGTGAAATGCTGTTTTGGTTCCAGACCCTGCAGTTCCAGGCGGCTGTCCTTCGACAGCTCATTGCTCATGCGGTTGCTCTCCTCCTGGTCCTCCTCCTGGGTGTAAATGCTCATATAGCCGTCAAACACTCTATTGGATGCGGCCATGGTGAAAGTATGCCCCGCCGCCTCGATCCTGGTGGACATGGTCTCATATACCGCCGCCGCCATACGGCTTGCAACAAATCGTTTCCAGATCAGCTGGTACAGCCGCAGCAGATCTCTGGGCAGCTGTTCCTTCACCGCCGTAGGAATCCGCTCGATATCCGTGGGGCGGATTGCCTCGTGGGCGTCCTGAATCTTTTGCTCGTTCTTCTTCACCGCCACCGTCTCGGCGGCATAGTTCTCTCCGTAGTTCTTTACAATATAGGCCCGGGCCATCTGCTCCGCCTCCTCGGACACCCGAGTGGAATCGGTACGCAGATAGGTAATCAGGCCCACAGTTCCCTCTCCCTTCAGCTCCACGCCCTCGTACAGCTGCTGGGCCAGACGCATGGTTTTCTGGGTTGAGAAATTCAACACCTTACTGGCCTCCTGCTGCAATGTAGAGGTGGTAAATGGCAGGGGCGCCTTTTTGACCCGCTCCCCCTTTTTTACCTCTTTCACCTTGAAGGCTGCGCCCTTCAGACTCTTCAGCAGGGCGTCCATCTGCTCTGCGCTGTGGATCTCTGTCTTGTGGCCGCCCTCGCCGTGATATTTGGCGATCACGGGGTTTTTCTCCCCGTCCACCTTGAGATTTGCCTCCAGCGTCCAGTATTCCTCCGGGATAAAGGCGGCTATCTCCGCCTCCCGGTCACAGATAATGCGCAGCGCCACGGACTGTACTCTGCCTGCGCTCAATCCTCTCTTCACCTTTGCCCACAAAAGCGGCGATATCCGGTAACCCACCATCCGGTCCAGCGCCCGGCGGGCCTGCTGGGCATCCACCAGGTCCATATTAATCTCCCTGGCGTTTTTCAGGGACTCCTTCACTGCGCTCTTGGTGATCTCATTGAAGGTGATCCGGTAAATCTTTTTGTCCGGCATCTCCTTCAGTTTCAACGCGTGAACCAGATGCCAGGAGATTGCCTCCCCCTCCCGGTCAGGGTCGGTTGCCAGATAGATCTTGTCGGCCTTCTTCACTTCTTTGCGAAGTCCTGCAAGCACGTCTCCCTTTCCCCTGATGGTAATGTATTTGGGTTCATAGTCGTGTTCCACGTCAATGCCCAGGCTGCTCTTGGGAAGATCCCTCACATGGCCGCCGCTGGCGGCCACCTCGTAGCTGCTTCCCAATATCTTTTTCACTGTCTTCACCTTGGCAGGTGACTCCAGAATAACCAGATTTTTTGCCATATCTTTATTTCCCGCTTTCCTGTGGTTTATTCCGTATCAAAACCAACCGTGAATCACTATACACCAATTTGAAGATGGGTGCAAGCAAAATTTATAAATAATCCGCCACAGAGGCGTCTGAGGGCATGCGCCAATCGCCTCGGGGCGAGAGGCTGACGGAGCCTACCTTGGGGCCGTCGGGCATACAGGAGCGCTTGAACTGCTGGGAGAAAAAGCGGCGGAAAAAGGTTTCCGTGGTCTTCTCTATGGTTTCGAGGCTCACCTGCGGAAAGGCGATCCCGGCCAGAGCCATGATTTTTTCCCGCTCAAAGCCATTGCGGATAAAATGGTACAGGATGAAGTCGTGCAGGTCGTACTTGCCGATGGACGCCTCCGTAGACTGGCTGATCTGGCCGTCCGCCGACAGGGGCAGCAGTTCCGGGCTGATCACGGTGTCGCAGATGCTGGTCAGCACCGTCTCCAGCTCCGGGTGCATCTCGGCGTAGGCTGACACCAGGTATTTTACCAGAGTCTTGGGGATGGAAATGTTGACGCCATACATGCTCATGTGGTCGCCGTTATAGGTACACCAGCCCAGAGCCGTCTCGGACAGATCGCCGGTACCGATGACCAGACCTCCCTCCTGGTTGGCCACATCCATGAGAATCTGGGTGCGCTCTCTGGCCTGGATGTTTTCATAGGTTACATCGTATACATCCTCCGCATGGCCGATGTCCTGCATATGCTGTCTGCAGGCTGCCACAATGGGAATTGTGCGAGCCGTCACACCGCACAGCTCCATGAGCCGGTCTGAGTTGGTCCGGGTGTGGTCGGAGGTGCCAAATCCGGGCATTGTGATGGCGATGATGTCCTTCGCAGGCCACCCCAGCTTGCGGTATGCCTCCAGAACCACCAGCAGCGCCAGGGTGCTGTCCAGACCGCCGGAGATACCGATCACGGCCTTTTTCAGACCGATCTTTTTCAGGCGCTCGTACAGGCCGTTTGCCTGCAGCTGCATGATCTCCCGGCAGCGCTCCAGACGTTTTTCCCGGCCCGTGGGCACGAAGGGATAAGCGTCCACCTGCTTAGGCAGATGGCCGAAGGAGTCCCTCGGCAGCTGCACCCTGACATAGGTGCTCATATCCACTGCCTCGTTCTCGCTGTTCATTTTCATTCTGTCATTCTGCAGTTTCTGCACGTCGATCAGCGCCGTCAGCAGTCCCTCCTTCTCCCGGTAACTCTCCGCTTTGATGCTGCCGTTCTCAGCAATCATGCAGTGTCCGGAGAATATCAGGTCTGTGGTGCTCTCCCCCTCTCCCGAGGAGGCGTAGATATAGCCGCACATGCATTTGGCGGACTGCATTTTCACCAGGTCCTGCCGGTAGGTTCTCTTTGACACGGTCTCGTTGGAGGCGGAGAGATTGACTACCAGGTCCGCCCCGTTTAAGCAGTGGCGGATGCTGGGACTGTCTGACACCCACAGGTCCTCGCAGATCTCCGCGGCCACCTGCACGTCTTTGCCAAGCTGCATCATCACATGGGTACCAAAGGGCACTCCCAGCTCTTCCTCGGCCTGAATCTGCTTGCCGGAGGCAAACCAGCGTTTCTCGTAGAACTCCTTATATCCCGGAATATAGGACTTGGGCACGATTCCACGCAGCTGTCCGTCCTGTATAAAAACGGCACAGTTGTAAAGCCGCTGGTTATGGCACAGAGGCGCTCCCACCACCACCAGGCAATGGCTGCCCTCCGAGCCTGCCGCCAGACGTTTCACCCCCTCCAGGGCCAGGCTTAAAAGCCTGCGGCTCAGGAACAGGTCGCCGCAGCTGTAGCCTGTGACGCACAGCTCTGGGAATACCAGCAGTTCCACCTCCTGCTCTCTGGCATGCTCCATCAGCCGGAGCATGCTTTCCACGTTGGCGCTGACGCCAGCTACCTGTATATCAAAAGTGGCCGTAGCCGTTTTAATGTATCCGTATTCCATAAAAATAGTCCCTTTCTGTTTAGAGTTCCGCATGTTCCCTTCAAGCACACAGGGCAGGTGCTGAAAATCTGGCCGCTTAGAGCGTCCCGATTTCCAGCAGTGTGCTTTCCGGAAACATGCTGTTTAGAGTTCCGCATGTTCCCTTCAAGCACACAGGGCAGGTGCTGAAAATCTGGCCGCTTAGAGCGTCCCGATTTCCAGCAGTGTGCTTTCCGGAAACATGCTGTTTTAGTGCTCCGCAGATTCACGGGAATCGTTCAGCATGGACATTTTGACCTCGTACATGGCGGGGGTCATATCCAGGTAATGAGCGTGGGGGTTCTCAAAACGCTGCTCCTCCTCCCAGATTTCCTCCGTCAGCTGCCGTTTCACATAATCGGCTATCTCCTGCACACTGGGCATGTCGTAGACCAGTCTGCCCTCACGGAAAATGGGCACCTGCAAAGCCTTTGCCGTACAATTTTCAAAAAAGCGGTTTTTCCAGGGTTTTTTGGGGTCCACATACCGATAGGGTGCTGCAAAATCCACATTTTCATTCGCCAGCGCAATCAAATCCGCAATAGCTTTTTTATCCGCGTCATAGACGCGATACACCGTTTTCAACCCGGGATTCGTGATCTTTTCCTCATTTTCCGAGAGTTTGATGCGGGGCACGAACTCCCCGTTCTCCTCCACCGCGGCAATCTTGTACACGGCGCCGAACACCGGGTCCGACTTTGAGGTAATCAGCCGCTCGCCCACGCCAAAGCTGTCAATCTTGCCGCCCTGGGCCAGAATGGATGTTATGGTAAATTCATCCAGGCTGTTGGACACCACGATCTTGCAGTCCTGAAGTCCCGCAGCGTCCAGAGCCTTGCGCACCTTTTTGGACAGATATGCCAGATCGCCGCTGTCAATGCGGATACCCTTAAGCCGCTTGCCCATAGGCTCCAGCACCTCCTTGGCCACGCGGATAGCGTTGGGAATACCGCTCTTTAACACATCATAGGTGTCCACAAGCAGCACTGTGGAGTCGGGGTAGTTTTCCGCATATTTCTTGAAGGCCGTGAATTCATCCTTGTAATACATCACCCAGCTGTGGGCCATGGTGCCGCTGATGGGAATGTCAAACATTTTGCCTGCCAGCACGGTGGCCGTGCCCACAGCGCCGCCGATGTAGGCGGCCCTTGCCCCGTATACCGCGGCGTCCATGTTGTGCGCCCTGCGGGCGCCGAAATCCGACACGGCCCTGCCGTCCGCCGCCCGAACGATCCGGCGGGTCTTGGTGGCGATCAGAGACTGGTGATTGACCTCCAGCAGTATGGCCGTCTCGATCAGCTGAGCGTCTATCAGCGGCGCAATCACCGTGATGATCGGCTCGTTCGGGTACATGATGGTTCCCTCAGGGAAAGCGTACAGGTCTCCCCTGAACCGAAACTCCGCCAGATATTCCAGAAATTCCTCCCCAAACAGCCCCTGGCTGCGCAGATAGTCGATATCCTCCCGGTCAAAATGAAGATTCTCAATATATTCCACGATCTGTTCCAGACCACAGAAGATGGCGAAACCGGCGTTGTCCGGATTCTTTCTATAGAATACGTCAAATGCTACCTTTGTATCCTTATCCTGATCCCGAAAATATCCGTTGCTCATCGTCATCTCATAAAAATCCATTACCATAGATAAATTTCTCTCATTGAACTGCTTCATAAATAATCACCATCCCTTTCCGGCGCCTGCTGGCTTTGAGCCGCGGGCACAAATCAGTAATTTTTCTCACATAAGTATCTGGCAGGATTTCATGGTTGCCAGCGCCGCCTCGTGTGCCTGAGGCGTGACTCCTGCACAACAGGCCGGGTCCACATATATGGGCACCTCCGGCAGGTGTGCCTTGATGGTCAGGGCATTGCTCACCACGCAGATATCCGTACACACGCCGATCAGTTCAATCAGCTCAATCGGTTCCCGCTCATCTGCCTCGACCAGATCCCTGGCAAGCTCAGGACAACCGAAGGTCTTTTTGTCATACACCTGCAGGTTGCGCTCCGCCCTGATCTCTTCCAGCACATCCACCAGCTGCCAGCCCTCGCTGCCCTGAATACAATGGGGCACAGGCAGATTTTTTCCCTCCTGGGTCTGCATGTAGTCGCTCTGATGGGTATCCCTGGTAAAAATCACCTGTCCCTCAAAGCTTTGCACTTTGTCTGCCACTGCGGGCAGAATCTGCTGTGCCTCCCTGGTGCCCAGCACCCCTGTCACAAAATCCTTCTGCATGTCTACTACGATCAGATACTTCATATCTCTTCCCTCCTTTTTTATTGTTCAACATTTCTTCGATTTATCTTTTCTTCTGTCTATAGTACCAGGCCGGTTTCCCCGCCCGCTGAGGCTTATATTTCTCGTCCGTCTGTTCCACCAAATCCTGCATATCCCTCCGAAAATTTGGTCCGTGGAGCTTTTTCTCCAAAATAGCCTCATAGAGTTTTTGCAGCTCTAGAAATGTAAATTTTTCCGGTAGCAGCTTAAAGGCTATGTCTGTATAGAACACCTTATTTTTCATGCGTTCCAGAGCCAGTCGAATCATCTGGGCATGGTCAAAAGCCAGTTCCTCCTCGGTCAGTTCCCGGCTCTCATTCCACAGTCTGAGCCGTCCACCCTGGGTACTGACACAATACCACTCGCCCGCCGCTTTTTTTTCCTTCTCACCGTACTGCAGATTTTCTTCGGGCACCAAAGCCATATAGGACACTGAGATAATTCTGGTTCGGGGGTCTCTCTCCACCTCCCCCCAAGTATACAACTGCTCCAAATATATATCTCCAAGTTCTGCCGCCTTCTCCAGCTCCCTGACTGCCGCCTGATCTACAGATTCCTTCATTCCCACAAAACCGCCGGGAATGGACCATTTGTGCAGGAACGGATGGTCCTCTCTCTGTACCAACATAATCCTCAGATGATAGTCTTCCCCGCCTTTGTCCACGGTAAAAATCAGGGTATCCACCGTGACGGAGGGATGTTCATATTTTTCAGGATTATACTGATTCAGGAATTCCTGCTCAGTAAGTCCCTGAGCGTCTTTCTCTCTCATTCCTTCTCTCATTCCTTCTCTCATTCCTTCTCCCCTTTACTCCGCTTTATATTTCTGTCTTTTTATCCAAATGTTTTTATTCTCAATTTGAGATTTATTCTTTCTGATTCTATTATACTCAATTTGAGAATAATTGCAAGCCCTATTTTCATTTTTTTTATAAAATTGCCTCTCTTCCGCATATATCAACAGAATTGCTTATTTTAAGACAAGGGCAGTAGCGCTTCGCTACTGCCCCTGCCTTATCAAATGGGTGACGCGTGTGTTTATTCTACTACAATAATCTGTCCCGGCATAATGCGGTTCACGTTCTTGATCTGGGGATTCTTTACCGCCAATCTGGCGACTGTGGTGTTGTGAGCGCCGGCAATCTTGCTCAGGGTGTCTCCCCTCTGCACGATATAGACAGACGCTGTCCCATTGTCCACACCGCCGTCACTGCCACTGTCGCAGCTAAAATATGCCGCCAGATACAAGGGGCCGTACCAAGGGGTTGTGTCATCCACAGCCATCCCCGCCGGAATAAGGATTCTGTAGTCCACGCCCTCGTAGGTGTATTCCATCTCCAGAGCTACGTCCCCGCGCCTTACCAGCTGCTGCATAACGCTGTTGGACAGAGCGTTTATATTCTGGTCTCGGGTTACCTTGACGGTGGTTCCGGGGACTGCCGATGCAATCCGGTTTTCCAGCGAAGTCATATACCCCGAACCGCCAGCGTTCTGTCCGGAACCATTGCCGGGCTGCTTGTCTCCCGAAGTATCCACAGCCGATTCCTCGGCAAACACAAAGGTAGAGAAACCTGTCACCGTAAAGGTGATAGTCCCGTTGCCATTATCATGGAAAGCCGTGCGCTCTATCGTGCCATCCTCATGGTAATGCAGAATAATCAGCTGGGACGCCCTGAGCCCCTGAGGTACGGGCATGGTGACGGATACGGGCACTGTCAGCTCATGCACCTCCTGACTGTTGCTGACCAGCCTGATATCCAGCTGCACGTTCTTTTGGTAATCATTATGTGTGGGAACTCTGTTTGCCTCCGGTGTCACGTCTAACTGCAGACCCATGTCACTGCCCTGGGCCGCATTCAAGCCTGCACCCACCACCTGCACTTGGCCGTGGTCCACATATTGCTGTGCCTGGGCAGAAACGAGGGGAGCTTTCAGAGTGATCCCCTGCTCCGCAGCATATTTTTCTTCCAGAGACTTTATCTGCCCACGGAAGGAATCATTGGTCTGCATTGCCATCTGAATAGCGGAGATTTCGGCGCTGCCTGCCAGCAAATCTCTTGCCTCCGCGGCGCTCCTGTCGGCAGCGCTCTCTAACACATTGCCAAGTTTCTCCGCATTTGCCGTGGTATCCAGCACATCGGACACAGGCCCCACTGGGCCGTTGGCAATCTCGTCAATGTCGTTGCTCAACGCCATTACTTTGATACAGTATCTGCCCTCTCCCCAGTAATTTGAAATATCGTATGCAAAACTACGGTCCATCAGTTGTCCCCCTGCATCACGGAACGAATCCCTGACGTAACCACCAAAGGCCCCAAGCCTAAACAGTTCTCCACTTGGCTCCACGCAATATAGCTCGGTCCAGTATCCCGACGCATTTTCCACACTTACATAATGATACTCTCCGGTCTTTTCCGTGTCCCAGTATGCCACTGTAACACCCAGTTCCCGCTCCGGCTTGACATAGGTTCTCTCTGCCGACCATTCTGACCACTCGCTGTCTGTATAGGCTTTATCTTCATAGGCCGCCCTTGCACGCACACGAAACTTATAGGTTCCCGATTCATTGATGTGGGCCGAGTAAGGCAGACTATGCCCCCCGTCATAGCTGTCAGCGAGTCCTGTCTGGTCATACAGCTCGCCGTCCTTATAGACTTCAATGTCCCAATATGAATTTCCGTAAATACCATCTAGACTCTCGTTTAAACCTATGAATTGTATCGCATAGTTATTGCCCCATTTTAAATCAGCAGGCGCCGTCAACTGCATCGCCCCTGTTTCATCTCCCGAAACAGAGGCTACCGTCACAGGCTCTCCCTCTTCGGCAGACACTCCCAGGCTCATACCGCTCAACGGCGATACCACCAACGCCAGTGTCAGGGCAGATGCCATCAATACTCTTTTGTTCATCTTCCTGTCTCCTCCTCGTAAAATTTGGATTGGATATGTCATGGCCATGCTCATATCGCTACTGTACGCCATAACCATAATCCATATTTTGCGGGATTGTCAATCGGGAACATTTTCTTCAACCGCAAAATCTCCGTATTTATCACGTTTTTCGGTACAAGAAGAAAGTGTTATCAGCGGCATTATATATAAAAGCAGAATTAAAAAAGAAAGGATTGCCCTTTCTGGACTACCCTTTCCTTTTTATACACTATTTATCCTGCCTCTCAGCAAGATACAGACTGACCTTGCTCTGAATCACCTCAGCAGCATCCTCCGCGCTCTTATCCCCGTTAAAATATGCTGCGGCCTCCTCCATGACAATTTCTTGGATTTCTGACGATTCCCAGCTCCCAGGAACCCCTTGGTCCAACAGCTCCACATATTCACGCACCCAGGAACTTCCATCCGCTTTTCCCTCCAATTGGGCATATGCGTTCTCCCCCAGCATAAATACCGGTGTTTCACAAAACGAAGGGTGTTCCACGATATTTTCTGTCAGAACATCTCTTCTGACGCTGGAAATGCCAAAGTCCTTTCTCTGTACCTCTTCGCTGAGCATCTCTTTTAGAAATCCAACGGCAATGTCATAATTCTCCGTCCCGGCATTCACAGCCATAAATCGGGAACAGTTCACATAGCTGCCGCAGGCATCCTCTGTGGGATACCCCACGCAATGATAGCCGTCTTCGCACATAGCCATAACTCTGCTGAATTCTTTCAGATCCCCGCTGCATAAAAGGGCCATCGCTCTTCCGCGCTCAACCTCCGCATAGCGTTCTTCCTGATTCATATACTCCCTGCTGCCGGAGACTTCCCCATACTTTTTACAGATTTCCAGCAGTCTGACAAACTCCGAAGTGTCAAAAAAACATTTTCCCTGCTCCATATCCACCAACGTGGACGCTCTTCCCTCTATACCTTCTATCCCCTGAAGAGTTAGATCATAAAGCATCTGCTCCGCCGTCAGGCTATAGGATATACTGATCCACCGGTCATAGGGATCTCCCTGGGCCTCGCGTTCTTCCAGAAGGGACCGCACATCCGCGATACGCCATGTCTCCCCCTCCCACACTTTTTCAGGCACCAGGAGCGTCTCAACACCCGCCTCCCAGGCAACTCCGTACACCCCGTCCCCTATGCAGCCCTGCCGCAGTACACTGTCAAAGATCTGCCCTGTAAGTTCTTCCGGCAGCGTTCCGGACAGTTCGGCAAGCGCCCCATTGTCATGAAAGTTCTCCAGCGTCTTCCTGCTCAGAATCAGGATATCCGGTCCCTTACCCTGAGATATGTCAGCCATGAGCCGGTTTAAGACTATATCTTGGTCTTCCCCCGGCTCACTAGTTTCTATCACAAACTCCAACTCCGGATACTTTTCGCAGTATTTGGCAACATATTCTTCAAATTTCGGCTGCTCAACTGCAGAATAATAAAAGATACGGAGCTGTGTCGTTTCCTCCGCCAGCGGATCCGTGGCATCCACTGTCTCCTCCCCTGCCCCACAGCCGCCCAGCGCTACAGATAAGGCCAGAAACAGCGCGCAGAGCAAAGGAAAGTAATATGCCTTACTTTTCTTCTCCATACTTAGTCAGTCCTTTCTTTGCGCAATCATGCTCTCTTGGCAGGATAAAGAAATGTAATGTTATTTGCACAGGTTATTTCTTGAATAGCAATGTGGATTACTATGTGTCTCGGAACATTTTCTATGCTCCGTGCGTAACACCGCTCCACATCCTGCGCATGTAATCGTATGGGGACCTGACACAACAGTAATCGTACAATAGGAAGTGTACCCATTCGGTTCCGTCACTTGATGAGCTCCCTGCTCCCCTCTCACATAGCCGCATGTAGAATTGGTTCCTGTCGCATAACAGCCTGACGTCTTGTCACATGCCTGTACATCCTGTAAAAATCCCATACTCACCACCCCTGTCACGAGCAGAATTGCTATTACCTTTTTTTAATGTTTCATTTTAATACCTCCTTATTTTTTATTATTATGCAACATTAAATTTTAGATGTCAATGGTGGTTTTTGCTTTTTATTATATTTCATTGAATCATAAGTTCTTATCTCCTAATACGTATATTATAACATACGGAAATGGGCAACTTTATCAATATTAATTTGACAAATAACTCTTTTACGACTAAATTAACTATGGAGGATACATTATGATCTATTTTATTGCGGATACACATTTTGGAGATGAGCGGATAAGACGCTACGAAAACCGCCCCTTTGACAACGTTCAGGCCATGGACCGGGAGCTGGTACGGCGCTGGAATGAGACGGTGTCCCCGGAAGATACCGTCTATGTGCTGGGTGACTGGGGAAACCTGTCCCCCGCCCTTCTACAGGGTACCAAATACCTGATCAAGGGCAACCATGACGCCCTGGCCAACCAGGCCTACCGGGATATGGGCTTTGCGGAGGTGTATGACATGCCGGTGATTCTGGACGAATTCTGGATTCTGTCCCATGAGCCACTGTACGTCTGTGAAAACATGCCCTACGCCAATCTCTTCGGCCATGTACACGCCTCGCCCCTGTACAGAACCTTCAGCAGCCAGCACTATTGTGTCTCTGCGGAGCGTATCGGCTATACCCCTGTCTCTTTTCAGACAGTCAAAGATCGGATACAGGAAAAATAATACGGCGGCGTCCATTTGACGCCGCCGTATTCAACACACCTTTGCACGGGCATATCTGCCCCGCTCAATATGCCTTCATCTTCTTCACGATCCATCTGCCTATTCGGTAAATCGGATTTTCCAGTACCTTTTTTGCCGCTTTCAGCTCCTGACGGATCTGAATATTCTGCGGGCAGTGCTGCTCACATTTTCCGCACTCCACACAATTTGAGGCTCCGGAGGCATCCTTCCTCATGGCAGTACACATAAAATAATCCTGCATAGCCGCCATCCAGCCCTCGCCATAACGCCGATTGTAGGCGGAAAAAGTACCGGGGATATCCACTCCCTTGGGACAGGGCATACAGTAGCCGCAGCCGGTACATCCCACTTTCATCTTAGCATTGATCGCCTGCACCACTTGCTGCAGCATGGCCTCGTCCGCCTCGGTCAGTTCCCCTACCCGGGTGTTTTCCGCCGTATCAATATTGTCCTGTATCATCTCCACGGAATTCATTCCCGACAGCACACAGGTCACCTGGGGCTGATTCCACAGCCATTTCAGCGCCCACTGTACCGGCGTGTAGGACACAGGCTCCCCCGCCTGACCGGATTTTGAGCCAAAACGGTCAGGCACTTTATAATCGGCAAATATCTTTGTTGCGCTCTCCGGCAGTCTGTTCACCAGTTTTCCGCCCCGAAGAGGCTCCATAATGACCACGGGCAGCCCTTTCTCATAGGCGTATTGCAGCCCACGCCGTCCTGCCTGGCTGTTCTCATCCATATAATTATACTGAATCTGACAGAAATCCCACTCATAGACATCCACCAGCTGACAGAACATATCCGAGTTTCCATGGTAGGAAAAGCCCACCTGCCGGATGGCGCCGCTCTCCTGTTTCTCCTTGAGCCACTCCAGGATTCCCAGCTCTTTCAGTCTCTCCCATGTATGCGTATCCGTCAGCATATGCATCAGATAATAATCGACATAATCTGTTCGCAGCCTCCGCAGCTGCTCCTCAAAATATTTGTCCAGACTGGCCCTGGTCTGTATCAGATAATGGGGCAGCTTAGTTGCGATATACACCTGGTCCCGTATCCCATTGCGCTCCAGTATCTCTCCCAGAGCCGCCTCGCTGCCGCCATAGATATAGGCCGTATCATAATAGTTCACGCCGCCCCGAAAAGCGGTCATAATCTCTTCCTCGGCCTTTTTCAGGTCAATCCTGCCCGCCGTCTGTGTAAAACGCATACAACCGTAGCCCAGCACCGATATATCATTGCCATATTTATCCTTGCGATACTGCATCCCCACCTCATTCCCGCATATCCCAGTTTATCTGCGACATTGCATCAAACTCTATTTGTCACTGCGCAAAAAAGCGCTTGATTTCTTTCAATCTCCGCTCTGTGTCCTTCCGTCCCAGATTGTACAGCGCTTTCAGTTTTCTTGGATTCCGCTCCAGTTTGGACACCTTGATCCTCCTACTGGGACACAGCACCAGCGCAAGATGCGCTTTTTCCAGCCCGGGCAGTTGATCCAGAGCCTGATTGTATCGAATATGCCGGGTTTTCATCGCCGCCACAAGAGCCGGATACTGACGAATCATCTGTCTCAAAACAGGCAATCCTCTGGGCGGCCGCTTGCGAAAGCCCTTGGGTCTGGTCAGCACCACCAGGTTTTTCTCAAAGCCTATACTGCGAAACCAGTCGATCGGAATGGAGTCCGAGATACCGCCGTCCAAGAGTTTGCGCCCGTCAATCTCCACGATCTGGGATACAAAGGGCATGGACGCCGAAGCCTGCAGCCATCGCAGATCCTCCCGCTCCCCCGTACATTTGTGATACACAGCCCGCCCGGTGTCCACGTCCGTGCAGGTCAAATAGAACTCCACCGGGCTGCTTTTATAGGTCTCCCAGTCAAAGAGGTCCAGCTTATCCGGAAGCTCGTGGTAGCAGAACTCTTCCTCATAAATATTGCCGCTCCTGAGCAGAGAGCGAAAATCCCCATACCGCGGGTCTCTGCAATATTTGGTATTGTACCGAATGGTTCTGCCGATCTGACGGGAAATATAGTTGCAGCCAAACACGGCGCCAGCCGAAACGCCCACTATGCCGTCGGCCTGTATCCCCTGCTCCATCAGCACATCCAGCACCCCGGCGGTGTACATCCCCCGCATGGCGCCGCCTTCCAGCACCAGTCCCGTCTTCATGTTCTGCACCCTCTTTCTCGTCTACATCTTTTATATTATAATCCCTTTGTATGGATTATGCAAGCCATGAAAATTCAAGCTGACCATTTAACTCTTCTGCGCCAAACCTGTGCCCAAACACATTATATTTCGATACAGCACCGCAAATGCGCCGCCAAACAGCAGAATGTTCCCCGCTATGATAACAAGCCCCGCCTGTGCGCTCTCCCCTGTCTCCAAGGACTGAAGCAGCAGTCTGATCTGCTCCGTATAGGTATACTTTGCCACCCTGGATAGGGTATCGTTGAACATGGACAACATCGGAAGAAAGGAAAATAGCAGCATAACGGGAACTGTCACCGATGTTGCCGCCATCTGGCTGCTGCTCCCAATACCAACGGCCGCTCCCAGCAGCAGGGAGGTCAGTATGCCCACCGCCATAATCAGCAAAAATATTCCCCGCTCCCGCCAGGTATAATTTCCCAGCAAACAAAACACTCCCGCCCCCAGCATGCAGCAGATAAACACATAGGTCCCCACCCCTGCAAGATATTGCCATGGCGTGACCCGTGCCATCAACAGCACCCGCAGGGTATTTTTTTCCTTCTCCTCGGAGATAATGGACGCCACGCTGGTCAGCGGAGCCATGCCCACATACATGGTGGCAAACAGCATTATGAAAAAATGGGGCGGCATCCCCTCTATCTGTACAGACTTTGTCATAATCAGCGCCATGACGGGAAACATCACAAACTGTATCAGCACTGTCTTATTGCGCAGGGTATCCTTGACCTGTTTTTTTAAAATAGTCGCCATATGTCGCATCAGTCACTGAGCCTCCTTCCTGTAATAGTGAGAAACACCCTCTCCAAATCCGGTTCAGAGGAATGCATGCTCAGAATCCGCTCTGTCCGAATCCATTCGGCCAAAATGCCCTCGCTCTCCCGGGCATTTCGTATCACATGTTTCTCTCCGTCCTTGAGAGTCACTTCGATCTCATTGAGGGTATTGTATCTGGTGCAGATGTCCTCGGGAGTCCCCTGCTCCACTATCTTACCCTCATTCAACAGCATAACCCTGTCGCAAAGTTCCTCCGCCTCGTGCATATTGTGGGTGGTCAGAAAAACCGTGGTTCCCGACTGGCTCTCCTCCTCGATCAGACGATGGATTTTCCATGTAGTGGCTGGGTCCAGCCCGGAGGTAGGCTCATCCAGATACAGAATATCTGCCTCCTTCAGCAGCGCCCGGCACAGATTTACTCTTCCCCTCATGCCTTTGGACAGCCTGCTCACCATCGTATTTCGGGCCTGCCGCAGCCCGGTTCTGTCCAGCAGGCTTTCGATCTGCCCGGCAGACACCCGGTAAATATCCGCAAAGATGCGCAGATTATCCCACACTGACAGTCTCTCGTAGAGTCCAAAGCTGTCCATCATAATGCCGGTATTGAGAGACTTTCCATCTCCGCACAGAACTCTGACTCTTCCCCCGGAGGCCTTAAGCTGTCCCGTCAGAATATTCACCAGTGTGGTTTTTCCCGCCCCCGACGGACCCAGCAGACCGATGACCTCCCCCTTTCCCACAGTAAAGGAAATGTCCTCCAGAATCCTTTTCTCCCCAAACGAATGGGTGATATGCTCTGCCTGTATCATATTACTCTCCTCCTTTCGATTCCTTCATCTGCCGCAGCGCCCTTTCCAGCTGCTGATTTTCAAACCGCTCCTTCTTGACTGACAGCACGGCGCTGAGCAGAAAGCATACGCCAAAACTGATAAGACAGGCCATCCAGCATTTAGGGTCATTCACCGGAAACCATCCAAACACATAGGCCAGCACCCCGATCAGCACGACCACTGCCCCCAGCATACCGATAGTTCTCCCAGCTACGGACCACCGCTTGATCAGCGCATCCGTAAAAAAGACAACCCGCAGCGCCGTGATACACACGGAGGACAGCAGATACTGCAATATGGTATTTACAGGGATGCCCGCACTCCCCAGCGCAAACATGGTGGAATACTCCTGCGCCTCCTCCCCCACGACGGCGCAGGTCACTGTAATCACCAGCAGACTGACGCCCAAAATCATGAAGGTATGCTCTACATACATCAACAAATGTTTTCTCTCTTCCATAAATTACCTCTTTCCTCACACTTCCTTACCCTTTGCCCACACCCAGCAGTCTCTTGATATTTTCCGCATACTGCCTGGAGGCAATCAGCTGCTCCCCATTCTCCATAGTAAGCAGCAGCCGCCTGTTCACATAAGTCCGAATGGACTGGATTTTTTTCAGATTCACAATGCCCGACTTATTGGCCCGCACAAACAGGTACGGACCCAACTGCTGTTCCAGTTCATACAGCCTGCTGCCGGTCTCATAGACCTCCTCCTGCGTATAGACAAAACATTTGCCGTCCACCGACTCCATGTAAAGGACCTTTTCCAAGTCCAGCGGCAGCATTTCCCCATCCCGGGCCACCATGATCTGGCGGTCAACCATATAGACAGCAGCCACCAGTCTGTCTATATAGGCCGATTTCTCCCTGCACTTTATGGTGATGACGGCGTCCTCCGACTCCTCTCCGATCTCGATATAGATCCGCAAGGCTATCCCTCCTTTCACGATTCATTTTATCAAATACTTTTTCATACGCAAGCGGCAAAGCTGTAAGCTGCCGCTTTTGCCAAGTATGTTGCCACAAAAAAAGGCTGCTGCTTTGAGGAATATTTCCTCTCTACAACAGCCTTTCCCTGCAGCCTGTAACCAATACCTCCGCCGCATGGGGACGTCCTGGGACATCCGCCACAGGTTTTCGCCGCCAGTGTCATATTCTGAGTGTTCATCAACCATAAACCTGTATCTATAACGGATAACCGAAAAATAACAGATGACCTTGACCTTGTACCATAACACTTTTTCGGGGATCCCAAAGGGAAAAATCCGGCGGCCGGAACACCTGTTGTATATCATGCCTCCCACACGGGGATTTCCAGTTTCGCCGTGGTGTTGACCAGGTCAAGCGCCGTCTGCGCCCGGGAAAGTTCCCCGGCCGCCTTCTCATAATCCGCCCTGACGGTCTCTATGTCATAGTTGGCATAGCTGTAATCTATGATATCGCTATAGCTTTTCCTCTCCCGCTGTTTGGGCAGACGTTTCTGCATGAGGTCCAGCTTCATCTTGCGCTGGTTTAACTGGGGAATATACACGAGCATCTGATCTATGGTCATGTCAAAGCCCGGCACTTCCTGGGCCAGATTAAAGGCGCTGATGGCATGCTTGACATGACGTATCCGGGTCTCCAGCACCTCGATCCGCTCCTGGACCTGCGCATAGTCATAAGCCGGGCGCACATCCTCCACATCCTCCCCCAAGGCAGCGGAGAATTCCCTGCTCTGCTGCTCCATCAACAGCACATTCTCCAGTTCTTCTTTCAACTTCCGCAGCAGTTTTGCCGCCTCCGCAGAAGTCACACATATGGTTTTTTCCCTGTTTTCTGTCTTCTCTCCCATTGCCGCCATCCTTTATTCGTCCCTTTCCCACCTGTCTTATGAGACTGCCCCACAGTCTCCGCCATTTCCGCCAGTCAATCATCTGCCTTCTTTCCGGGCCATTTCTTCCCAAAAACCTTGTATGAGACTCTTCTTTTCCTTCAATGCACCCTGGACACGGCTCAAAAGCTCCTCGGCTACAAAGGGCTTGAGCATATAATCATATATGCCCAATTTGGCAGCTTCCAGCACGGAAGTCTTTTCCCCCTGGGCAGTGAGCATGATGACGGGGATATCGGCCCGGTCATTCATCTCCTTTATCGCCTTGAGCGTCTCTATCCCGTCCATATCATCCATCCGTATATCCAATAGGATCAGATCAGGCCTCTCTTTTTTCAGATACCGCAACGCCCTGCTGCCGGAATTTGCGGTAATCACCTCATAGTGCTCCCGCAATGCCTGTTCCGCCGCGGAAAGGCTAAGTGCTACATCGTCTACCACCAATACTTTTTTTCTGTTTGCCATCTTTATCCCCTCTCTATTTATAGTTCCGCATATTCACTTCAAGCACACAGTGCCGGTGTTCAACATCAGGCCGCCTAGGCGTCCAGATGTCGAACAGTCTGCTTTCCGTGAATATGCTGTTTAGAGGATCTTCTGATCCTCCATTCCGCATATTCTGCTTTTCCTATGATTCTTCTTCCTCGGACTTCTCCATCCGTGCAATAAGCCGGTGCAGCAGTTCCTCCGCCATATCGTCCTCATAGAGTCTCAGCTGCTCCCGAACCTCCTGCAGCTGAGCAGCCGTATCCGCCTCCAGACTGTATTTGCACACTTCCTCTATCTTTTCCGCACACTCCCTGGAGTGAAAATCTTCCAACATTCCCAGTGCATCCCTCAGACTCTGCAGCAGCTCCCGACGGCTGATTTCCCCGAGACCGGAAACATCTTCCTCCCGCTTTTGATCCAGAAATACCCGAATATTTTCCAGCTGCTTTTCATAGGCGGCAAGCAGCTCAGGAAAACCCTCCACAATAAAAGTCTCGTCCTCCCGGGCCACTGCTTCCTCATGGGCGCGAGCCATATCGGAAAGCTTGATGGCTCCGATATTCGCCGACGCGCTTTTCAGGCCATGGACTTCTACACCATATCTCTTATAATTCTTTTCTTGAAAAAGCTCCTGCAAAAGAACAATCTTCCGCTTACCCTCTATGCAGTACAGCTCCAGAAGCTCCCGATAGTCCCCGGCGTTTCCGGATTGGTAACGCATGGCGGCATCCAGATCGATCCCCCTGATATGCGCATCCTCCGGAATCAGACTCTGCCACGCCTGTTCCTCCGCCCGCTTTTTTCGGCGTTCCTCGGGAATCCATCTCATCAGGACCTCATTCAGCGCAATCCTGTTCAGGGGCTTTGCGATAAAGTCCTGAAAACCACAGCTCAAGAATTTCTCCCTCACGCCTGTCATTGCGTTGGCGGTCAGAGCGATAATGACCGGACTTGTACCGTTCTCGCCACAGCCGCTGCGAATGATCTGCACTGCCTCTATGCCGTCCATCCCCGGCATCATATGGTCCATAAAAATAATATCGAATCGGGTCTGCCTCACCTGTTCGATGGCCTCCTGACCGCTCCCGGCCCCTGTCAGCTCAAAGCCGTAACCTTTCAGAAATCCCCTCGCCACCTTTAGATTGACTATATTGTCATCCACCACCAGCACCTTATATCCCTCTGTGGTGAAAAGATCCGCCGTCTCCGTTTCCTCGACAGAGACATCCGGCGCCTCCTCCAGCGTTCGCCGATCTACCACTGTCTGCGGTATCGTCACGGTAAAGGTAGACCCCACCTCATAAACGCTCTCCAGCTCTATCGTTCCACCCATCAGCTCCACGATATGCCGGGTAATTGCCAGACCAAGACCGGTCCCCTCGACGCTCCGATTGCGTTTTGCGTCCACCTGGGTAAAGTTCTCAAAGATTTTTTGCTGATCCTCCTTGCGGATACCACAGCCGGTATCTTCCACCTGAAATGTCAGCAGTTCCTGATCTTCCTCCTGTCCGGGCCTGCCTCCCACGGATATCTTTACATGACCTTTCCGGGTAAACTTCACAGCATTGTTCAACAAATTGATCAATATCTGTTTCACCCTTCCCTGATCTCCGTTGTACCGGCAGGGAATTGTCATGTCATACTCACACTTCAAGAACAGACCCTTCCGGGATGCCGCCATATCCATCATCCCCACGACCTCATCCACCACGGCTTTGATGTCATAGTCAGACAGCACCAGCTCCATCTTGCCCGATTCCACCTTGGACAGATCCAAAATATCATTGATGATTTCCAGCAGATTCTTTGCCGCCGTGCGGACATCCCGGGCATTGGAATATATCCCCGTTCCGCGGCTCTCCTCCATAATGATCTCACTCAGACCCACGATGGCATTCATCGGCGTGCGTATCTCATGGGACATATTGGCCAAAAACTCACTTTTCGCTACATTTGCCGCCTCCGCCTGGGCACGCATCTTCTTGATCTGGTCTATGTAATTGTGTGTGTAGGTCGTATCCAGCACAACGAGCGCGTATCCCTGAAGAATCTCATTCTGATCCTTTATACGTCTTGCATGACTCTCATAAAATCGGCCGTTAATGCTAAATTGTTGAGGAGTGTTCTCATCCAGCAGCTCCTCCCGCAGTTCTTCCACGTCCTCGATACCCTCTCCCGGCTCACGTCCCTTCAGCTGTACAAAAATATCGGCAGCAGCCTGATTATAGCTTACCAGCCGCTTGCGCGCATCCAGCGCGATCACCCCATCGCCGATGCTGTCCAGCACCATATCCGCCGCCAGCCGGTGAAAATCATAATTTCTCCTGTTCCACACCAGTATCACAACCACAGAGAGCGCAAGCCCCAACAACAGAGGGGTCAGATCAAACACATTCGTCAGCTTTGTCACATAGGTCACCAGCGCAATCACAGGCAGGAGAGATATCATGAAAAATGCCATACACTGTCTTCTCTCCCGGTGGCTGGAGCGGACAAACGCCGTGTGTGCCAAAGCGTATATCGTGAGAAGATAGGGAATAAAAATCCGTATCGCAGTTATCGGCATATACAGCGGTCCATAGGTGAGATTCAAATATCGATAACCATATGGGGTCTGACTCCATCCGATCTGCTCATAAATCAGCGGGTGCTTATCATACCAGAACAATATCGGGAGCAGCAGAAAATCCAAAACCGCCAACACCTTCAACAGCTTTATCGGCACCTTTTCATAACAATATTCAAAAATAAAGTAACAGTAGCACAGCGGTACAAATGTAGAACCCAGATTTTCTATCCTTACCGCAGTGACAGCCACATCCATCGAGGGGGCTGTCAACTCCAGCAGATATCCCACATTCTGCACCAGCGACCCGCACAGGAAATACCCCATCAGCAAATGTTGCCGGGAACCATTTCCCGAAATCAACAGTCCTATCGCTATCAATATAATGACAATTCCTGCAATCTGCGCACCAATCACGATCTGTACCATCTCATCACCTATATTTCTTTATACATTTTCTCCTTAATGCGTATCAAACACGCCCCCTCAGTCCCAGTCATGCCTCCGATACCACATTTATCACGGCACCGGAAACATGACCGGGGCCAAGGAGGCGCGTACGCGGTTCTTTCCCGGCATCCGACATATTTACAGTTCAATATTCGCTTTTTACATGTGATTTAATACTATCACAGATTTACAGACAATTCAATGCGCAAATGACTATCCTCAAAAAATTTTTCCGGCTCCTCACTCCAGCATAATCTCCTTGACGGATATCTTTTTAATTCTCCGGGAGTAACCATACAGAACCAGCTCATAAGCCACCGCAAAAAGAACCAGCGAGATACACATCATGGGAAAATCAAAGGTATACTCCGGAACTTCCTCTATATCCCGGAACACAATGTCAACCATGATCCGCAGCAGACCGTACTGATACACTGTCCCGATGGCAAAGCCCACATACGCCGCCGGGCGGTATCCGCCGAGAATCGCCTGGCTGCACTGTCTCTCACGATAGCCAAACACCCGCATCATGGCAATAGTCCTGGCATTGCCCCGAACTACCGTTGTGACGGCCAGAAAAAGCGCTGTACAGGCCAGGACAAGACCAATCAGCAGCATCATCGCCCCCATCATGACGCTGGAAAGATCCTTCATGCTGAATGCCATCTGTGTCATGGCCGAAAAGCAGAAGGCCGCCAAAATTATAAAGAAGACCAGTATTTTCTTATCCCGCAGCGTACTCCTCTTCAGTTCCGTCAGAAAAGGACCATCGCTCTCCCTCACTCTGCGTTTCGGCAGCTTTTTATCTGCCCACAGGTTCTCCCGTATCAGAGCCAGCGCCGGTGTTCTCAATTTCCGCCAGGCGTACAGCACTGCCACCGCCGCAAAAAACAGAGCCGGTCCCGCCACCATACAAAATAACAGCAGGGGATGAAAATGTACCGTCATATCCGGCAGCATTCCTTCCGCGTTCTGGGTTTCGTAAAACCAAGGCATCATCAGGCTGGCCCCCATGTATCCGGCCCCGGCCCCTACAAAAACGCTCAGTCCGAACACCCAGAAGTGAATGGCCACATGAAAGTTGGAATATCCCAGCGCCTTCAGGATACCCAGTTCCTTCTTATGAGTGTCAATATAATGCCGTATGTAAAAAAACAACATGACCACCGATGTGGCAAGCAGACACCCCCCAGTGACACAGCATACCACCTTAGAAGTCATAATCAGGGCATCATACATCATCCTGGCAGGCCCCGCCGCAATAGTATTCTCTATGGACACTATATCCATATTGTAATTGAGAAACAGCGTACAGACCAACACCGCACAGAAAGAGGTTATCATGATACCCGCCAGCTTTGCCCCGTCCTTTATTCCGATTACCATATACCTCACCATCCTATCTCATATGCGTCTTTGACAGTATCATTGGAATAGATCTCCGATACTCGGCCACTGTTCATTGTAATGACCGTGTCCGCCATCTCCGAGATATTCCGGTTGTGAGTGACCATCACCACAGTAAAGCCCTGCTCCTGATGAAGTCTGCATATGTAATCCAGCACCTGCCGCCCCGTCTCTTCGTCCAGAGCGCCCGTCGGCTCATCCAGGAACAAGACCCTGGGCTTTTTTGCCAGTGCCCTGGCCACGGACACCCGCTGCTGCTCCCCGCCGGAGAGCTGACCCGGATATTTGTCCAGCTTTCCGCCAAGACCCATGGCCTCAATCAGTCCACGGTATTCTCTATTTCCTGCCAGGTCCGCACCCATCTTTACATTTTTATCCACATTCATATTTGGCAGCAGATAATACTGCTGAAAGATAAACCCAACCTTGTCCCTGCGAAACGCCGTCAGCTCCTCCTCCGAATACTCTGTGATATCCTCCTGATCGTAGAGGACCCTCCCGTCATCCGGCCGCTCCAGCCCCGAGGCCACATTCAACAACGTGGATTTTCCTGAACCGGAGGCTCCCAGTATAACCGTGAAAGAGCCATCCCCGATTGTAACAGATATCCCCTTAAGCACCTCCGTCCTGCTCTCCCCCAGACCATATGATTTTCTGATATCCTTAAGCTCTATCATCTCTTCATCTCCTTTATAAGACTTTTAAATACCTCTGTCATCATTGCGCTGATCTCCTCCCCGGTAAAGCTGCACATCCCCGTGGCACACAGGGAGGCAATGCCGTGGGTATATACCCACAAATGTTGGTAGAGCCGCAGAGCCAAGACACGCTCCAAACCATACTGCTGCTCTATGGAATCCAAAATATCCTCATAATTCGACTCTATCATGGGCAATATCTTCAAAAAATTCGGAATTCCCTCCTGCTCCTTCATAAAGAGCAGCTGAAATAATTTTGGCTCAGTGATGGCAAAACGGATATACTGCTCTCCCACACACTTAAAGCGCGGCACATCCCCGTCCTTTTGCTCCAGCGCGGTCTGGATATAGCCATTGTACCGTGCCTTGGCAGCAGCCAGAACCGCCTCCTGTACCTCCTCCATGCCATGAAACACAGTAAATATCGGCCGGGCCGAGCTGCCCAGCCGCTCCCCCAACGCCCGGGCGGTCAGCGCGTCAAAGCCCTTTTCTCTGACCATCTCCAGCGCGGCGGCTATGATTTCCTCTCTCGTAAATTTCGCTTTCGGCGGCATGACAATCCTCCTTGTGATATATTCTGCAACATACGTTCTGCAACATTTGTTTTATTATATTTCAAAAAAATACTCCTGTCAACAGGAACATATGAAAACATACTTATTTCCTCCACAACAAAAAAACAGAGGGCGCCGGATAACGCCCTCCACTCAGACTGCTCTTAACATATTTGTACACAACAGCATTTACTGGCTGTTCTCCTCAGTGCCATTGGTATTTTTGTGCGGGGATTTGCCCACGATTTCGATCGCCTTGCTCACAGCTACGGTTACCTCAATATCATTCTGTACCTGGCTTGACGAAAAACGATACAGCACCTTTCCTTTTATCGACTGTACGTACTGCGGTGGGAGACGGTTTAACGCATAGGCGGCTATGTCCATCCGGCAGCTTTCACACTTACAGTAATTCGTGTTGGGTAACAGCTGATCTATCTTGTTCAACACCGTTTCTTCCATTAAATTTATCAACCCCGACATACAATTACCTCACTTAGACCTTTTGTATTCCCCGAAAAAAGATTTTTTCCTATGTATCCCTCATCAGTATAACACTAAATTCCCCATATGAAAATATATTTTATAAAAAAAATATAAAATGTATGCTATTGCTCAAATTTTCCCCGTAATCGGTGCAGAAAAAGGTATCTGAAAAACTGGATCGCCAGAAATCCCATGCTTGCGCCAACCAGCACATCACTGAGAAAATGGGCGCCCGCCGCCACCCGGAAAAATGCTACAGTCACCGTATAGGCAATGGGAATCGCGTAGGACAAAGCCTTCCTCTTTCCGGTCTGCAGGCTCTTGAACAGATCCGGCAGCAGCATCGCCAGACAGGCCATGGAACCCGAAAAGGTGTGGCCGGAGGGAAAGGATTTAAAATAATCCCTGTCAAAACCCAGATTTCCCAACTGCGCCCTGGCATCACTCACCCGATACCATGGCGTATAATAGGAATAGTCCCCTATGTAGTGCATGGCCCGAAATCTCATTCTGCCCACAGGATTCTTGATCAGCTCCACAAAGAGAAAACAGCAGCAGGAACAGACTACAGCCAGAGCAAATGGCAGCAGCTGCCGCATGTGAGCCTGTATCCACCTTCCCGCTAGTGCGAGAACCAGCACTGTGACCAGCAGGCCAAATGCCGCCATCAATGCCTTAAACCATATCTGCTCCATAACTGTCTCTCTGTCCAGAATCTGCAGCAGATATTTCATCATGTCACGCAGGAGGGACGCCCCCGTAAATACGGACAGTCCAAAGAACAGAATCCTCAAATATCTGGCCGCCCCGGTCCTGTGGTGAAAAAAGACCGTTAAAATACAGGCCGCAAAGGTTGCAAAGCCCCATATGGGCGCCATGGCCACTACTTCCACCAGATTACAGAGAAAGCTGGTGGAAAAATATCTTCCCTCCGCCAGATTGGGAGCCGCCAAAGCAAAACTCACCTGCAGATCAAAGACTGTGGCCAGCGCCAGCAATCCCACGAACAGCACCAGCAATCCCACCGCTGCCACGATATGCTTTCTCTTGTCCGCCATGGCAAATCCCCCTTTATACCTCTGACTTTCCTTTCGTTTATCTCACTCATTATATAATATTTTTCTCTTCTTGTATACCCGTTCTCTTCGGCTTTTCCTATTTTTCACCAGGCTGATGACCGGCGCAGGCCCAGAAATTTTTTCTATCTTTTATTGGACCGCCTCCATATTTTTCTCTCCTGGGCCTCCCTAATCAGCATATCCCGAAAGTCCGGGTGGGCAATGGAAATCAATGCCTCCGCCCGCTCCCAGGTGGAACGGCCCTCCAGATTGATGACGCCGTACTCTGTGGCCAGAAAATACACCTGACTGCGGGGAGAGGTAATGATATCCCCGTCAAACTGAGGCTTGATCCGGGAATGTTTGCCCCCATGCCGATCCGTATGTACAGCGCTCATGCAGATAAAGGCTTTTCCTCCCCGGGAAGCAGAGGCGCCAATCAGGAAGTCCAGCTGTCCTCCCGTGCCGCTGATCTGCCTGGCCCCGGCGCTCTCCGCCGCCACCTGACCGTAGAGATCCACCGCCACACAGCTGTTGATGGACACCATATTGTCAATCTGGGCGATCACGCTGGGGCGGTTCACATACTCCAAAGGATAGGCGGCAATGCCGTGATTGTCATCCAGCCACTGATACAGCTCCAGGCTGCCCAGCGCGCAGCCAAAGACGCCTTTTCCCCTGTCAATATTCTTTTTCCGGTTTGTCAGCTTGCCCGCCCGGTACATGCTGAGGTATGCGTCGGAACAAAGCTCTGTATGCATACCCAGGTCCTTTAAGTCCGACTGGGCGATCAGCTCCCCCAATGCGTTGGGCATACTGCCAATACCAAGCTGCAGGGTTGCGCCGTCCACGATGTAAGGGATAATGTGTCCTGCAATCTGCCGGTCCACCTCCCTGGGCACAAAAGCCCTGCTGCTTTCAAAGGGCGCATGAGGCCCCTCCACAATATAGTCCACCTCGGAAATATGGATACACTCGTCGTAGCCGCCGTGTATCTTGGGCATATGTTCGTTGACCTCCACAATCACAATATCCGCCATTCGGGCGATGGGCGCCGCCACCCCTGTGTTGACCGAGAAATTGAAATAGCCGTGCTTGTCCATGGGAGACACGCTGACCATAACCACGTTCACATCCAGAAAAAATTCGTAATAGGCCGCATTGTTGTGGAACACCATGGGGATATAATAGCACAGCCCTCTGTCGCAAAGCCCCCTCTCATAGGAGGAACAGTGCCAGCTGTGATAGGTAAAATGCTCCTGACTCTCATCGCACTCCGCCACATGGATGGGACCGTCTATCAGGTTGCCCCGCACCTTCACATCCCAGAGTTCGTCCCGGCGCTGTGCCAGGGCCTGATCCAGCAGCACCGGTTTTCCCAGACAGCTGGTATAATCCACCCAGTCTCCGCTTTTCACCACCGCCGCCGCATCCTGGGGCGAGCGCAGTTTATTCCGATACTGTGCCATAAAATCCTGCAACATTTCATACCCCCCTCTTATACTCGGCCGTGAGTATAATCATTCATAGTCTACCCGCAGCAGACACAGCCCCTGCGCCGGAGCCGTGGGACCGGCCTTCTGTCGCTCCTCAGTCTGCAATACCTCCCTCACCTGCTGAAGACTCATGCGTCCCCAGCCCACCTCCAGCAGAGTACCCACCATGATCCGCACCATGTTCTGCAGAAAACCAGTGCCATGGAACGTAAATCGGATATACTCCCCTTCCCGCTCTATGTATATCTGATCGACCCTGCGCACTGTGGACTTTTTCATCCGGGGATTCATACAGAAATTGCGGAAATCGTGCTCTCCCTTCAGCAGCTCTGCAGCCTCCAGCATAGCCCCTATATCCGGGGATTCCTCCAGCACATACACATATTTTCGGTCAAAAACCGGTTTGACAGATCCGTCAAAACAGGTATAGCAATAGGTTTTCCCGGTGGCGTTGTATCTGGCGTGAAACCGCGGACCCGCCATCTTCACTTCCCTGATCCCGATGTCCTCCGGCAGATAACGGTTCAGATAATCTCTGATCTCCTCCGGGGCAAGGGACACGTCCAGCACCGCATTGGCCACCATATTCCGGGCATGAACGCCGGCGTCCGTGCGGCCTGCGCCGATAACCTCCACCGGCTCACCGCACAGCCGCTCCAGCACGCTCTCCACCTTACCCTGAATCGTGTCGTGGTCCGGCTGCCGCTGCCATCCATAGTATCTGCTGCCGTCATACATAATGATAAATCTGTAGTTCTGTTTCATACTTTCCTCATTCCTGCATATCGCAAGCCTTACCCTCAGACCATTTGCTCCGACTGACGTGCCCTGATAAATTGTTTCTTGACCTCCAGCAGTTCTTCCATCTGCTTGAGGATATAGAACAGCACCGCCCGGGCCTCGAATTCCTCCCGGCTTTGAGGCAGAGGCTGGGTCTGCATGTCCGCCAGCAGCCCTCCCATCCGCGCGAGCAGCCCCTCCACATTGTTATAGCGGTGGTATTCCTGCCTGATCTGCCCAAGCAGCTCCGCCACCTGCTCCGCCTGCCGGGGCAGATAGGTGATTCCCCTGATATTGTCATAGACCGCCCGCAGAATCACCGCCTGCTGCTGACGCATCCTCACATAGTCCAGTTCATAGGTGTCTCTGGAAAAGGGAGCGTTGCCATAGTTGGCCACCGCACAATCCTCCGCCTGCTGCAATGCTTTATTCAGCAGATCAAAGCCGTGCTCCCCATAGCCGGACTTATCCTCCTGCACCAGCCACAGAGCCATATCTCCCAAAATCTCCTTGATCTGTCCGTCCACCCGGTCGGAAAACTCCGTGAACTGCTCCCTGCGGCTGCGCAGATGTAAGTTTACCAGAATTCCAAAGCCCGCACCCACCGCAAACAACAGCGCCTCGTTGCCCAGCTGGGGAAAAAAGCGCTCCTGACCCAGGAAATGGCTGACCAACACGGAGTCCATGGCGATAGCCTCCTGCCATCTCATGACCAGACACAGCAGAATAAACAGAAACAGATAGCTCCCAAAGGCCCACACTGTATAGCCCATCAGCCCATAACAAGCCCCCGCCAGCATCAGCGCACAAAGAAAAGCCAGCGCCCTCTTTCCCGCAGTCTTAAGAGTCTCCAGCTTGGTGCTCTGAATGCTGAGTATAGTGATGATCCCCGCCGTGGTGGGATACTGCAGCCCCAGCTCCTGCGCCAGGACGATGGCCAGCAGAGCCGCCAGGGCAATCTTCAGGCTCCTGATCAGTTTTGACATCAGGCTATTTTGCATTCGCTATCCTCTTTATGTCTTATGATACAAGTCAACCGATACAACCACTTAGCAGCAGCGATTCCTGATTTCCAGCACTTGTCTCTGCGCCGCCACAATCTCCTCCTCTGTCCCATCCCATCTGTCAATATCCTCACTGATAAAGGCCAGCAGGCGATCGGACAGATTCGCCATAAACGCGACTACCACAGCTCCCGAAGCACCGCACATGGCCACCGTAAAGATATCTTGATCCAGATTACGCAATATCGTCTGTAACTCAAAATCCCCCAGCTCTGTAAAGCTTTCCAATAGGTCCGTGGCCGCAGAATATTGTTTCTTATCCCGATAGCGCTCCAGCACCTCCTCACGCATACAGTGCACGGCTCTGTCACCCACTATCTTCTCCCAGTAGTTCATGCCCACATAGGAGGCAATGATCTCCTTTATCCATTCCGCAGGTTCCCCGGAGACAATGGCGGCCAGAGCAGCCACGACCATGGAACCTTCGCTCTGTTCCTTCGGCAGGGTTGTGGCATAGTTATTGAGCAGCTCCACAACCCTGTCCACAGGCATTTCTTTCATGAACGCCTGCAGAATAAATCGGATGGCAAAGGGCAGAAACTCGCTGTCTCCCTGAAATTCCGCAGTCAGCTCCTCCAGGGCGAGAAGGCCCTCCTGCCTGCTGACCTCGCTGCAGCGCAGCAAATCGTCCGCTATGACCATGAGGCGGAGATGCTCCTCATCATATACGCCCATCTTCTTAAGCTGTTCCTCCCTGCGTCCCACCAGCTCGTCTATCGTACAGCCAAAATAGTCTGCCAGCAGCCACAACAGTTCCACATTGGGGAGCGCCAGATTCCTCTCCCATTTGGATACCGCCGCAGTACTCACACACAGTACCGACGCCAGCTGCTCCTGGGTCATCCCCTTTGCCATTCTCAGCGAACAGATTCTTTTTCCCATTACAATTCTGTGATATTCCATATAGACTCCTTTCCGCCCCGGGGACGCTCCTGCGTGCATTTCTCTGTCTGAGATAAGCATAACGGATAATCCTCCCTGCGTCAAAGGATAAGAAGTCGTCTCATTCAACCGCCGGTTTTGCCCGGCATATTACCTCCCGTTCTGCACCCGGATCTGTCCCTCCTGAAGCATGGGGTATTGAATCAGTTCCGCGCTGTCCAGATTTTCCAGTCTCATGTCCACCGCCGTAATCTGGTGATTGTCATACGAGGTGTAATAAAATATCCCCTTGTCCACATTGCAGCAGCTGGTATAGATGGTGATTTCATATTTTCCGTCTTCCAACTCGCAGCACCCCCTCTGCTGGTCCACCGACCCCAGAATGTGAAAGAACTGGCTGACGCTCTCCTCCTCACTGTCGCCGGAGACAGAATTCATCTTCACAAAAGCCACTCTGACAAAGCGGGATTGGGAGGAAAGATCCCCCGGCAGTCCCAGAGCGCCCATGCCCCGGCTGTAGCACTGCAGTTTCAGCTTGTCCGAAAAGAGATTCCGCGGCGCTTTGGGCGACAAATGCATATAGTTGTTCAGCGCAAACAGCTGCTCGTCAAAGGGCGGATTGTTGGTCAGTACCCCCACCGGGTTATCATAGACTCTGACGCCCTCCTCCACGGATTCCACCGTTATGGACTCACTGCGGTCGGCAATCAGCCAATGCAGCTGGGCCGGGGGGAGTTTCTCGTCAAAGGCCGTGTCCGTCAGGTTGATCCGCTCAAGCAAGACCCTTGCCTCCCGCACCGTGGCGCACCTACCCAGAATCCAGGGAATGAATTCAAAAGTGGCGACATTATCCCGTCCCGCCTCCTCCGGGCGATACTTGGCATTTCCCACAAAATTCAGCCCGGCCATCCCCAAGCCCTTCTCGTTCACAGCCTCATAATACAGAGGACAGCCCCCCGCCACATGGGCCATGCCGATCATGGCATAGTGGCTCTCCATAGGGTTTTGAAAGCGAAAATCCAAAGGAAAATTGCGGGGAGTTATCACCACCTCCTCGCCGTAGGAAAATTCGTAATCCAAAGTGCGTCCAAAATAGAAATCCTTTGTCTGATAGGTTGCCGCTGTACACATTTTTCAAG
>CAYLIM010000036.1:0-30639 GCA_964383805.1 uncultured Acetatifactor sp.
CCATTTTTAGGGTTCCCTTCTTCTTATCGTGTCTACTTTATAGGGTACATTTTAGCCAATTCCTTCGCGGATTCCTTCTCTACGGCCCTCGCGGATTCCTTCACTGCGGCCTTCGCGGATTCCCTCATTACGGCCTTTTCTCTCATACTGCTCAAACAATTCACACACGGTTATCTCATCCTCCTCTTTGATACTCAGCTCTTCCAACTGCTCCGCTATATCCTCCACATCACAGTCCCCCGAGAGCACCCTTATCATCCTAATCAATGCACCCTTATGAACTACCGGCCTGTCGGAGCGATAGCCGTCTCCCTCCGCCAGATAGTCCAGTACAATCCTCATGTCACTTCCAAATCTTTCTCTGATTTCCTGCGGCAGATGCCGCATCTCCCATACATGAAGATGCATGTCATCTATGTACTGCCATACTTGGGGTGATAGATTACGTTCAGAAAACAGCTGGCGGATACTGCGTGCTCCACGCCAGCGCTTCTCTCCCCAGTAGAGCACCAGCTCTATCACGGGGCAGGAACTGGATATCTTTTCCTCATACTGCTCCCTGTATGCGCCTCCCATGTACCCGGCCTTGCGCAGAATCATTCGACTGTCCGGCACGGTCTGGTTGGCAAACAGATACATCGTTTGTATCTGCCCTTCCCGCATCTCATACTTGGCCAGATCCTCATACTGATTGCGGAGCTTTTTGTCACTGTTTCCGGAATATAGCGTTTCCGTCGGCGCCGATAAAAGCTCCGTGGCGCTGACAATGTGTTCTCCGTCATATAATAAAGCGTTGACCACATCCGCCGCTACATCCGGAAAGGCCACAAAGTCCTTTTCCACCAGATCCTTTGCCTGTGTTTCTTTTCTGCTCATTTGCACCTCCCAGCACGCAGGAGATGACGGATAAAGCTTATGACACAATTATGCCATATACCGAAAATCTCCTGCTTTTTCAATTGTAGTAGTTTGGATTTAAAGCATAGATTTTCCGATATCTTGAAAAGTGATTTGCTTTATCAAAAGTGAAAAGAAATATATGCTCTGATAGGATAATAGCATATAAGGCATGGAATTGCAAGATATTTTTTTCCTGTAATTCCATGCCCTATGTGAGACCTAGTCCCCCTGGACACAGTCCTCACTACGATTTTCCAGCAGAAGTTTATAAAACTCATCTTCCGGCATGGGCTTGGCATAATAGTAGCCCTGTACCTGATCGCAGCCCATTTGTTTGAGCATATCCACCTGCTCTCTGGTCTCCACGCCTTCTGCAATCAATCCCAGTTTCAACTGATCCGCCATAGTGATGATGTGCTCCAGTATCAGCCTGCCCTTGTCGGATACCATCATGTTCTCCATAAACTTCCTGTCCAGTTTCAACACATCAAAGGGCGTCTCCAACAGGATGTTCAGGGAGGAATAGCCACTGCCGAAATCATCCATTAACAGCTTAAAGCCCTGATCCTTTATTTCCCTGGCCGCCTGGCTCACATGCTCCTCCATGGTCTCGGTGATTTCCAGCTCCAGCAGCTGCTTGCAGATTCCATTTTCCTCCACAATGCGCTCCAATACCCGTATAAACTCCCGGTCCTGCAGGTGCCGCCGGGACAAATTCGCCGAAACGGGGCAGTCCTCGATCCCCACCTCCTTGCACTTTTGCAAAAACTCCGCAGCTTTCCGCCACATATAATAGTCCACCTTGGTGATAAATCCATCCTCCTCTATCACGGGTAGGAACTCTGCGGGGAAGATCATGCCTCTCTTGGGATGACGCCAGCGCACCAGCGCTTCCGCGCCTATAATTCTGTTCTGGGAAATGCTGTATTTAGGCTGCAGATACATCTGCAGCTGTCCTTCCTTGATAGCGGCGTCGATATTGTCCTCCACAAATTTTCGATTGTACAGCGAGGCCTTAAACTGCTCCTGATAAAACACCACCTCGGACAACAGGCTGTTCTTGGCTGCCTTGCGGGCCATGCCCGCTCGATCCTCCATCTGGCGCAGTTCCATGTTCACATCCTCCACCAGGTACACACCGCTGGAGTATTGCAGTTTCACAGCCTTGTAAATTCCCAATTCCTGTTCCAGCCTGCCGATCAGATCATACAGCTCTGACTCTTCATTGTATTCCGTCACAATCTGAAACACATCGCTTCGCAGGTTTACAAAATACTGCCTCTCATTGCAGAAACCCTTCAGCTTTTCCCGAACCCAGTACAGCACCTCGTCGCCGAACTGTTCGCCGTACAGATCATTGATGATCTTGAACCGCCGAATGTCAAACTGAATAAAGGCCACATGCTGCCGGGTTTCATTCAGCAGATTCCGCACATGGCGGCGGAAACGCTGTCTGCGGCTCATGTTTTTAAGCATGGCCTTGAGCTCCTCGTCCTCGGAAATATTTATATCCTCCATATCTACATTCAGCAGCTCGCCCGTATATTCCGCCAGCATTTTCTCCAGAATCTCTATGCTGGCTGAAAACGCGCGGGGGCATTTTTGCAAAATCAGTCCCTCCTGACGGATGATTGCCATCTCCTCCGGCTTGGAAATGTCCTTGCCCAGAATATCTCTGCAGAATACATCACCCTGCATTTTCTCCTGAAAGGCTCGTATGTACTCTTCCGTCTTGCGGTTGCCGTAGGTCTCCAGCTCCTTATCCTGCGGATCAGTGAAACCAAAGGCAAGTCCCAGCACCAACAGACCGCCGGTAATACAGCCACAGGTCGTCCCCTGCCGCATACCGCCTCCAAAACAGGTGCTGATTTTGAATGCCGTCTTCATATCCAATCCAAAATCTCCCGCAAATGCCCCCAATAGCGCCTGAGAGCAATGATATTTCTTTTTCAGGAGTTCTATCGCTTTTTCTTTATGTGTCATACGCACACCTCCCGCACCAATAACTTTATTTATCCTCGGGCATGATTTTAGTATAAGAATTATAACATTTTTTGCCAGCAGTTTCAAATGGTATTTTATGAATAATGCCCATTCTCAGCGCGAAAATAAACATTTTTTGTCTATTTTCATAAATGATATATTATGCCGTTCCTATATAAATAGTATTTTTATACATAAAAATTATTTATATTATTGCATTTTCTCTTCAATTAATATATTATATAGATAAGAAACATCTCGATGGCGGTTTTTACACAGAGAAAGGGTAGGAGGCGAACACAATGTTTATGAGCAGGCAGGAGGTTACAGACAACTATATTCTCAGCATGGAAAAGGAAAGGGTACGGCGCGGCTATACCCAGCCCCAGATGGCTAAGCGGATGGGAATATCCACCTCGGGCTACAAGAAAATCGTAGCCGGAGAGACCAGCAAAATAGATCTTTATTCTGCTTATCAGCTTTACAAGTACACAGGCAAGTTTATCTTTGAACTCTGCGGCGAGGAAAATTCCGATCTGAAACTTTTTCAGAGGCTCAGGAGCCTTACGCCCGCTCAAAAAGCTTTTGTGAGTGACATCATTCAATTTGAACAGGATTTCCAGCAAAAGGAGACAGAGGCGGAGGAGTACATCAGCGTGATTGTGCCTACCGGCAGCCTGGAGGATGGAATGATTCTGGATTCCGCCAATTTCATTAAGGTTAATGCATCGTCCTATATACGCAGATTTGGCCAGAATCTGCACTGTGGAGTCATGATTACCTCTCATCATCTGCAGCCCATCTATCACGAGGGAGATATTTTACTGATCTGCAAGCGCCCGCCCCGGGAAGGAGATACCGCTATTTTTGTCAACAGGGAGAGCGGTCGAGCCTATCTGCGCAAGTTTCGGCATGGCAGCCCCGCGCGGCTGGAGCCGCTCAACGAATATGGCGTGACCTTTGAGATAGACTGCAATAATGCGGAGGAGATGGACAAGTGGATCAAATTCGGCTGCGTGCTGACCAAAATGCGGGAACAGGGGGAGTTGATCTGAAAAACATAGACAAGCCGGATGGAATATGATATTCTACATATTAGGCAGAAGGTATATTGCCTGCACAATTAAAATATATGTCATGCTGTGAGGTTGAATATAATGAAAATCAAAAAGAATATCAATGTGGAAACTTTTCTGGAAGATGTGCGAAAATGCGAGGGAAATGTATATTTTAAGACCTTGGAGGGGGATATGTTAAATCTGAAATCCCTGTTGTCACAGTATATCCTGATGTCGATAATCGACAATGACGAGCTTATGGGGAACGGTGTGATAGATTGCTCCATGGAGGCGGATGTGACCTTACTGGGGCAATATCTGGAGTAATTCGGTATAAGGCAAAAAAGGAATCCTAACGGATTCCTTTTACGCTCTTCCTATTATCAAATCTGGTTTCCGGTCCTTATACAGACCCGTCTTAATCTCCTCCAGTTTCTCTGCTATACGGCTTTTTACCAGGTCTGCCAGCTGCTGCTTGGTCAGGCTGCCGTATTCCTCATAAAAAATCGCCTTCAAAAAATGTACCTGAGTTATCACCTTTTCAAAGGTATTGCTGTTCATCGCCTTGTAGGAATCATAAATCACCACAGGCACCACCGGCCCTTTGCTCCGCAGGCTGCAGCTAAAGCACCCGCTCTGGAACTGCTGCAGTTCATTGTGATTGTTGGTGTAGCCGCCCTCCGGGAAAATCAGGAAATTCCTTCCGTCCTTCACAGCCTCCGTGACCTTATGAATACTTCGCACCTTGTCCCGCATGTCTGTCAGATCGATATCCACGCCTTCCAAAAGCCCGCACACCTGCTTGCTCAGCAGACGATTAGCCTGCTTTTTCTCCCAGAGCACACCACAGGGTCTGTTCAGCGCCAACAGAATTCCCAGCGCATCATATTTGCCCTGATGGTTGGAGTAAAAAATGCAGCTTGGCTCTCTGGGGATGTTTTCCAGCCCATACACTCTGGTGGCCGTGCGGCTGCATCTACGCATATGATTGATCATCCGGTACGCAAGCCGAAACCGCTGCGCCGCCGAATACTTTTCCTTGTGATTGATCACATGGTTTGCCATCGGGATCGTAAACAACGCATACAGACCATTCATGGCCACAACCCATTTAAACCTTAAATTTAACAAGCCTATAACCTCTTATCCCTGAAAACTTTCTTCATATACTCACTCTTAACATTAGTCAGTATAAAACAATAGTTGTTTATCTCATCATACTATGTTTTTTTCTTTTTTTCCAGTCTTTTTTGCTATTTGAGGTTATACTGCGAACTGTGGTCTGTCACTATTTGTCCTAGTGTGCTGACACACTAAGTTCCCGATTCAAAAAAGCTGTTCAGATTCTCAAGGCAACGATACAGAATCTCCATCTCCTGTTCATTGAGATTTTTCACAAGGGCCTTAATCATCTTTTTATGGAAATCCCGGTGATGATAAAATGCCTTTCGCCCCTTGTCTGTCAAAGTCACATACACCACCCGTTTGTCTTTCTCGCTCCGCTGTCTGCAGATATAGCCTTTTTTCTCCAGGCCGTTCATATTGATTGTCAGAGTACTTACCGTGACATGAAGCCTTTGGGCGATCACAGACATATTTCTGGGAGTCTCGATTCCGATGGCCTCTATGATATGCATGTCATTGTTAGTGATGTCCTTGTATTCCTCCGTGATGACCGCATCGCCTTCCATATCCATCACGTGGTTAAACAGATTCACCAGCATTTCGTTCATAGAACGTTTTCTGTCCGGTGCCATCTCGCGCCCCCTTTCTTCCGTTCTCTTTACGCGTCATTACCAACGCAGCACACAGGCTCCGTAGGTCAGCCCCGCGCCGAATCCCGACAGTACCAGCGTCATGCCCTCCTGCAGCCGTCCCTCCCGGTTCAGTTCATCCAAAAGCACGGGAATGGCGGCGGAGGACATATTGCCCACCCTGTCAAGATTCATGGGAAATTTATCCATCTCCACGGCCAGACGCTTGGCGATTCCCTCCACAATGCGCCTGTTGGCCTGGTGCAGCACATACAGGTCCACATCCCCGGCGTCAAGCCGGGTCTGCTGCAGTACCTCCTGAATACAGGACGGAACCTGGCGCACGGCAAAAGCAAACACTTCCCTGCCGTCCATTTTAACAAAAGGAGAGTCAAAAGTCAAAGAGATATAGGGATTCTTGAGCTGCCTGCTGCCGCATTTGAGCACTTCGCCCTTTGTGCCATCGGAGTGCTGCACAAACCCCAGGATACCCGGCTGCTCGCTGCGCTCCACCAGCACAGCTCCGGCTCCGTCGCCAAACAGGACGCAAGTACCCCTGTCGGTCCAGTCAACTATCTTGGACAACACTTCGCTGCCCACAACCAAAGCGTTTTCATAGATTCCCGCCTCGATATAGGCGTAGGCCGTATTCAGGGCAAACAAAAATCCGGCGCAGGCCGCGTTCAGATCAAAGGCCACTGCATCCGCAGCGCCCAGCAGACTCTGCACCTGGCAGGCTGCGCAGGGAATCCCCACTTCCGGCGCAGCGGTGGCCACCAGCAATAGCTGTACCTGAGCGGCCATCCGGCCAGCGTTTTCCAGCGCTTTTTCACAGGCCTGGGCCGCCAGGGACGCCACGGTCTCACCCGTGGAGATCCGCCTGCTGCCAATACCGGTACGCTCCTTGATCCACTCGTCAGAGGTGTCCACCAACTGTGTAAGGTCGTCATTCGTCACTATTTTCTCAGGAAGGGCACTCCCCGTTCCGATTATTTTAACTGACATACTCTCACCCCCTAAAATTTGCGGAACCGCTCATATCGCTGGGCCGCCAGCTCCTCGCCGCTCATTCCCTGACAGCGTTTCAAAAAGTCCATAATCTGCTCTTTCATGTAGCCGCCTATGGCTGCCACTGTAGTGCTGTCCGCCCCGCCAAATTCGGGAATGATCCTCTCAATAACCTGCAGCTGCTTTAAATCCTGAGCCGTGATATGCATTACCTCGCTGGCCTCTCTGGCTCTGGAGGCGTCTTTCCACAGAATGGAGGCAAAGCCCTCAGGGGACAGGATGGAATAGGTGGCGTTCTCCAGCATCCACACCTCGTTGCCCACCGCTGTGGCCAGCGCGCCGCCGCTGCCGCCCTCTCCGATAAAAATACACAGCACAGGCACCTTCAGCGCCGCCATCTCTCTCAGGTTTCTGGCGATGGCCTCGCCCTGTCCTCTCTCCTCCGCCTCAATGCCGCAGAAAGCCCCGGCGGTATTGACAAAGCTGATAATGGGCCTGTTAAATTTCTCCGCCTGTTTCATCAGCCGTAAAGCCTTGCGATAGCCCTCCGGCATGGGCATGCCAAAATTCCGTCTCTGGCACTCCTTGATATCCTTGCCCTTGTGCTCCGCTATCACCGTCACCGGCTGCCCGTCCAGAAAGGCCAGACCGCCCACAATGGCGGGATCGTCCCGAAAAGCTCTGTCCCCATGGGACTCCACAAAGAAATCAAATATATGCTCCATGTAATCGCATGCCTGAGGCCGCTCCACCTTTCGGACCGCCTTGACCTTCTCCCAGGCGTTCAGGGGCTGTACCTTAAAGGACTGCTCTTTGAGAATCTCACTGAGCACGAAATGGCTGTCCTTTCCGGGGGTAAATTCCGCATATTGCTTTTCTTTACTCTGATGCGCCTTTATCAGGAAATAGATGGTTTTCTTCAGAGTCTCCCTCTTTACAATGCCGTCTATAATACCATGCTCCACCAGAAACTCCGCCGTCTGAAAGCCCTCCGGCAGTTCCTGTCCAATGGTCTGTTTTATAACTCTGGGACCTGCAAAGCCCACCAGCGCTCCCGGCTCCGCCATGATCACGTCGCCCAGCATGGCAAAGCTGGCTGTGACGCCCCCTGTGGTGGGGTCCGTCAGAATGGTACAGTACAAAAGCCCAGCCTCGCCCAGCTTTTGTACGGCGGCGGAGGTCTTAGCCATCTGCATCAAAGACACGATTCCCTCCTGCATTCTGGCTCCGCCGGAGCAGCAGAACAAAAACACCGGCAGCCTGTACTCAATGGCCCGTTCGATGGCGGCAGTTATCTTTTCTCCCACAACGTGTCCCATACTGGACATCAGAAAACGAGAGTCACAGACACCCAGCACAATATCTTCGCCGAACACCTTACATCTTCCCACCGTCACCGCCTCATCCAGGCCGGTTTTCTCCCTGGCCTGGGCCAGCTTTTCCTCATACCCCTCATAGGACAGGGGATTCTGTGCGGGCAGCTCCGCAAACCAAGGCTCAAAGGTGTGAGGGTCCGCCACCATACGGATACGGTTGGGCACCCTGACCCGAAAATATCCTTCACATTCATAACAGATATATTTTCTCTTTACCACACGTTCCCGGTTTACCTGTTTGCCGCATTTGGGACAGCGTATCATATAATTGTCCGGCGTCTGGACCGGGCTGCTTTCACCTACACCGGCGCCTGCGTCCTCCGGCACTGTGCTGCGGGCCTTGGAGGCCGCCAGGGATGCGTTGAGTTTGCTGAGCTTTTTTGCAAAATAGTCGGCTCGTTTTTGTTTTAACGGATCTAAATTCATATAAACACCCTCATATTTTAAGTTCCGCAAGTGCGCTGTGCGGGAACTTGCTGTTTTATGCGATGGAAAAAGTAAGTTCCGCCTGCGCGGCCACCTGGCCGTCCACCTTGGCCACTGCCCGGCCCACGCCCACGGGGCCTTTTACCTTTATTATCTCCGTCTCGAGCAGCAATACATCTCCCGGAACCACTTTCCGGCGAAATCTCGCCTTATCGATTCCCGCAAAATAGGCGGTGCGCCCCCGAAAATCCGGCTGGGACAACATTGCCACCGCGCCCACCTGGGCCAGCGCCTCCACGATCAGCACTCCCGGCATCACCGGATTGCCCGGAAAATGTCCCTGAAAAAAAGGCTCGTTTACGCTGACACTTTTTTTTCCTAACGCCCGCACTCCCGGTTCCAGCTCCTCGATGGTGTCGATCAGCAGAAAGGGATACCTGTGGGGAATGATATCCATGATTTCCTGTGCAGTATACAGCGACATTTTATACCTCCTTATTAGAGTCCCGTAGTTTCCCTACCAACACACAGGTCAGTGATAAATGTCTGGCCGCTTTAAGCCTCCAGACATTTATCAGTGCGTTGTCCGGGAAACTACTGTTTAGAGTCCCGTAGTTTCCCTATCAAGATGCTGGCATTATGTCCGCCAAATCCCAGCGAGTTGCTGAGGGCGTAGGGAACCTCCTCCCGATAGCTCTCCCGGCAATAATTCAGGTCCAGCTCCTCCTCGCTCTCCTGAAGTCCCACGGTCCTGTGGATAAAGCCTTCCTCCAGCTCCTTGACGCAGGCAATGAATTCCACTGCGCCTGCAGCGCCCAGCAAATGTCCCACCATGGATTTCGTAGAGTTGATCTTCAAATTCCTAGCGTGCTCTCCAAAAGTCAGTTTGATGGCCCGGGTCTCGAACAGGTCATTGTGATGTGTACCGGTGCCGTGGGCATTGATATATGTCACCTGCTCCGGAGCCACCTTGCCGTCCTCCAGCGCATTGGTCATAGCTCTGGCCGCGCCGCTGCCATCCTCCGCGGGAGAAGTGATATGGTAGGCGTCCGAGGAGCAGCCGTAGCCCAACACTTCCGCATAGATATGAGCGCCTCTCTTTCTGGCATGTTCCAATTCCTCCAGAATTACGACTCCCGCGCCTTCGCCCATGACAAACCCGTTTCTCTCCTTGTCAAAGGGAATGGAACATCTGGCGGGGTCTGTGCTGTCGGACAGCGCCGTCAAAGACGAGAAACCGGCAATGCCGATGGGAGTGACGGCCCCCTCTGTGCCGCCGGACACCATCACGTCCGCCTCGCCGTACTGAATGGCACGAAACGCCTCTCCGATGGAGTTGGTTCCCGTGGCGCATGCAGTCACCACATTCAGGCTCTTACCCTTTAAACCGAAAGCAATGCTCACATTGCCCGCCGCCATATTGGAGATCATCAGGGGCACAAACAGGGGGGCAACTCTGGAGGGACCTTTTTCTACGAGTCTTCCGTACTCTCTCTCAATGGCCTGCAGGCTGCCGATGCCGCTGCCAATGCTGCAGCCCACCCTGTAGGCGTCCTCCTTCTCCATGTCAAGCCCTGCGTCCTGTATGGCCTCTCCTGCTGCCGCCACCGCAAACTGGCAGAACAACTCCATGCGTCTGGCAGATTTTTTGTCCATGTAATTTTCCGGCTGAAAGTCCTTGACCTCCGCCGCCAGTCTGCACTTGTAATCCGAGGCGTCAAATCTGGTGATGGGGGCAAAACCGATCTTTTCCTGTGTGATTCCCTCCCAGAACGCCTTTACACCGATGCCGATAGGCGTCACTGCGCCCATACCGGTCACTACCACTCGTCTGCTCATATCGCCATACCTCCATCCACACAGATTACCTGACCTGTGATATAGTTCGACCTGTCTCCCGCCAAAAATGCCACTGTCTCCGCAATGTCCTCCACGCTGCCCATTTTACCCATGGGCACGGCGGCCACACCGGCCTCCCTGGCCTTTTCAGACAACGCCTGTGTCATTTCCGTGTCGATAAATCCGGGAGCCACCGCATTGACGCATACTCCCCGGGACGCCAGCTCTCTGGCAACGCTCTTGGTCAGTCCGATCAGTCCCGCCTTGGAGGCGCTGTAGTTGGCCTGGCCCGCATTGCCCAACACACCGGAGACAGAGGAAATATTCACGATCTTGCCGCTGCGCTGTTTCAAAAAGTGCTTGGACAGGTGACGTATGGTGTTAAACGCACCCTTTAAGTTAGTGTCCAATACCCTGTCGTAATCCTCCTCGGACATCCGCATGATCAGATTGTCTCTGGTCACGCCCGCATTGTTCACCAGTATGTCCACCCTGCCGTATTCTTTGATAATCTCTTCTATCATGCTGCCGCAGGCCGCAAAATCCGACACGTCGCAGCCCACGCACTGCGCCTGGCCGCCATCGCTGACAATCTCCGCCGCCACCGCTCTGGCCTTCTCCTCCGAGCCGTTGTAATTGACCAGTACCGTGGCGCCCAGGGACGCCAGTTTCTTGGCTATGCCCCGGCCGATTCCCCGACTGGCCCCGGTGACCAGCGCGATCCTGCCAGCCAGCTCACCTTCACCGGTCAGTGGGTTTTTATCTGTCTCTGCCATCTGTCTCTCCTCGCATCCTCATACATTACCTGTTCCTTGTCAGCCTGTCACTTATACTGACTAACGTTAAGCTTTTCCAGGTCCTCTACCTTTTCCACATTGTACACTGTCACATCCCTGCTGATCTTGCGCAGGAACCCGGTCAACGTCTTTCCGGGGCCGATCTCAATGAAAGTGTCCACGCCGTCCGCCAGCATGCGCTCCATGGTTTCGCGCCACCTGACAGTACCGGACACCTGCTTTGCCAGCAATTCTTTCACCCGGGACGCATCCGTCACAGGGGCGGCCTCCACATTGCACAGATAGGGAATAACCGGGTCCTGCACTGCCACCTTCGCCAACTGCGCCGCCAGCTTTTCTCCGGCGCCCGTAAGCAGGGACGAGTGGAAGGGACCGCTGACCTTCAGAGGCACACAGCGCTTTGCACCCGCCTCCGCCAGCTGCGCCGCAGCAGCCTGAACCGCTTTCTCCTCTCCCGTAATCACAATCTGGCCGGGACAGTTGTCGTTGGCGATGGAAACGATCCCCTCCGTGCGCTCGCAGATCTCCCGTATGGTATCAGCATCCAGCCCCAGCACCGCCGTCATGGCGCCTCCCGTGGGATAGGCCTCCTGCATAAAAATACCCCGGCTGCGTATTAGTCGAAACAAATCTTCCAATTCCATGACTTCAGCCGCCGCCAGCGCGCCGTACTCTCCCAGGCTCAGACCCGCGCAGCAGTCCGCCGTGATGCCCATCTGCTGCAGCACTTTTAAAATCGCCACCTCCGTGGTCAACATGGCGATCTGGGTGTACTCCGTGATATGTAAACGTTCGTCCTCCTCAAAACACAGTGCCGCCACATCCAGGCCGGTGGCTTTCTCCGCCAGCTGATAGACCTCCCTGGCTACCTCATATTTTTCATAGAAATCCTTGCCCATACCATAGTACTGAGCCCCCTGCCCGGGAAAAATAAATGCCGTCCTGCTCATCTCTATTCCTCCATGCTGCCGTTTATTGTTTCAAAAGTTTCTCGGCCTGCTCCATGATTTCCCGGATCATTTCCTCACAGGTCTGTTCGCTGTGCACCAGTCCGGCAATCTGGCCCGCCATCAGGGTTCCGTTCACTGCGTCGCCCTCCACTACGGCCTTTCGCAGCGCTCCCAGAGTCAGCTGCTCAAGCTCCTCAAAGGGCGCACCCGCCTTCTCTTTTTTCAGATACTCTCTGGTCATTTGATTGCGCAGCTGTCTCACGGGATGTCCGTGGCTCATGCCCGTCACCTCAGAGTCAATGTCTCTGGCGTCAATGACTTTTTTCTTGTAGTTCTCATGCACTATGGACTCTTTGGCTACGATAAAGCGCGTGCCCATCTGTACGGCCTCCGCTCCCAGCATCATTGCCGCCGCAAATCCTCTTCCGTCGGCAATGCCTCCGGCGGCGATCACGGGAATCTGTACCGCATCTACCACCTGGGGCACCAGCGTCATGGTGGTGGCGGCTCCGATATGACCGCCGGACTCAGTTCCCTCCGCCACAACGGCGTCAGCCCCGGCTCTCTCCATCATCTTCGCCATGGCTACGCTGGCCACTACGGGAACGACCTTCACCCCAGCCTCTTTCCACATGGCCATATACTTGCCCGGATTGCCGGCTCCGGTGGTCACCACCTTTACGCCCTCCTCCACGATCACTTTGGCGATAGCGTCCGCCTCAGGATTCATCAGCATCAGATTTACGCCAAAGGGTTTCTCCGTATTCTCCTTGACTTTTCGTATCTGCTCCCGCACAAACTCTGCCGGAGCGCCGCCGGCGCCGATGATTCCCAGCCCGCCGGCCTTGGACACTGCGGCCGCCAGATGGTACTCCGCCACCCAGGCCATGCCTCCCTGGATAATGGGATATTCTATTCCCAGCATGTCAGTTACTCTTGTCTTCATATGAACTCCTGTCTATACCGTTTATTCCACGCCCTTGTTCTTCAGATATTCCAACACATCGCCCACTGTGAGCAGCTGCTCCAGATCCTCGGAGGGAATCTCAATGCCAAACTCATCCTCCAGGGCCATCACCATCTCAAACAGATCCAGGGAATCGGCGTTCAAATCGTCCTTAAAACTTGTGGATTCCGTGATATCCATGCCATCTGCGTTCAACTTTTCTTCAATAACTTCTTTCACCTTTTCAAACATAATCTCTTCTCCTTTTCATGAATACATTTTGTGGTTCTCTATACTACATATGATAGTTTGTCACTCTATTTGTTTGAGTATCAAATATTTTGACTGTCAAACTATCAACAGGATAATACTACCAAAAGTTTGATCTGTCAATATATTTTTTGAAAAAAGAGCAGTCCCACATGGGGCTGCTCTTTAAAATCTTTTTATTCTTATTTATTTCTGCGGAACTGTACCGGCGTGGTGCCGTAAGCCTTTTTGAACAGGCGGTTAAAATGCTCCACCGTCTCATATCCCACCTCCGCCGCGATGGATTCCACCGTGCGGTTGGTCTCCTTCAGCAATGTGCGGGCGCGTTTCATCCGGGCCGCCTTCACCGCCTCCTGAAAAGTGGTTCCCGTGTGTTCCCGGATGTACTTGGACACATAGGGCTTTGACAGGTGAAATACCCGGGACATCTCCTCCAGCGTCACGTCCTGGCTGTGGTCCTGGATATATTTCATCATCTCCATGATGCGTTCCTGACGGCCCTGGGTCATATTTGTGGCCTTTGTCAGCTTGTTCACCGCCACCACCAGAGCGGCGATGGAGCTTTTGATGATATCGCCGTCAATACCCACGCCCCACTGGAAACTGCCGTTCTGCAACACGCCCACATAGGAGGCCGCCTTGGAGGAAGAGCCTCTGGACACCGCATGCTCCTCGTACACGGAAAGCTCATAGGAAATGCCAAAAAACAGTTTCAGCGCATTGCTGACAGCGTCCAGACGTCCGTTGCCATCCGCCTCAATAACCCGTTTTTCCTTGCCCTGCTGGATGGTCACGCTGGCGACGATTCCGTCCGGCACCTGCTTGAAATGACACTCCGTGACGTCGAACACCTCCCGGGGCTTGATATAGCTGTCCTCAAAAATCCGATACACGTCCGCCGGAGCCAGCTCCTTGTGGCGATGGTCGGAAACGCCTTTCATCAGGTAGCCCACTTCCTCACGCATCTGAGCGGGCAGCGCCATGCCGAAGTTCTGTTTGAGAATAAATGCAATTCCGCCCTTGCCGGACTGGCTGTTGATACGAATTACGTCGGACTCATACTCCCGGCCCAGGTCCTGGGGATCGATGGGCAGATAGGGAACCTCCCAGCGCTCCCCGCTCTTTCCCGCGTCCCTCCAGGCCATGCCCTTGGATATGGCGTCCTGGTGAGAGCCGGAAAAGGCGGTAAAGACCAGATCTCCGGCGTAGGGAGAACGCTCATACACATGCATGCCGGTAAGCAGCTCATATTTTTCCCGAATGGGACTGATATGGGAGAAATCCAGTCCCGAGGCCACGCCGTGGCACATCATGTTCATGGCCAGAGTAACTATGTCCACATTGCCGGTGCGCTCACCGTTGCCAAACAGAGTGCCCTCCACCCGGTCCGCTCCGGCCAGCACGCCAAACTCGGCATCGCTTATACCACAGCCCCTGTCGTTGTGGGGATGTACACTGAGAACCACAGCATCCCTGTATTTCAGATGCTTGTGAATGTACTCAATCTGGCAGGCAAACACATGGGGCATGGCAATCTGTACCGTGGTGGGGATATTGATAATGGCCTTGTGGGAAACCTTGGGCTGCCACACATCCAGCACTGCATTGCACACCTCCACCGCATAGTCCACCTCGGTGCCGGGAAAGCTCTCCGGGCTGTATTCAAAGCGGAAGTCCCCCTCCATCTCGTCGGCGATCTGAAGCAGCAGCTTTGCACCGTCTACCGCCAGCTGTTTCACTTCCTCCTTGCTCTTTCCAAAGACCTGCTCTCGCTGGGCAACGGAGGTGGAATTGTACAGGTGAACGATGGCGTGGGGCACGCCCTCCAGAGCCGCAAAGGTCTTGCGGATAATGTGCTCCCGGGCCTGGGTCAGCACCTGGACCGTCACGTCGTCCGGAATCATCTTACGCTCAATCAACGCCCGCAAGAACTGGTATTCCGTGTCGGAGGCCGCAGGAAAACCCACCTCTATCTCCTTGAAACCGATATCCACCAGCATCCGGAAAAATTCCAGTTTCTGCTCCAGGCTCATAGGCTCAATCAGCGCCTGATTGCCGTCCCGCAGGTCCACGCTGCACCACACGGGGGGCTTTTCGATAATGTCCCTGCGCACCCAGTCATAGGTGACTTCCGGGGGCATAAAATACGACCTTCCATACTTTTTTGCTACATTCATATCACTTTCTCCTCTCAAAATAAAAAGTCCCTATAAGACATCCACTCGGATATCTCATAGAGACGCTTTTTCAAACGCGGTACCACTCTACTTCACAGCTTTCGCCATGCACTCACCGGCACATACATGCCTGCCCCCTTTGTACGGCGGGTATTCCGTCCGAGCCTACTTGCCAGTGTCGGTGTACTCCCGCTGTCTGTTTTCGGTCGGCTGCTCAAAGGCCAGTTCACCGTCTGTCTCTGACTGCCTTGCACCCTCCGGCAGTTCTCTGTTGTCCCTCATTCGGCTACTACTCCTTGTCATTGCATTTGCGCTATTCAGTTGCTGTTATCTTAGCATAAAGTTTTGCAGGACGCAAGGTGTGAATTTAATCAATTTTATTGACTTTTTTTATTGTTTTAATTTGTATTTCCTATTACACTCTTAGATCTATATATGTATATAGTACAGCAAAAAATGTAGAATCCTGCAAAAATATGTGCTATAATTGATTCGTTACCGCCCCGATACTGGTGACAGGAAAGGGGGTGTGCCATATGGAAGTGTTATTTACCTGTATTCTCTCCATATTGGCCAGCGTAGTTGCAAACTACCTGTGCAAGTGGCTTGATGGAGATGAATAGTCGGTAACCAAGCCCAAACGGTTGACTTCTCCGAAAAAGAAGAAGAACCCCCGATTGTATTGTAGGTACAATCGGGGGTTCGTTCTTTTTGTGCACCATATGGATGCTATTTACCTTGTATATCGGCATTATAGCATATGCAGACCAATTCTGCAATATGTACAAGATAATTTTTCGACTTCATTATTTCAAGCTCCCTCTTCCGGCTCATAGGCGAGGGAAGAATCACAGTAGGGACAGAATTTTGCCCCCTGATTAACTCCGTCGCAATAAGGGCAGACTGTGTAATATCTGAGCTTGGCCTCCCGCTCTCTCTCCTGTCTGGCAAGCTGCGCCCTGTGCGCCTCCTCCTGCCTTGCCAGCTGAGCTCTCTGGGCCTGCTCCTGCTGGTACAGGTCGGATTTCTGGGAAATCACCTCCGAGACCTCTCCCGATACCGTTCCAACCACATTGCTCACGACCCTGCTGGCGGCTCCCACCAGCAGACCTTCCAGCAGACTGGTTCCCGTCCTCTGCAATCCTCTGGGTATAGGCCCGCTCGAGGCCGGACGGCTGGACGATGACGGTCTGCTCCCCATAGAGGGGCTGCTGCCTGCGGACCGTCCCGCCGGACCTCCTCCTTTGCCGATTGTGTGCTTTCCTCGTCTGACTGCCATATTTTCCTCTTTCCGCATATGTAATGCCTGCAATAGTATGTCTTGTTCTTTGGTCTATATATATAAGATATTCTATTTTGGAGCATTTTACAATTCTTTTTTGAGATTCTTGCACTTTTGCCGCCGTAATGATACATTATAAAAAAGCGTTATAGATTGGAGGCGTTCATGCACAGGAAAATTATTGCCGTCATAGAGGACGACGAACATATCAGTAATTTGTTGGAGGAGAGTCTGACCCGCGAGGGATACGAGGTATTGCGGGCCTATTCCGGCACGGAGGCGTTGTATTTGCTGGAAAAATACCGGCCGAATCTGATTCTGCTGGATTTGATGCTTCCAGGTCTATCCGGAGAGGAGCTGCTGCCTCGGCTGGCACAGATTCCCGTGATTGTGGTCAGTGCAAACGTCCGGCTGGAAGACAAGGTACGGCTGCTGATGGACGGAGCTGTGGACTATGTCACCAAGCCCTTTCAGATTCCCGAACTGCTGGCTCGGATTGCGGTACAGCTGCGCCGGACGGACAATCCGCAGCTGGCTCCCGTGCTGGAGGCCGGTCCTCTGCGGCTGGACATCACCTCCCACATCCTGACTCTGAAGGATACCCCTGTGAGGCTGACTCCCACGGAATACGCAATCCTAAAGCTCCTGCTCCAACGCCCGGGACAGGTGATTGCCCGATCTGTGTTGTTAGAGCATATCAGCTGGGACACGCCGGATTGCTCGGAAAGCTCCTTAAAACAACATATCAGCAATTTAAGAGGTAAGCTGCGGAAGGTGGATGGGCACGACTATATAGAGGCCGTGTGGGGTATCGGTTTTCGCCTAGTGTGCTAGCACACTAGTTCTCCTGGAGCAATCTTGACAAAATCTTTACCCTTTTCCTTACCGTTCTCTTTACCAACCGGGTATATACTACTTGTATCGGCAAGTTTGACACAATACATTGTTAAGGAGGAGAACGATTTGAACGATGCAAGGCATACCACGGACTTGGATATCAAAACAGACAGCACCTACTGTCTTGAGACCCAGGGACTCGGTAAGCAGTACAAAAATTTTAAGGCGCTAAGCGGCCTGAATCTACATGTGCCTCGGGGCGCAATCTACGGTCTGGTGGGGCAAAACGGAGCGGGAAAAACTACTCTGCTGCGCTTGCTCTGCGGCCTACAGACTCCCACCGCAGGCACATACACGCTGTACGGAATACCCCATACTTCCTCAGCTATCCATGGGGTCAGAAAGCGCATGGGCGCTGTGGTAGAAACTCCGGCGCTGCTGCCGGGTATGACTGCCCGGGAAAATTTGGAGCAACAATACCGAATTCTGGGAATGCCCTCACTGGCAGGTATGGAGGAGTTGCTGACCCTGGTGGGGCTGGCGAATACCGGAAAGAAAAAAGTCGGAGCATTTTCCCTGGGAATGCGACAGCGACTTGGCATCGCCCTGGCACTCTGCGGCAATCCTGATCTGCTCTTGCTGGATGAACCTGTCAACGGATTGGACCCTCAGGGGATCATTGAGATTCGGGAACTGATTCTGCAGCTGAATCGGGAACGCCATATCACCGTGGTAATCTCCAGTCATATCCTGGATGAATTGTCCCGGCTTGCCACTCACTATGGCTTTATTCACCATGGAACCATGCTAAAGGAGATCACTGCCCGGGAGCTTGAGGCAGCCTGCCGCAAATGTGTACGCCTGACTGTCACAAGCACTCCTGCTCTGTCCAGAGTGTGCGACAGATTGGGGCTGGACTGTGAAATCATCAATGACCAGCAGGCCGATCTCTATGGAAATATCAACATTACCAATCTGACTTTGGCACTAGCCCGAGAAAATTGCGAGATACAGTCTTTTCACGAACGCGATGAGAGTTTGGAAAATTATTATATGAATCTGGTAGGAGGTGACCGGCATGCGTAATCTTATATCTGCCAATCTACATCGGTTATGGAAAAACAAAGTATTTTGGGGTTGTGAAATCATAAGTGCCCTGTACGCTCTTTTTCTGTCCCAAGCACTTTATATGGATATGCAAACCAATGGCATACCACAGTGTTTAGATAGCGGATTATGTAATTATATCGTTTTTTTCGGAATTATCCTGGCAGTATTTTGCAGCCTGTATCTGGGGCCGGAGCTGGGAGACGGAACCATTCGCAACAAGGTGGCGGCGGGACACCGCAAAAGCCGCATTTATCTGGCCTCTCTGCTGGCCTGTGCCATAGCCGCCACAATTATGTATTTCACCTATCTGATTGTGTATCTGGCTGCATCCCTGCCCCGTCTGCTGCCTCTGGAGGCGAACATTGCTACAGTGGTGGCAATTCTGGCCTCTGGCCTGGTGCTGGCTCTGGCCTATTGTGCTCTCTACACACTGATCGCCATGACCGTCTGTAACAAGGCAGTGGTTTCCACAGCGTGTATACTGCTGGCCTTTGTTTTGTTCTTAATGGGTATCGCCATACGACAGCGGCTGGAACAGCCAGAGACTTTTGAAATTCTAGATTACGACAGCGTTACCCATGAGGAAATATACACCGGGCAGTATATATCAAACAACAAATATCTGCAGCCCTCGAAACGGCAGGTTTACGAGTTCCTGGACGACTTTCTGCCAGGCGGACAGGGGCTGAATCTGTCTGGTATGATGAAACCAGAGCTGACTTTCGACAGTATTTTGCCGCTGTACTCCCTGTGTATTGTAGTACTGGCCACCGGCGCAGGACTGATTCTTTTTACTCGAAAAGATTTGTATTGATACGGATATACGGGAAGGAGGCCCATGTTTCCCTGGATATTATGCGGCATACTGCTACTCTTAAATCTGTTTCTGCTGGGATGGATTCACTCCCTGCACAGCGGCATAGAGAATATCTGTGCCCAATTTGACAGACGTTTACGGGAGGATACCAACAACCTGATCTATGTATCCTCTGGGGACCTTCATGTCCGCCGCCTGGCAGCGCAGCTGTGCGTGCAGCTGAATATACTGCGCCGTCAGCGTCTTCTCTACGAAAACGGAGATCGGGAGTTGAAAGAATCCATCACCAATATCTCCCATGATCTGCGCACTCCGCTGACTGCCATCTCCGGCTATCTGGAACTGCTTGAGCGGGAAGAGCAGGAAGATTCAGCAAATTACCGCCGTTATCTGGCTCAGATTCGCAACCGCACCGAGGCCATGAAAGACCTGACGGACCAGCTGTTTGACTATTCTCTGGCTGTGTCCGCTCCCCGGCTGCAGCCTGCGGTTCTGTCTTTGAACAGAGTGTTGGAGGAATGCCTTGCCGCCTGCTATTTCCGGCTGACAGATGCTGGGATTTTGCCCCAAATACAGATACCGCCGACTCCCATATACCGCACTCTGGACAAGGTTTCGCTGGAACGCATATTTAACAATATCCTGAGCAACGCCGCTAAATACAGCGCTGGGGATCTGGAGGTAAATCTGGACGCTGACGGCCGGATTACTTTTTCCAACTCTGCCCCCGAGTTCACCCCTGTTATGGCGGAACGGCTTTTTGACCGTTTCTACACCGTTGAGACGGCCCGCCGATCCACCGGTCTGGGACTTTCCATTGCCAAAGCTCTCATGGAGCGCATGGGCGGAACCATTACGGCAATCTGCCAGAATGGACGGCTGACAATAAGTCTATGGTTTTCTAATAATGAATAAAGCGGAGACCTTGCGGCCTCCGCTTATATTATAGCTTATTTTGTGATCTTTTTCTTCTTTTTGGTGAAGTAGACTCCGGCTCCACCTCCGGCACCGAGTACCACTGCGCCTACCGCTATTCCGATAGCTAATGCAGGATTGTTCTTCTTCTGCTCTTCAATTACCGGATTGGTTTCCACAACAGGCTCCACCTCGGGCTTGCTCTCATCAGGTGTCTCGACTGTTTCCGGAGTTTCAGGTGTCTCCGGCTTCGTCTCTTCCTTCACAGTCTCAGTCGTCTCTTCCGTCCAGTTGGGATCAACCATCGTATAATCAACAAATGCCCAGTAGGAAGGTTTCACCTTGTAGTTGGAGTCAAACAACAGAGGACATTGTGTCAATGTGCCGTCTGAACCGCCGCCTACATTGGAACTGTTCTGCAGCCAGGAGTATTTATCCACGGTCCCCCATACGGTAAATCCACCGATATTGATACCGTCCTCGGCGTTCAGTTTCTTCAGCAGTACATAGATGTCATGATACCGCTCAGCCTGTGATATGTACTCTTTCTGCAGTAATTCTTCCCGGGATATGTCGCCGCTTACCTTCATGTCAAACTCAGTATACATCACCTTGTCGACCACTTCCGAGTAATCCCGAATCGCTCTCTCAATCTCCTTGACAGTGGGACTGACCATGTTGTAATGTCCCTGCATACCCATACCGTCGATTCTGGTACCTTCTGCCTCCTTTACATCCTTCAGCAGTTTTATAATGCCGACAACCTTCTTGTTGTCACTATCATTGTAATCATTGTAGTACAACTCCACATCAGCAGGAGCGTACTGATTGGCAAACCGGAACGCATTGATAATAAACTCATTACTCTGGTATACTGCCCACCAACTGGAGTTTGCGCTGTGTGTAGACTGGCTCAGCGGCTCGTTGGAGGAGACTTTATCTGTACGGTATCCATTATATATGGCCTCGTTCACCACATCCCAGCCATAGAACATATCCTTATACGGACTGTCTTCGCCTGTGAAATGCTCCAGAACCGTCTTGATATACCATTCCAGACGCAGATTCATGACCTCGGGCGTCACATAGTTCTCACTGCCGTCCGCATTCTGCTTCACTGTGTAACCTTCACGGAAGAACCACTCAGGAGTCTGGCTGTGCCATACCAGCACATGTCCTCTCACCTTGACAGGATCGTCAGGATAGCTCTCATTCCAGGTTTTCAGCGTATCCAGAATTTCCTCTGCCCTTCCGAAATACAAGGTGGGCACTTCCAGTTTTTCTCCGTTAAAGGTGATCGTCTGCAGCGGCGTATGTTCGTTGTTGCTGTAGCCAAACAACGCATCCGGCTTTAACTCATTGCCGATGGTCACTGCGTTGAAATGCTTGTTGACCAGCATCTCTATGCCCAGATCTTCCATTTCATCCAGAGTTACAGCTGTACCCATGATGAAGTCGTCACCGAAGACTTCTGTCATTGCATCCTTCAGATTAGGCACATCCTCGTCAATGGAGGGAGGATCGGGAATATATCTCGCCATCTGCACACCGGCTACGCTGTAGCTGCCCTTTACACAGTCGCCCTGGCCATAGTTGGTGCCCTGCTCCAGAATACGAATCACTACCTTGGAGATCGGGTTATCATTAGTTACTTTGTAGGTTCCCTCAAAATAGGTCCAGACGCCAGGTTCAAGAACCTGCGAATATACGCCGTCCAGCCTAGGATTGTAGTTTTCCTTACCGTTCTTATCTACCGTGTAAGGCGCAAACTGTACCACTCTCTGGTTCTCGGGCGCGCCCTTGTAATCATTGGACAGTTTTGCCCAGAAAGAGAATGTATATGTCTCATTCTGCTGTACCCGACCCGTAATATCCTGTGCAAAGCACTGGTACGGGGAGGTTCTGCGGGAATAAGTCGCATAAGTGTAGGTATTGCCATAAATCGGCTTGTTGGCGGTGTGCTGGGTAATCGTCACACCGTCTCCCCACAATGCCGCAGACCAATCGCTCAAATCCTCATCCGCAAAGTCACCGTTAATTACAATACTGTTGGATACTTCTTCCGGTGCGGGCTCCTGCGTCAAACCAAAGGTGATAAGGTCAGCCAGCGCAAAGGCTCCCGCCGGATTCGGTGTGGACAGACTCATGATACCAATAGCATCTATCATACCGTCATACTCGGGCACCATCAGATAAGACCCGGTAATGTCGTTGTAATACGACACATCCACCTGTTTGCCCTTCCGATACAGCTTGAGGGCAATCGGCACATTCTGCGCCGGAACATTGAGCCTGATATATGCGCATGTAGACATATCCAGAGTTCTGGGCAGTTTCAACCGAACTTCGTCATAGTTGTTGGTAAATTCTGCCCTCATTCCGGTCTTCTCCGCATTTGCCTTTGCGGAGGCCCAGTCGATGGACAGGTCTTTCAGTTCATAGGATACCTCACAGGTTGCCTCTTTGGTGATCGTATTGCTGCGGTTGCCGCCGCCTCCCCATTTATAATTGGGTTCCTCAGCAAGGCTCGTAGGTGTCAGAGACACATCTGTGACCGCAAAGCTGCCCTTCAAGCATGTGCCCTGTCCATAGTTTGTACCCTGCTCCACAATACGGATAACAAAGCCCTGTGCTCCATCAGGCACATTTACCACGCCGGAAAAATGCGTCCATACACCCGGCTCCAATATCTGTTTGTATGCACCTGTACGATACATGCTATAGTAGTTGGTGCCATTTACATCACTATAGTAAGGTGAAAATTCTACCGTGCGCAGCTCCGGAGGTGCATCCTTGTAATCATCGGACAATTTTGCCCAGAAAGAGAATATATATCCGGTATTATTCTTTGTTCTGTCAGTTACATCCTGCGCAAAGCAGTGGTACGGGCTTTCTCTTCCGGTAATCTCACCATAAGTATAAACGCCATTGCCGATTTCCGTGTCGCTGGTCTTGGCCGTAATCGTTGCACTTCCCCACACTGCAGCGCCCCACATACTCACGTCTTCTCTGTCAAACTTACCGTTTAACACAATCGCTTCAAATGCATTTGGATCCACATTGAACTTGATGCTGTCCAGAGTCAGCACTGTGTCATCGGCCAGACTCACCAGTTTGATATATTTCACTTCCGGATTGCAGTTGGTAGCCAATGTGCTATCCGTACCTTCCATCAGTACTTTGCCGTTGGCATTCAGCAGTTGTACTTTCACACCGCTTAAGGACTGCAGGAACTGCATGGAGGTCATATGGTTGGTGTCCACGGAGTCCGGAACCTCGTAGGTAATGCTGTCATCCTTCTTGGGGAAAGTAATGGTTGCCTTACCGTTTTCATCTACAACTTCTGTCACCCCGTTGCTCTTGGCATTTACCTCCAGGAAGTTCATGGGGTAATTGTTATCCTCGGGAGCGGGCTTGGGCTCAGAGCCTCTCATCAGGAAAGATACGCTCACCAGTTCAACAAAAGACCCGGACACATAAGCATCCTGTTCCCGGCCACACTGAACGCCAAATTCATTGATCTTAGCTGCAATGCCAGGCTCCAAAGTGTATTCGGTCTTTCCTGAATTATAGTAATAATCCTTCAGCTTAGAATTATCCAAGCTTACGTTAAAGTTCATCGGTCCATTCTGTGTTGCCACAGTGACGATCATGTTTACGCACTTCTCCATATTCACAGATGCGGGAAGTTTGAAGTTCACGTTCTGATCCATGTTGGAGAACTTGATCATCCAATTGCCGTTTTCCAGCTGGCAGGATGCCGCTTCACTGGATTTCAGTGTCAGCTCATGCGCCGGGTAGGTCACGGTATAGGTCTCGGTGGTAGCGTTGGTGTCTATGTCAAAGTATACGCCATCGAAAGTACAGGTGGTGCCAGGATTGTTCTGATTCAGCAAAATTGCTACATACTTAACCTTTTCCGTACTGGATAACTCCTCGGTATATAAGGGGGAGCCATCTTTATTTTGCTGATCATACATCGACTTGATTTCCTTAGCATCCTCATTATACAGTCTGAATGCCACCGGCCCGGACTGTGCAGATACAGCAAAAGTCACACTCTTGCACTGCAGCAAGTCAATTGCCTCGGGTAGAGTTAACCTCAATTCGTTGTATTGCTTTACGAAAGTAATCTGGTACTGGTTAGTGGTTGTCGGAGCATACTCTATGCCAGGAACACCAGCCGTAGCCACTCTTACTGTGCTGTCAGCCGCCTGATAGGAGTACTCACCTTCAGGAGTCTGGTTAGGTGTGCCTTCTACCTTATCGGGGCCTGCCTCTTCCTCCTTCAGAAAATCGTTGGTGGTATCACTATCACTGCCCTTCATGACAAAAGTTATTTTTTCCAACGTTATGCCAGAGCCAGGAACATACTCCTGACCTTGAGACCCCTCACCACCACATTGAATTCTAACTTCATTGACGCCTTCTGTCGTTTTGGCTGCAATCGCATATACTGCATTTCCATTCGCATCAGATTTCTTATAGTACTCCGTCTGTTTATTAGAGCCATTATACTCAAAGTAGAAATTAACTGGTCCTGTTTGACCAGATACAGTGATCTCTACTCTACTGCAATTCTCCATGTTAATGATATCGGGAAGCTTAAAGGATGTCTCTGCATTCAATTGGGGGAATGTCATAACATACTTGCCATCTACCTTCTCACAGGAACCCCCATTTTTACTATCAACTACCACTAAGTCATCATTGGTATAGATTAGGTCGTGAGTTTCCTCCGCCTCCTCCATCATTTCAAACAGAACACCGTCAAATACGCAGGTATATGTAGAATACTTACCAGTATCAACAGTATCCCCATTCAGCATAATTCCTACACTTTTGACTGTTTCTTTTCTGCCAGAAAAATTTTTTACATTTAATTTCTTATTCGCCTCATATTGGGTGACAGTTCCGTCTTTACCAATTTCATCCCCATTTTCATCAAACAGTTTCAAGGTAAAAGGTGCTGTCTGCTCTGATATAGCAAAGGTTACTGATTTACACTTTGCCAGATCTATTACTTCAGGAAGATCAAATGTAATTGTATCCCATGACCCATTAAAGGAAAGTGCTACCTTTTCCACTTCCTGTGAAGTACATCTTGCTGGATCCTGAGGAGTGAGTCCACCATCCTTGTGGGTAAATCTCTTGTCAAGATCTGTCTTGACTTCGGGAGTGATGTTCTCTGTAGGGTCTACTTCTATTTCTGTGGGCGCAACACCATAAGAAATATTCTTCTGATCGTCAGCTGTCTTCTTCATGGTAAACACAACACTCTCAATAGTAAGAGTATTGCCCGGTCCATAATCCCAGCCGGCCGCCTGGAATACTACTTCGTTAATTGTCCCTGTCTTTGCTGTGGGAACCATTGCAAAGGCGTCACCTATCTGATTCTGGATCGCATCACCAACCTTAGTGCCATCCTTACTCAGTGAAATATTATGTCTACCTTCCTGATCACATACATTGAAAGTTACCTTTTCAACATTGGCAAGATCAATAGAAAGAGCCCCACCATTGCCATTAGTAAGATCATATCGAGAATCTTGGCTATCCACACCAAAATCAATCTTTAAACGATTGTCCGTTCCCAGAGTATTATTAATTCCATCTTGAGACCAGTCATGCTTTAATGCGGACGCATATACTGTGATAGTGTAGGTCTCTGTAGGCTCTTCCATTTCAAACATCACACCATCAAAGGTACAACTCGCCGCACTTCCTTTACTGCTGACGGCAATATACTGTATTGTCTTATCACTGGTCACAGTAAAACTGGTGTTATTTCCCTCTGCTACAGCATTGTTCCACCACTCCCCATCCATTGATTCATACATCTTGAACATTACATCACCTGTCTTGGATGGTATAGCGAACGTTACTTTTTTACAATTGCTTAAGTTTATAGGCTCCGCTAGCTTAAATACACACTGTTTCCATGCACCAGACATACTCAACTGCCATGAGCCATTAGCGTCAGGGCCCGTTGCAGATGCATCATCATTGTTATAGTAATTACTCATGTTTGCCGCTGTCGCGGGCAGACTGATATCATCCACTCCATCACCTGAAGGAGTAGTATTTCCGGTAGGGTCTATGGATTCATCCTCCCGTACAAGGAAAGTAACACTGTTAAGTGTATGGGTTAGATTACTACCATTTTGCATGATTCAAGCTGTGTATAACCTGTGACTTTGGACAATACACTTAGCACTGGAGCATCTGCCTCTGTTGTTTCACTTGCATTCCAAAGTTTCAAATATAAATCGTCTTTCCCAGCAACACTGTTATTGAGAGTAACTTTTCGTATGTTGCCTACAAATTTTTCAGGAATCTTATATCGAATCTCCTGATAATTCTGCTTAAATTCTATAGTTACAGCGCCACTTCCATCTAACACTGGTGGAGTATTGTCATCTGCTCCGCTATATCCATAACCACTAGGATCACCCAACTCTTTAAAAGTATATGTTTTTTCAACAAGCACTTTATCAGTTAAGTCCACCATTATTCCATCAAATGTGCCCGTGAACCCAGAACTGCCCATTATTACAATTCCTGTTATTTTACCCCCTGTTACGGCAATGGGCAACGTTAATGTATCCTCTTTTACATTATACTTTACAACATCATTTGCAGCGTTATTGTCAATGACAACCTTGTAGGCCCATTGTCCACTATGGTTAGACATTGCAAAGGTTACGCTTTCAACTTTTGACGCATCTATGTAATCACTCTCATTTAACGCAAACAATGTCTCGGTTGTCCCTTGAAGTTCTACCGTTTTATTGGTACTATCCTCAGTGTATGTATCACTTCCGCTCCACCTCGGCTTTATTTCTTTAAAAACATTTTCGCCCCCAGTCGCAGTAGTAACAGCGTACACACGTTTGTCATCTTCCGAGTTGGTTTCAATGCTATCGACAAGATTAGTTCCCGCTGCCCGCGCATTTTCCTCCAAACTAAACATCTGCACTTCTTCAAGCACAGGTGCCATGTCTCCGGAGACCGTCTCAATATCCTCGAGTATATTCCACTCGTCGATTACGTCCTCCTCATCAATTACATCGAATTCGTCGGCATCACCGTCAGTAACAGTGACAATATCCTCGGAATCCAAATGACTTACCTCTGTAGCTTCGGCCGACAGTGGGCTATACTTAACCGAACCCAGTATCAGCGCAAATGCCATTATCAAAGTAAGCCACTTTTTCACTTGCTTTTTCATACATTTACCCCCATTAAAAATTATAGTGCGACGAATTAATTTTAGCATTTCCTTGTGCAGGTTACTCGTCAGATATTGCTCCTCTTTTCTCATTTCTTGCTTTTTTACCAAATTTTTTAGATAATATGTATATAATTTGTGGTTTTTTACATTGAAATTGTGTGTTATAGCTCTATGACAGGTCTATATTGCATAGGATTGGGAAAAATCGTATCATGGATTTACCTGTATTTCTGCAAACTGGGATGAATGTTATTTCAGGCAGGATAGATGTCTGAGGTGTTATACAAATTGATACAAAAAAAAGAGAGAAAACACTGGTTGGATGTTTTCTCTCTTACTGCCTGATATGTTTGTTTCTATGCTTGTACTGTATGTTTGGTGAACAGATCGAAGTATCCTTGGGCTTTTTGTTGAGATATGCCCAGTTTCGTCTGCAGTTTTGCTATGATCTCGTCTTCCGTGAACCCACAGTCAAGGCCTATTTCGATAATACCTTCCGCTTTTCCCTCTGCTTTTCCCTCTGCTTTTCCCTCTATTTTTCCCTGGGACCAAGTTTCCTCAAATACTGTACACATATCCATATCTCCTTCCTTGCTCAAGTCATTGTAATCAATTTTGCATCTTGTCGCTCCTGCCACTGCCATGATTACATATTTGTCTACATCATGTTCTCTCGTGTATTCTATGGCCTTATTCTTAGTTTCATTCAGCGGGCTGTTCTTGTCCAGCAAGATTTCCAGCAGATTGAACATATCCTGATTGTTCATATTGTGTAGAACAAGATTACTCTGTCTTGCCTCGACAAGCTGCATTTTATAGTCATTTATAAATTTTTTCATTTGTTGCGGAATATTCAACATTTCGCAGAGAGAAACCGCCCCATCCCACGGCTTTTCACCATAATAGACAACAACCGTGATAACCGGAATGAATTTATCTTCTTTCTTCATTTTTGACAGGTATTCATCCCCTTGTAAAGACTTGTTTCCTTTATATTTTTGAGCGTTGATCTCATACTGTTTCTTGTAGGCGCTATAATCATAACCCATGACCCGCATTGGCATGGCGTAGTGGACATATTCCTGTGATTCCATCCCCAGCAGCACAAGTTCAACGCCCTGCGCCAAAGAGTGCTTATGAACTTTAATCATATCTCTGGACGCCTCAATGCTCTCCATATAAGATTTATGCTCTGATATATAGGAGGCTTCCGCGTCCTTGCTTTCCAGTTCGTCTGGCCTTATGACCTGCTCCCCGTCAAACAGCACTGCATTAAAGAAATCGGCAAAGTGCTCATTATCTTGCCAATAATTCTTCAGCACAATGTCCGGCTTTAATTGTTGCTCTTTTCCTTTCATTCTCAATTTTCTCCTTTAGTATACTATTTTTTTCTGTAGGCTGCAATGAATATCTGTTTTCACCGAAAACAAAAAGAGAAAACACCGACCCGGCATCCGTAAATGCGAATCTCATGTTTTCTCTATCCGTTGTAATTCAATATTAAGCCGTTAAAGCGACTCTGTCAAGACGACACTTGCTTTTCTTTGCCCTGCATCTTGGCGACATGTATTTATCATCTGTTTTTCAAACGCTCTATTTCTTGCCGTAGCTGGTCTATCTCCTGGGCCTGCTGAACCGTTTTCTGGATTGCGGTGTCTCTTTCCTGGCGCATCTCATCCCTCTCCCGAATTGCCATATCCCTCTCGCTCAACACGGTATTCACCTCTCTCACATACTTTTCTCTCGCCTTACATTGCTCCCGAATGCTCTCGTCGGCAGTCAGTTCATAAATGGTTTCAACAGCATCTTCCAGTACCGCACTCTGCTTTGCTAACATTTTCAATTCCTCCCATGTGGTGGCTTTGAAAAGGGAGGCACAAACTTGTCAGTAAAAATATGGTGATTTTTCACGTTCATCATCTTGTATGTGGCATAAAATTCAGGATGGTCAGGAAATAATACAAAATCAAGGAATCCTATATGTATGGCCGGTTTGGCATCGATATAGTCCTCTCCTCTGGACAACTGGTCATAATTGCGGCACAGGTACGACAGGGACCGCTCCGGCCAGTTTTCATACTTTATAACCTGCATCTCCAGATTGATGAGCGCCCGGTTATCCAGCAGCACGTTGATATCCAGCACAAATATCCGGCTGTCAAGGCTTGCGGTAATGGCTTCGCCCAGTACAATCGGGTTTTTGATCTCCACCCTCTCCACCTCCTCCGGCCGCAGATGCAGCAGGGAGCAGATCAGATGCTTCAGCGCGTTTTCATTCTTCTGCAGCAATGCCTTGAACATATAGTCATTGGTCAAAGGATGCGGCAGGTCTCCGGTAGCCTGCATATATTGCAGTTTCCTGTTTTGTGTGCCCGGTGTAAAATCATTCATAAGCATGTCTCCTTTGTTTTTGTGGTTTCCGGCAAAATGCCTGTTGATCCACAAACCATATTGATAAAAAAAGAGCGCGAAAATACACCTGAAAATACAAAACAGTCCGGGGAAAACAAGGGCAAAACGCCAGAAAATGAATAGTGTCCATATCGATTGATATGGACACAGTATAGCATATATGATCGCAAAATGCAAGCGTTTGGGGAGCAAAGTTATTTTATGCTCAAATATATCAAACATTGATTATTCAATTGGATATATCAGCTCTTTCTACGCACTTCCGTCAGCGTTCAATTGCTTAATTTGTTCATCCTTTCCCGAAAATCAGCAAAGTTCTGTGCTTTGGCTGCCGCTTTGTGCCACCTGCGGAGTGTTTCCACATCTTCCTCTGTCTGAATACGGATATGGATATCCTGAGGAATCTCTCCCATATCTTCCAATAGATCAAGAATGGCTTGACGGCTGCGTTTCAGATCACCAATATTTTCTCCCTCAATCTTTCCTTCAATCCTTCCTGCAGTTTTCCCATCCTCATATGCCTCTTCTCTCTCCACCGCCATTGCATC
>CAYLIM010000037.1:0-7385 GCA_964383805.1 uncultured Acetatifactor sp.
ACGGCAGTCTGAACGTGGAGTTTGACCTGTGGAAAGGGGAAAGCGATGTCCATGAACTGATTCCGGAGATGGTACAGAATATGAAGGATGGCGGCCACGCCTATATCAGCGAGGGCGCCCTGGTGGTAGATGTGAAAGAGGAGACAGACACCAAGGAAGTGCCTCCCTGCATGATCTTAAAGTCCGATGGAGCATCTTTGTACAATACCTCGGATCTGGCTACCATTCTGGAGCGTATGCGCCTGTATCACCCGGATCAGATCATCTACCTGACGGACAAGCGCCAGGACCTGTATTTTGACCAGGTATTCCGCTGTGCCCGCAAGACGGGGCTGGTGGAGCCTGAGACAGAGCTGAAATGGATTGGTTTCGGCACTGTCAACGGCAAGGACGGCAAGCCCTTCAAGACCAGGGACGGCGGCGTGATGCGCCTGGAGACCCTGATTCAGGATACTAAGGAGGAGATGCTGCGCAAGATAAAAGAGGGCAGAGAGATGAGCGAGGAGGAAGCTGTGGCCGTGGCGGACATCGTTGCCATTTCGGCCTTGCTCTATGGGGATCTGTCCAATCAGGCGTCCAAGGATTATATCTTTGACATGGACCGCTTTACCTCCTTTGAGGGAGATACAGGCCCCTATATCCTGTATACCATCGTGCGGATCAAGTCTATTTTGGCTAAGTATGTACAGCAGGGCGGCAGCCTGGACGATGAGGGGCTTGTGCTGCAGGCGGCCACAGGGCAGGCCCAGAAACAGATGATGATGCAGCTGGCAGGTTTCAATGCCATGATGGAGAGCGCCAGCGAGGAGACGGCGCCCCACCGGGTATGTGCGTTCATTTACGACCTGGCCAACGCCTTCAACCACTTTTACCATGAGACCCAGATACTGTCCGAGGAGAATGAGAGCCAGAAGAAGAGTCTGATCGCGCTGCTCATCCTGACCCGCGATGTGCTGGAGACCTGTATCCATGTGCTGGGCTTTGAGGCCCCTGAGAAAATGTAAGGCTGTTTTTGTAAAAATGTGGTTGACAAACCTGTCCACCCATAGTATACTAATCAAGTCGGCTGCTAAGACAGCCGACTTAGGGAATCTTAGCTCAGCTGGGAGAGCATCTGCCTTACAAGCAGAGGGTCATAGGTTCGAGCCCTATAGGTTCCAGTGTGGCGAGATAGCTCAGTTGGCTAGAGCACACGGTTCATACCCGTGGTGTCGAGGGTTCAAATCCCCCTCTCGCTACTTTAAAAGTCCAGAAGACCTTGATAAAATCGAGGGTTCTGGACTTTTTTATTATTGTATCTGTTATGCTGTTCTCTTCTCCAACTCTTCGATCCTGCTTTCGAGCTGATCTATTTTCTTTATCAGCAAACCAATTGACTCGCGCTCTAACTTGCAAGCGTTTACTTCGTGGTGCAGGGAATCTAATTTGTTTTCAATTTTATCAAAATGCTTGTTGGTTCGTTCGTCTATCTGGCCCATCTCTTCCAAAATAGCATTTAACATCATTTTTATTTCACTATCCATATATTTGTACCTCCCGTGTAAAAAAGTATATCATAATTCGGGTGCGAAGTCTATTTAAAATCCACTGGCTTTCACAGTTAATTTCCGTAGATCAGTACCCAGCTCTTCATCCACCGCAGGAAAGTGTCAACATATTTGATGGACACGGTGTGGCCCGACAATACCGGATAGAACAGAGCAAACAGAGCGACGGTGGCGGCCGCATACAGTCCCAGCGCCGTATAATATTTTTTCTCCGGCAGCATATCCTTCATCGTCGCCGCAGCGTACATGATCATCAGCACCACGAAGGGAACGCAGGGGAAATAGTGATAGATAAAAGTACATCTGTCTACAAATATCCAGGGCAGGTACTGCGCCAGGTAGGCAATGCATAAAAACAGGGCAGTCCGGTCTTTGTTTCGGAAGACCAGATACAGCATGTAGACAAAGGCGGGAATTCCTACCCACCACACCAGAGGATTGCCGAAGGCGCTGATTCCCTCCCGGGTGGTGTCGCTGATAATGCCCGAGTAGTAGAAAATCGGCCGTACCATGGTGGGCCACTCGTACCAGTGGGACGAGTAGTAATGCGTGGCCTGCAGGTTGGCATGATAGTTTATCATATACTGCTGGTTGGCTATCATTTTGGCCCACAGATTTGTCTCCTCCCCCACAAAGGGAATGTAGGACAGCAGATAAATGCCGCCGGGGATCAACACGAAAAAGACCACGCAGAAAAGGATTGTCTTTACAGCTTTTCCCCAGAATGTGGCGATAATTTGGGAGTAGAAAAGCCCGCTGGGACCACCGGACGGTTGTTTCAGGGCCAGGCGGTACTCCCGGTATCTGCGGTACATCGTGAGGAAGAATATCACAGCAAGGCCGATACCGGCATATATGCCGGACCACTTGCTGGCTATGCCCAGTCCCATGGCAATGCCGCAGGCGCCCAGAGGAACAAAGGTTTTCACCAGCGGCGTGTCGTAGAAACTCAGCCTGCTGTAGCGGTACATAAAATAGTACATCAGCAGAATGAAGAATGTTACAAACACATCTATTGTAGCCAGCCTGGTCTGTGAAAAATGCATAAAGTCAAAGGCGAACAGCACGCAGGCAAAGCCCGCCGCCAGGCGGTCTCTGCTGATATTGCGGGCCAGCAGATAAATAACCGGCAGCATCAGCACGCCCAGCAGGGTCCCCATGAATCTCCAGCCAAAGGGATTCATGCCAAAGATGGCAACGCCGATGGACATGATGATTTTGCCCAGAGGCGGATGGGTGGTCTCATAGGTGGTTAAACCATGCAGGAACTCGTAGGCGGTTCTGGCATGGTAGATCTCGTCAAAATAAGTGCCGTTGCGGAAACTGATGCCGTCTTTGGGGAAGGTGTCGCTCTCGTCAAACAGTTCCTGATAGTCCGGCGCGTTGATCGGCATAAAGGATACCTCCTGGGCGTCGGCCAGAGCCAGCTCCATGATGGAGGCCTTGTCCGAGTTGCAGGTCAGCTGCAGATACCGACAGTTTTCAGGCAGAGCCATACGGCCCCAGGAAAAGACGCTGGACATGGTGAACTGCCCGGTTTCCCCCACGGGCCGCCAGCGGTCTGCCTCGGTAGTCTTGTATTCCAGAGTGAATCCGCGATTCTCATAATTTCCCAGATACCAGTACAGATAGGAGGCTGTCTGCTCCTCGCCGGTGTACAGCACCACCTGATCTCCCTGCTGCAGTATGGCGTCCGACTGGGGCGCCTTTAAGCTGCCCAGATCCCAGAATGCCACCAGGCAGTACACTGCCATAATAGAAAGGAGGATGATGGCGTCCTGGGCCAAAAACGGCAGCTTTTCCTCGCTGGAGGCAGGCTCGTAGCTGAAATGCTTGGGTGCGGCTTTCTTTCTGCGCCATTTGATTTGGAAAGGCAACAGGAACGTGAAAGAAGATTCTCTGTCGGACACCTGCCGGACATCATAGCGCACCAACGTGTAATAATAGGAGAGACCGCATATGACCATGCAGGCGGAGATGGTTAGAATCAGCGGCGCTCTCCTGTCGTAATTGCTCGGATCATAAAAATACAGTATGAATGCGGTATTATACAAATGGATAATGGTAAAACCAAAAAATCCCTCCAGAAACTCTTTCAAGGGACGCACTGCATAGGCAAACAGAATCAGCGCCAGCGCGGGGTACAGATAGCGCTCATGCATGCGGACAGAGAACAGGAACATGGAGACAATAAGAAAGCTGGCGGTGGTAAAGTACCGGCTTTCCTTGTTCTGCGCCCGGAAAAAGAGCATCGCCGAGAGCAGTACGATCAACAGGATGATTATGATGCCCCAGATGCGGTAACTGAAAAACAGGAGTCTCGTCTCCTGAGAAATCCAGTTCAGACCGAAAAATCCCCACAGGTTAAAGGCGTTCACCGCCACATAGGGATAGGAACCCAGAGTGGAGGCGTATTGCAGAAACACCAGATCCAAGCCAAAGGGCATACAGGCCAACACCATGCAGAAGATAACCGTCAGACCGGAAAACAGGTTGTGAAAAAATTTTCTCCAGCTGAAATCGTACAGAATGACCCGGTCCACAATGCCGTAGAGCAGCACGGGAGTAAACACCAGAGTCTGAGGCTTTAACAGCACGCCGATTCCGAACACGATATAGGCGGGAGTCATCTGATTCTCCGTCAAAAACCAGCACATCAGCAGCACGGTCAGCGTAAACACTGAGTCCACCTGTCCCCAGATGGAGGAGTTCAAGATGATGGCTGGATTAAACAGATACAATCCGGCCAGCATGACGACCTGCTGCGAGGGCAGCTTTTTGGAGGCGATCTTGTAAAAGAGCAGGGCAGTGGCCATATCACAGAGAATCGCCGGCAGCTTGAGCAGCAACAGGCAGGGGGCTGACAGGTATGGAATTTTAAACAGGGAAAAAATAGCCCCGATTATATACAGCACATAGACAAATCCCGGGGGATAATCGGCAAAAACGCCGGAGGCATAGAAATTTTTGATCCCCCCCTCAAACGCCAGGTTGGCCCAACTGGCAAAACAGGCAGTGTCGGTGGCAAACCCCTCGGAGCTTCCCGCAAAGACGCAGCGAAGAAGAAAAGCCGCCGCCAGCAAAACAAGAAACACCTTTCTGGTGTCATAGGAAGGTTTCTTGTTCATTCTGTAAATAAAAAAATACATCATGCCCAGGAATAGAATGGAAATCAAGTGAATTGGCAACATATGTAAATCTCCCCTCTTTATATAAATGGCGGTAATCACGTTCTGATTGACCCGATTGAGCTATATGGACAATTATAACAAAAAACTTTCCCGATATCAAATAAAAGATGACAAATTTGTAAAAACGTGATATACTTTATTTAAACTACTATCAAAGAACTAATCGGACGGAGGGGATTCCGGTGAAAAAGGAGACTTTGTTAAAGCTGCAATATGCGGCGGGTATTCTGGTCTTGACGGTTGTCGTCGTATTTTCGGGTTATAAGCTGGTGACGTCCGTCATTTCCGACAGAAGAGCGGAGGAGGAGCACCAGCGCCTGCTGGACACAGTGATCGTGGAGGATGTTCAGATTCCCATTGCACCGGTTATTGAGACGGACGAGAACGGAGAGACTGTAGAGATTCTGCCGCCCCAGTATCCGCCATTGACCATAGATATGGAGATGCTCAAGGAGATGAACGGCGATTTCCGGGGATGGTTCTATTTTCCCGCGGTGGAAGTCAGCTATCCGGTGGTGCAGGGAGAGGATAACAATTATTATCTGAAACATTCTTTCGAGGACGAGAAGAGTAATTCGGGCAGCATTTTTATGGACTGCGGCGCGTCTTCTGACTGGAGTGACCGGAACACTTTTGTATTCGGTCATAACATGAGAGACGGCAGTATGTTCGGAACGTTTAAGAAACTGGTGGACGATCCCTCGCTGCTGGAGGAAAATCCCCGTTTCTATATCTATACGGAAGATGAGGTATACACCTATGAGATTTTTTCCTATTATATGACCAAGATGGACAGCAACCGATATATGGTGTTTTCGTCGGATGAGAACTATGACAAATATACCAGCTGGGCGGTTGAGAATTCCAATCATCCGTTTGATGTGGACCTGTCGGGGAGGCCTAATATTGTGTCCCTGTCAACCTGTTACGGTTCGGCGGGAACTTCCAGAAGAGTTTTGATTCATGGAGTATTGACATTGACCGAGCCATATGATATAAATTAATTAATTATTTTGTAATATTTTGAACCTTTTCACTGAATAGAAGAGTCTTTATAAGTGAGAGTCGAAATATCTATCTGTAGTTTTGGAACTTGTCGGTATACATAGGTTATTAAAAGAGGGCAAAATCATGAGAGTAATGAGGTTGAGAGAAAAAGTAAGCAAATTTGTAGTGGTGACCATGGCTTCGGCGCTGGTTATCAGTAGTATGTTTACGGACTATGGATTTGCGACACATGCAAATGAAACGGAGGATCCCAATGCGCCGGATTTTGCAAGTGTGTCTGACAGTGATAATATTATAATGGCGGCCGAACCGGTTCCGCTGTACAATTATGCCTCGCCGACCGACAATTTTGCCAAGACAGATATATCTAATCCTTTCCTCTTTGCCATATATGCCAACAAAATTACCAGAAGCGATCATGTGGAGGGAAATATGGCTGTCGGCGCATTGAACGGCAGCATGAGCATATGGGGGTCCAGCAGGGCTACCGGCGACAGCGGTGTGAGTTATATCGGTGATCTGTCTGCTGGCTCTTTCGTGTGTAATGTAAACGGAAGTTACATTGTAATACCTGAAGTCAACCCGCTGGACGGCATCTCCAACAAGATGGTGGAGGCTCCCGGTCAAGGGTACAGATTATGCAGAATAAATGCCGACAACGTGGAAGTGGGGAGCTTTATCACTGACGGCAAGGTTTATGGATTTTCCTATCAGAACGATATCATGAGCAGTATCGCCAGCACTATTTCGGCGAAAGCGGCTCTTTCCAACGAGTTGTACAATCTGCCGGATATGGACACGGATTCGGCTCTTGTCCTGAATGTGACCGCAGAGGAAGTGGCACAGCATGAGAGCCAGATAGTTACCGCTGCGGATAGCGGTAAGACAGTAATCGTCAATGTCACCAGCGGTGGGGCTGTTGCACTGCCTCATATGAATGCAAATGGCGTGTCTGACGGTTCCGAGTATGCGGCGTGGGCCGGAAGAATTCTCTGGAACCTGGGCAATGCGAGCAGTGTATCCACAGGAAGAATCTGGGGCTTTATTCTGGCACCTAACGCAGCTGTTGCAAACGGCAACAATATCATCGGTGGTGTAATAGCTAACAGCTTTGAACAGACTGGTGAGGTACATCAGGTGTACTGGATTGGAGTGATACCGCCTCCGCCTACAAATCCTACGCCGACACCTGAACCTACACCGGAGCCGACACCTGAACCTACGGCAGAACCTACACCTGGTCCGACAGCAGAGCCTACACCTGGACCTACGGCAGAACCTACACCTGGTCCGACAGCAGAGCCTACGCCCGGCCCCACGTCAGAACCGACACCGGAGCCCACGACCAGTCCGACACCTAACTATATGGGACCTACGCCTACGCCGACACCTGGACCTACGACCAGTCCTACTCCGGCGCCGACAGCAGAGCCTACACCCGGACCTACGCCGATTCCGACACCGGAGCCCACGACCAGTCCGACACCTAACTATATGGGACCTACGCCTACGCCGACACCTGGACCTACGACCAGTCCTACTCCGGCGCCGACAGCAGAGCCTACACCCGAGCCTACAACGAGTCCTACACCTGGCCCGACAGAGCCTACGCCTACGCCGGAACCTCCGACAGAGCCTA
>CAYLIM010000037.1:7485-29766 GCA_964383805.1 uncultured Acetatifactor sp.
CGGAACCTCCGACAGAGCCTACGCCTGGACCGTTAGATCCTACGCCTACGCCGGAACCTCCGACAGAGCCTACACCTGGCCCGACAGAGCCTACGCCTACGCCGGAACCTCCGACAGAGCCTACGCCTGGACCGTTAGATCCTACGCCTACGCCGGAGCCTCCTACGGAGCCTACACCGACGCCTCCCCCGACGGTAACACAGCCGCCTCAGGTGACGCCGCCTCCGCAGGTAACACAACCGCCGCAGGTGACCAATCCTCCGACACCGCCGGAGAATCCGGAGACACCGGAGCTGGAAACTCCCGAGGAACCTACTCCGCCTCCGACGCCTGTTGTAGAGAGTGTACGGAGAAGAAGAACGGTACGGATCGATGAGGACGAGATACCTCTGTCCGACGCCATGGTTCTGGGAGCAAGGAGACGCCCTCAGACTGGTGACGAGTCTGACGCATGGATGATGATGTTCTTGGCATCTCTTTCCGCACTGGTTGCATGGATATTAAAAGGGGTTAAGAAGTAGAATTTAAGAAGGAGTGAGGCTAATGAAAAAGAAATTCTTAGCGATTGCTTTAGTAGCGGTTATGGCCGTCAGTATGATGGCATGCGGGGCGGAAAAACCGGAGATGTCCGCCGCAACCCGCGAAATGCCGCCCGAAGGAATTACCTATATTGATGATGCGGCTATCGCCTTGGCAGGATCTGTGAAATCCGAAGGTATGACGGAGGCAGAACAGCTGAGAGCCGATGAACTTCGCCTCATGGCAGTATCCGCTTTTGATCTGGTCAATGCGGAGAGAGCCGCCAGAGGTCTCCCGGCATTCACCTGGGACAGCAGCTTGGAGTTGTGTGCGCAGATTCGTGCCTCCGAGATTGTGAGTAGCTTTTCTCATACCAGACCCAACAATACGATTTTCTACACTGTAAACAGTGATTTGATGTGGGCCGAGAATCTGGCAAAGGGTTATGCCGATGCCAGCAGCCTGGTAACAGGATGGATGAACTCTCCCACTCATGCAGCCAATATTCTTGACGGTGAGTTGGCTACCTGCAGCATTGCAGTATATGAGTCCAATGGTACGCTGTACTTTGCACAGGAGTTTGGCTATTAAGCAAGGTGAATTCTTATTCTTACAAAAACTGGGGATACTAAAGGTATCTCCAGTTTTTATATAGGTAAATGGATGGAAGCGATAAGTTTGAAACTTACGTTTCAAATACTGATTAACACAGTATCGCAAGCTATGCTTGCGATATGCGGGAAAGAGGTAAATATGAGAATTGGAATGGGATATGATGTACACCGATTGGTGGAGAGCAGGGAACTGATTCTTGGCGGCGTCAAAATTCCTTATGAGAGAGGTCTGCTGGGACACTCGGATGCGGATGTGCTGCTGCACGCCATCATGGATGCACTGCTGGGGGCAGCGGCGCTGGGAGATATCGGAAAACACTTTCCGGACACAGACCCGGAATACAAGGGAATATCCTCTCTGGAACTTTTGGAAAAAGTTGGAAACCTGTTGGAGGAGAGATGCTTTCTGATAGAGAATATAGACGCTACAATCATAGCGCAGGCCCCCAGGATGCGGCCATATATAGAGGAGATGCGGGAAAATATCGCCCGCACTCTGGGAATCTCTACAGATCAGGTGAATGTGAAGGCAACAACGGAGGAGGGATTGGGCTTTACCGGCAGCGGAGAGGGGATTTCTGCGCAGGCAATCTGTATGTTGACCAGTCCGCTCAATTTGGCGTTGGAGGATGAGGCTCGCGAAAAATGTCAGGGATGTGCTGGATGCCCCAAGGCTTAGGCTGGATTTAGAAAAAACAGTTGACAAATCCTTCCTTTTTGCATATGCTGAATAGTAGAAAGCAAAGGCGATAGGCGGATAAATTCGTCTCAGAGGATGAGTTTATCCGCTTTTGTATGGATAGCGAGGCTGTATGATTGCATTGACAGCCCGGCGGGCAGATGGGAGTTTGTGAGATGGGATTGATTCAGAATATCCGGGAGGAAATTCAAATCATAAAGGAGCGCGACCCCGCGATACACTCCTCTATGGAAGTGTTTTTGTATCCCAGTTTCAGGGTCATGATGCACTACCGCATTGCACATAAGCTGTATTTAAAAAAGCATTTTTTTCTTGCCAGATATGTTTCTCAAAGAGGAGTGAGGAAAACCGGCATTGAGATTCATCCCGGCGCCCGCATTGGCAAGGGGTTGTTTATAGATCATGGCAATGGGGTGATTATCGGAGAGACGGCGATTATCGGGGACAATGTGACGATCTACCAGGGAGTGACTCTGGGAGGCACCGGCAAGGAGCATGGTAAGCGTCATCCCACTGTGGAGGACAATGTCATGATAAGTGCCGGAGCGAAGGTTTTGGGTTCTTTTACCATTGGAGCCAATTCCAAGATTGGAGCGGGGAGCGTGGTGCTTTCTGAAGTGCCTCCGGGTTCCACGGTGGTGGGTGTACCGGGGCGTGTGGTTAAGCGTAACAATCAGGTGCTGCCGAGAGAGGATCTGGACCAGGATTTGCCGGACCCGGTGCGAGAGGATATCACCGGTCTGATGAAGGCCAACACAGAGCTGACCAATCGTCTGCTGGCTCTGGAGCAGGAGTTGAAACTTTTGCAGGCGCAGCAGGAGGGAAAAAAGAGACTCGAGGACGTGACCGTAGAGTTCAGAGGCCAGGGGATATAGGGATAAACGGCGGACACTGAGCCGCCGAGAGAAAGGAAAGATCATATGGAGAACAGATTGCACTTTTACAACACATTGACCAGGAAGGTCGAAACTTTTGTTCCCAATGAGGACGGAAAGGTAGCTATGTATACCTGCGGTCCCACAGTATATCATTTTGCCCATATCGGCAATCTGCGCAGCTATATCATGGAGGATCTGCTGGAGAAAACTTTACGCTATATTGGCTATGATGTCAAGCGCGTCATGAATATTACGGACGTGGGGCATTTGTCCAGTGACGCGGACACCGGCGAGGACAAGATGCTGAAGGGAGCCAAAAGAGAGCACAAATCGGTCATGGAGATTGCGAAATTCTATACGGATGCCTTTTTCAGTGACTGTGAAAAGCTGAATATCAAGACTCCTGACGTGGTGGAGCCTGCCACCAACTGTATTCCGGAGTTCATTCATATGGTACAGACTCTGCTGGAGAAGGGCTATGCCTATGAGCAGGGCGGCAACATTTATTTTGACACTTCCCGGCTGAAGGAATACTATGTATTTTCCAATCAGAGCGAGCAGGAGCTGCTGGTGGGCGTGAGAGAGGATGTGGATGCGGACGTAAACAAGCGAAACAAGAGTGATTTTGTGTTGTGGTTTACCAAGTCCAAGTTTGACGACCAGGAGCTTAAGTGGGAGAGTCCCTGGGGGCTGGGCTACCCGGGCTGGCATATCGAGTGCTCCTGCATCAGCATGAAACACCTGGGTGAGTATATGGACATTCACTGCGGCGGCGTGGACAATATTTTTCCCCATCACACCAATGAGATTGCGCAGAGCGAGTCTTATTTGGGACATAAATGGTGTAACTACTGGTTTCATGTACACCATTTGAATGACAAGTCAGGCAAGATGAGCAAGTCCAAGGGAGAGTTTCTGACGGTATCTCTGCTGGAGAGCAAGGGCTATGACCCGGTGGTGTACCGGATGTTCTGCCTGCAGTCTCATTATCGTAAGCCGCTGGAGTTCTCCTATGAGGTGCTGGACAATGTGACGGCCGCCTACGAGAAACTGGTGAAACGCATAGGCACACTGCAGCAGGAGGGAGAGGTAGAACAGGAAAAATATGACGCCTACAGAAAGCGTTTTGAGGACGCTGTCTGTGACGATCTGAATTCCTCCATGGCGCTTACAGTTTTATATGATATGTTGAAAGATGATATGTCCGACGCCACCAAATATGCGCTGGCAGAGAATTTCGATCAGGTGCTGTCTCTGAATCTGACTACGGCCCACCAGGCGAAAGCGGCTGACCGGCAGGTGGACGAAGAGCTGGAGCAATACATTTTAGCCCGGATCGAAGAGCGCAAGGCGGCCAAAAAAGAAAAGGATTTTGCCAGGGCGGACGCTATTCGGGCCGAGCTGCTGGAGCGGGGGATTCTGCTGGAGGATACACGAGAGGGCGTAAAATGGAAGAAGGCATAAATCTGTTGGAACAGATTCGCAGTCGGTTTCAGTGCCGGGATGTGGATATTCGGACCTATTCGCCGCTGACTATGGCCTATATCGGAGACGCCATATACGATCTGGTGATACGCACGGTGGTGGTGGAGCGTGGCAATCGCTCCGCCAACGATCTGCACAGAAAGACCATACAGTATGTGAAGGCAGGCGCCCAGGCGGAGATGATCGAGGCCCTGTCAGATATGTTGACAGAGGAGGAGGCAGGGATTTATCGCTGGGGACGCAATGCAAAATTCTACACCAAAGCGAAGAATGCATCTGTGGGCGAATATCGCAGAGCCACAGGTATGGAGGCCCTGATGGGCTATCTGTATATGACGGGGCGCACTGAGCGGATGCTGGAGCTGATACAGGAGGGCATACGCCGGATTGACCTGGAGATTTGAAGGGAGATAAGAGGAAACAGCAATGGGATACCAGGAACAGACAATAGAGGGCAGAAATGCCGTGATTGAGGCATATCGCAGCGGCCGCCCCATAGACAAGCTCTATATTCAGGACGGATGTCAGGACGGTCCTGTCATGACGATCAGGCGTGAGGCCCAAAAGCACGACACACCGGTAAAATATGTGACGAGGGAGAGGTTGGACCAGATATCCGAGACGGGTCGGCACCAGGGTGTGATAGCGGTGGCGGGAGCCTATGAGTATGCGGAGCTGGAAGACATTCTGGCAGCAGCGGCAGCCAAAGGAGAACCGCCCTTTCTGTTCCTGCTGGACAATATTGAGGACCCTCACAATCTGGGGGCGATTATCCGCACAGCCAATCTGGCAGGCGCCCACGGGGTGATTATCCCCAAGAACAGGGCGGTGGGCCTGACGGCCACGGTGGCGCGCACCTCGGCGGGGGCGTTGAATTACACCCCGGTGGCCCGTGTTACCAATCTGTCCAGGACCATTGAGGAACTGAAAAAATCGGGTATCTGGTTTGTGTGCGCGGACATGTCCGGCACGCGGATGTATGATCTGGACCTGAGAGGCCCCATTGGACTGGTGATCGGCAGCGAGGGTGAGGGTGTAGGCCGTCTTGTCAGGGAAAAATGTGATATGACCGCTGCCATTCCCATGAAAGGAGATATAGATTCTCTGAACGCTTCCGTGGCCGCCGGCGTGCTTGCCTACGAGATCGTCCGGCAGCGCCTGCAGTGATATGTCCGGCAGCGGAGCGGGAATGCGGAGGCAGGAGGAGCGCCATGGAACGGGAGTACAGTCAGGTCAGTGATGAGGAGCTGATAGATCGTCTGCGGGGCGGCGAGAGCCGTATCACGGACTATATAATGGACAAATACAAAAATCTGGTGCGCAGCAAGGCAAAATCCATGTATATTCTGGGCGGTGACAACGAGGATCTGATTCAGGAGGGTATGATTGGTCTGTTCAAAGCGATCCGGGATTATGACAGCGGCCGGGACGCCAGCTTTTACACCTTTGCGGATCTGTGTATCAGCCGTCAGATGTACACGGCGGTGCAGGCGTCCCACAGGCAGAAACACTGGCCGCTGAACACCTATGTCTCTCTCTACGGCAGTCACAGTCAGGGGGACAGCGAGGAACTGGAGCTTGCGGAGGCGCTGCCTCCGGATCAGGATCAGAATCCCGAGACACTGTTCATCGACCGCGAGCGGGTGGAATATCTGGAGGGCCAGATTGACAAGGAACTCAGCGGGTTTGAGAAACAGGTGCTGGATCTGTACCTCACCGGCATGAGTTACAGTCAGATTGCCAAAGTGCTGGGCCGGGAGGAGAAATCTACGGACAATGCGCTGCAAAGATTAAAGGGTAAGATAAAGAAGATGCTATAGTGTCTTCTTTATTTTTTTTTAATAATATAAAAAAGACTTGTCAATTGACTTTCTGGCGGAGGGGGCATATAATTTTATTCAGATGACCGACTGGCCGGTCGGTCACTTTGACCCATGGGGCCCTGTTTTGCATGACGGGGACGCACCGCAGTTCAGAGAGGAAAACATGCCATGATATCGAAATTCAGTGTTAAAAAGCCATATACCGTACTGGTTGGCGTGGTGCTGGCCATTGTGCTGGGAATCGTATCCTTTACCCGGATGACCACGGATTTACTGCCCAATATCAGTCTGCCCTATGTGATCGTCATGACCACCTATATAGGAGCCAGCCCGGAGACAGTGGAGATGGTGGTGACTAAGCCGGTGGAGTCCTCCATGGCTACGGTCAGCAACATTGAGAGCATAAGTTCTGTATCCTCAGAAAACTACTCCATGGTGATTCTGGAATTCGCGCAGTCGGCGGATATGAATGCGGTATCTCTGGAGATTCGTGAGAATTTGGATCAGATAAAATCCTACTGGGACGACAGTGTGGGCAATCCTATCATTATGAAACTGAACCCTGACATGCTGCCGGTGATGATGGTGGCCGTGGGTGTGGACGGCATGGAATACGCGCAGGTCAGTGAGTATGTCACCAATGTGTTGATGCCGGAGGTGGAGAGCCTGGAGGGCGTCGCCAGCGCCAGCGCCGTGGGGCTGTTGGAGGAGAGCGTCAATGTGATCATCCGACAGGAAAAGGTGGATGCTCTGAATGAGAAGATATATGCGGCCATAGACGAAAAGATGCAGGAGGCGGAGGAGGAACTGGAGAATGGCCGCAAGGAACTGGAGGACGGCCGCCAGGAGTTGGAGGATGGCAAAAAAGAGATTTCCGACGGCCTCAAGGAGATAAAGAGCGGAAAGAAGGATATTCAGGAGGGAAAGGATGAACTGAGCAAAACCCAGGAGGAGACCGCCGCCGAGCTGGCAGAGGCCAAGAACCAGCTGCTGACGGCCAAGACCAGCCTGGAGTCCACCAAGATGACCCTGACCACCAATCTGACCACTGCCAGAGCTTTGCAGGCGGGTATAGAAGAGGTGGATAAGGTGCAGGAGAGCATCACAAGTTATATAAGAGAGTATGACAGACTTACCGGCGGTTTCGGCGTGTCCGGGTCGGACGCGGATATCGACGATGAGACGAGGGACCAGATATACCAGCTGAGGGATAGATTTTTTGCCAGCGAAATTGCGAAACAGATGGAATCCAACGAACAGACAGCCGGCATGCTTAAAGAGCTGAAGGAGGAGCTGGATTGGGCGAATCCGGACGATTTTCAGGCGGTCTATATCAATCTGGGTGTGATCACTGCGGCTGCATCCAGCCAGATCGTGTCCCAACGGACCAATCTGGAGCAATCGCTGAACGCTCTGACCAATGGTATGGGATTGTCGGCATATGAGGCCATGGTGAACCAGACCATTGCGAAACTGGACGAGAATATCAATCAGGTCAACAGCGGCCTGATTGAGGTGGAAAAGGGGGAGTTGACTGCCGCGGTGGAGTTTGCCAATGCGGCCTCCCAAATTAATCTGGGAGAATATCAGCTGGAACTGGCTCAGACACAGCTGGATGCGGCTCTGGAGCAGGTAAAAGCGGGTGAGGAGCAGCTGGACGCGGCCCAGGAACAGCTTGAGGAGGGAGTAAAGCAGTTGGAGGAGGCCCGCCAGGAGGCTTACGACAGCGCGGATATGACGGAGATTCTCACAGTGGATATGATAAAAAATCTGCTGACCGCCCAGAATTTCTCCATGCCGGGCGGTTATGTGACGGAGGACGGTATCGACTATCTGGTGCGCGTGGGAGATAAGCCGGTGACGCTGGAGGAACTGCAGGCTCTGCCGCTGATGGACCTGCACATGGACGGTGTGCCAGTGATTACGCTGGAAGACGTGGCAGATGTCTTTTTCACGGACAATTCGGAGGATATCTATACCAACGTGAATGGCAGTCCGGGCTGTATGCTGTCCATTCAGAAACAGACAGGCTACTCCACCGGCGCAGTGTCGGATCTGCTGCTGGAGCGTTTTGAGGATATGATGGAGGCGGATGCGAGCCTGAATGTTATCACGCTGATGGACCAGGGCGTGTATATCGATCTGGTGATGGATTCCATCGTGAGCAATATTCTGATGGGAGGTCTGCTCGCCATTTTGATCCTGCTGGTGTTTTTAAAGGATCTTCGGCCTACCATGGTGGTGGCGTTTTCCATCCCGATCAGTCTGGTGACTGCCATAGTATGCATGTATTTCAGCGGTGTGACGCTGAATATCATCTCACTGTCCGGACTGGCGCTGGGTATTGGTATGCTGGTGGACAATTCTATTGTGGTTATTGAAAATATTTACCGGATGCGGAGTGAGGGCAAATCCATTCTGGAGGCGTCCATAGAGGGCAGCCGGGAGGTGACTGGCTCAATCATTGCCTCCACGCTGACCACGGTGTGCGTGTTTGCGCCCATTGTATTTACCGAGGGCATTACGAGACAGCTCTTTGTGGATATGGGGTTGACCATTGCCTTTTCTCTGCTTGCCAGCCTGATCATTGCCCTGACGGTGGTGCCCGCCATGGCCTCCAAGCTGCTGACCAGAACCAAGGAGCAGAAGGAGGGGCGGTTCTTCAGAGCTTTGACGGGAGTCTACGGAAAGCTGCTGGATATTGCGCTGAAATGTAAGAGCCTGGTGCTGGTGCTGGCGCTGGCGATGCTGATAATCAGCTTTGCCCTTGCATGGACCAACGGCACTGCCTTTATGTCGGATATGGATTCCACACAGATGACTGTCACTGTGCAGCTGCCGCTGGATGCGACTCTGGAGGAGACAGGCGCTCTGACGGACATTGTAGTGGAGAGAATATTGGAGCTGGAGGATATCACGGATGTGGGAGCCATGGCCAGCACCTCCTCCATGGCCCTGTTGACGGGCGGCGGTAACAGCAGCACCAACAGCACGGATATTTATGTGGTGGCCCGGGAGGATAAAAAACTGAGCAATGAGGAAATTGCCCAGGAAATACTGAATAGAACGGCAGATTTGGATGCGGAGATCACAGTGGATACCTCCAGCATGGATATGAGCGCCCTGGGTGGCAGCGGTATCTCCATACAGGTGCGGGGCCGGGAACTGGATACTCTGCGGCAGATTGCGGGAGAAGTGGCGGCGATTGTGGAGTCCGTGGAGGGAACCGCTCAGGTGTCCGACGGTATGACAGGGAGCAGCGAGGAATTGCGAATCACTGTTGACAAGCAGAAGGCAGTGCAGTACGGGCTGACGGTAGCTCAGGTGTTTGCCCAGATCGCTCCCAAGCTGGCGGATTCCAGCAATGCCACCACTCTTGCGGCGGCAGATAAGGATTATGTGGTCTATGTGTCCAACGGAAGCGATACGGAGCTGACCAGAGCCATGATGGCAGATCTGCCGATCAAGGGAACGGACGCAGAGGGCAAGGCAGTGGAGATTCCTCTGTCGGAGATTGCCGATCTGGCCCCGGCGGTGTCATTGAACTCTATCAGACGTGCGGACCAGAACCGTTATGTTGAGGTATCTGCGGTCATTGCCGATGGCTACAATGTGGGGCAGGTGTCCACCAAGGTGGAGAACCGGCTGGCCGATTACCAGGTGCCGGATGGCTACAGTCTGGTATTTTCCGGCGAAAATGAGATGATTAACGACGCCATTATGCAGGTGCTGCTGATGATGCTGTTGGCCATTGTGTTTATGTATCTGATTATGGTGGCGCAGTTCCAGTCTCTGCTGCTGCCCTTCATAATTATGTTTACGATTCCGCTGGCTTTTACCGGCGGTCTGCTGGGACTGTTTTTCAGCGGCAGCGAGATCAGTGTCATAGCTCTGATCGGATTTGTCATGTTGGCCGGAATTATCGTAAACAACGGCATTGTGCTGATTGACTATATGAATCAGCTGCGTGAGCAGGGGATGGAAAAGCGGGAGGCTATTCTGACGGCGGGACGAACCAGACTGCGCCCGGTGCTGATGACGGCGCTGACCACGATTCTGGCGCTGTCCACCATGGTGTTCTCCAACGATATGGGTGCGGAGATGGCAAAGCCCATGGCGGTCACCACGATCGGCGGACTGCTGTATGGCACACTGCTTACTCTGGTGGTGGTTCCGTGCATTTACGATATTTTTATCAGAGAAAAAGATAAAGAGGGTGAGTCTGCAAAGCGCAGGAAACGTGTTAAAAAGGTAAAGGAGTCGGATGCGGAGGAGTAGATGCGGTCGTCGGATAGGGATTTTAGGGGAGATGGAAATGAGAAAAATTACTGGATTTGAGTCGAAGGAAGAGATACCGGTCAAGGTACAGCAGCTCTACCGCGGAGTGATAGAACTGATCCTTGAGGGCGTGGATGTCCGCACCCTCAAGGTGTCAGATATTACGCAGAAGGCAGGTATTGGAAAAGGGACGGCATACGACTATTTTGATACCCGTGAGGAGATCATTGTCAGCGCTATCCTGCACACCATAGTATGTATACAGGAGGAGGTGGAGGCCGAGCTGGCTCTGCGCACCGGCTTTTTTGACCGGATGGAGTATCTGTTGGAGGTGTTGGAGGAAAAAATGGCAGAGAGGGAGTGTTTCCTGCATTTTATTCATCTGCTGACGGACACCTCCATCTGCGGTCTGAAACTGCAGGAGCGGCTCAGGGAGACGGGGAAGGAAAACCGCACGCTGGTATCTATGTTGGTCGATATGATTGAGGAGGGTATAGAGAGCGGTGAATTGCGGGCAGATCTGTCCATAGGATATCTTTGCTACGCAGTGAGTTCTCAGCTCGTCTGTTTTATGGCCAGTATCAGTTTTCCGGACATAGGGCCGCGACCGGTGGAGGAGTTGAAACCCTGCATTCTCAATCAGATGCGGGAGAGTTATGGCCGCAAGACTTGAAAAAGCCCGGCGAATGTGCTATACTTTTATCAGTCCTATGAGCAGCGGACAGTAATTGCAGAGATGTGGGGATGGGATAAATGCAGCAGACATTATATAGCATGGTAAAAGTGAACAACGAGATAGAATTGTGCGAGGTGGGTGACCTGGACTGCAAGCAGGCCATTGAGCGGGAGCTGCTGCAAAACAGAATTTCTTATTTTATCCGTTGGAACAAGGGCGGCATTTTTCATTTGGGTCGCAAGAAGGACTACTGTATTTTCTGTGTCAACGATAATGCGGCGGCGGAGGCAGAGGCTGTGATCAACACGCTGTGCGAACTGCAGGGATACCATGTGCGTTTTCTGTTGCGCAAGGCCAAAAACAAATATTTCTGATGCGGAAAATTGTACGGAAAAAATGTGCAATTTATGTTGACAAATGGGGATACTTTTGATAGAATAGCTTTTGTGGTTGAGAGAACATCACAACCTGCTGCTGTGGCTCAGTCGGTAGAGCGTCGCATTGGTAGTGCGGAGGTCACGGGTCCGATTCCCGTCAGCAGCTTGATAAAAAAGCGGAAACCTGATTCGAGGTTTCCGCTTTTTATATATCTACCAGCCTTTGCTCCGCGTCTTAAAACAGGTCTGATATTCTCTTTCCATCAACTCCAAATCCGACGGTGTGATCTCGCTGGGAGAAAAACGGTTCTTGTGGCATAATCTCAGCAAATTCAGGTACTGCAGCTCGGGCAATTCCCGTTCCACACATTCCAGGATACGATACTTGCTTGAACAGCTGTTTCCGGTGTAAAAAAAGTACTCCGAAAGCGCTGTTGTGAGCACAATCTGTGTCATGATACGGATCGTTGGCCGGTCCCTCATTTCCATATAACTCTTATACCAATCCGTGTCCTTCAACGTTTCCATAAATTCATGATCCAGTTTTTCGGACATTTCCACATCTCTGCGGTCCGGTCTCTCTATTGATCCAATCATTTCCTCGCCATAGACGGTAACGCCGCTGTCCAGGATGCGGAATACCTCTATGGGTCTCTGCATCAGATCTCTGTTTTCTGGAGAGAGAGTAAAGTCATAATCATATGGACGGATCAGGTGTTTTTCCTGGTATACAATCCTTGCAATGGGAATTGCGTTTTCGGTTTCCGCTTCAATCTTACAGATCAGACTTATAATCTGTTCCTTTTCTCGGGCATAGTCCTCTTCGTCACTGACAATATGAACCAGATCAATATCGCTTCCGGCATTTCCCGTGTAGGTGCCGTCAGAAAGAGAACCGACCAATATAATGGATTTTATAAATTCCATTTTCTTTGCCTGATCTATATACATCTGTAATATTTCAAAAGCTCTTTTCTTAGAACGATCCATTTTTCATCCTATTTCAATATTTATCAGCCGTCCGCATTGGGCAATAATCCCGCCTGTTCCAGCATATGCTGCTGCTGTTGACGCCGCATATTAATTACAAGCTGCTGCTGATTGAGAACTGACTCATAGTCAGGATTCAGGAAGAAAGCAGCGTTGTGCTGGCAGGTATTCTGGATATTGGGATTCACATAGGTTATGGTGCCGTCGGGCAAGGTCGTCTGCATAGTGGAGCCTGCCTCCAGTGAGGGGTCTTCCGCCGGCAGCCTTGTGGTTATACCGGCATATCCAAAGGGACATTCAGCACTGGCGGGCAGCTGGTCAAACTCACAGATCTGGCCGCTGTAATGCACATCGCATATTGTGTCAGAGGGTTCTGTTCCCTCTGCAAAATACTCCGTGCGCAGGGAAGTTTCCGGGCATACGCCGGGGTTGGCGGTCTTGCCGGAATCCATACAGACGGTGTATTGGATCACTCCTGTGGGCACATAGAAAGCCTGGTTGGGCAGATTGACGTGAATCTGCTCCATCACATTGCGCCAGATCTTCTTGGCGATATTGGTCTCGTTGTTTTCAGTCTTTCCACTGTTCATATGCACATTGTTGTCATAGCCCACCCAGGTAGCGCAGGTGTAATAGGGAGTATAGCCCGCAAACCACACGTCCACATTGCTGGAAGTGGTACCGGTTTTGCCGGCAATGGCCATTTCTCTGTTAAAGTTGGTAGCGGTACCGGTACCCTTGGTAACCACGTCCACCATGGCCTCCGTGAGAAGGAACGCAGTGGACTCCTGCAGTACCCTGCGGCTGTTCTCGAACCCGGTGTTGTCCAGAAGAACAGTGCCGTCGGAATACAGAACCTGGGTATACAGCTTGGGCTCATTATAGACGCCGCCGTTGGCGATAGTAGCGTAAGCGGCGGTCAGCTCCAAAGGAGTGACACCGTCAGTCAGACCACCCAGAGCAGTGGACGGATTTATGTCTCCCTTCACCTGATCTCCCACCACCTTGCCTGCGGTCAGAGTGGTAAAACCGAAATTGAGCAGATAGTCGTAGGACAATTTCGGCGTGATCTGGGTGATTGTCTTTACGGCAATAATATTCATGGACTGTTCAATGGCATAGCGCACGGTCACAGGGCCTTTATATGCTTCGCCGTACCAGTTCCGCACGGGGGTGCCGTCCGGATAGTTAAAGGGTGCGTCAATGTACACATTGGCGAGAGTGATGCCGCAGCTGTCCAGTGCAGGGGCATAGGAAGCCAGCACCTTGAAGGTGGAGCCGGGCTGTCTCGTGGCGTCGGTGGCGCGGTTAAAGGTAAGCCGTCCTTCCTTGGCGCCCCGGCCGCCCACCAGGGCGCGGACATAGCCGGTCTCCTGTTCAATGATGGCCAGCGCAGTCTGGGGCTGGGGAATCAGGTGGATAGTATCGTCATATTCGTCCCCCTCCTGCAGCAACACGCTGAGATATTGGTCTATAGCATCATAGGCGGCCTCCTGAGAGGTGAAAATCAAGTTGAAATTCTTGTCCACATTCTCCTTAAAATACTTGGACATCATCTCCTTGCTGTAGTTGTCATGGTTTCCGTCCGGATGCGTGATGGTCAGCGCATAGTCCAGATACCACTTCACGTTGGGGGGATAATTGTTCGGATTAGCCACCTCGGCGTCGGCTATGGCCTGAATCTCGGGATCCATGGTAGTTATGATCCGCAGGCCGCCGGAATACAGCATAAATTCTGTCTGCGTCTCGTTAAAACCACGGGCTATCAAATCTTTTTTGACCTGCTGCGTCACCGCATCCACAAAATAGCTGCTGGCGGAACTGTTGGCTATATAGTCGATATTGTGGCTCTCGATCCGGTCGTATACACTGTCGGCCATCGCCTCGTCGTATTCTTCCTTGCTGATAAATTCCAACTCCAGCATTTTATTCAGGCATCTCTCCCGGCGTTCGGCGTTCCGATCCGGATGGCTGATGGGGTTGTAGCGGGTAGGATTTTGAGTGATGGAGGCAATGACGGCGCATTCCGACAGAGTCAACTCACTGCAGGATTTCCCAAAATACCGCTGGGCAGCCGCCTCTACTCCCAGAGTGTTCTGCCCCAGATTAATGGTGTTCATATAGCGCACCAGGATTTCGTCCTTGCTCAATGTTTTGGTCAATTCAATGGCCAGGTATTGCTCCTGAAATTTACGCTTGATCTTCTTGATCCAGTTTTTACCCTCGGAGGTCCAGCTGGTGAAAATTGTATTTTTCAGCAGCTGCTGAGTGATGGTACTGGCTCCCTGGGTTTCATCTCCCATGGTCTTGATGAACTGGTAGCCGGAACGCACCAGGCTCTTATAATCAATACCATTGTGCTGGTAAAAACGTTCATCCTCTATGGCTACAAAAGCATGGGCCAGATTCTCGGGTATCTTGTCCTGGGTCACAATGATTCGGTTGGAATTGACGGCGATCAACTCGTCCAGCTTGTTGCCCTTACAGTCATACACGAAAGTGGCGGCGCCTACGGGAGCCACATCGCTGGGAGTGATCTGGGGGGTGGAGGCCAGAATGCCCTTAAACATGCCAATGCCGGCGGAGGCGCCTATAATGCCCACTCCCACAATGGCAACCAGAAACAGCTTCAATACCAGCAGGGCAGCTTTCTTTGCTATTTTTGGTGACTTGGCATTCAGGGCTTTCTTCTTGGCCCTGACGCCCTTTCTGCTATAATTCATAAAAAGACTTCCTTTCATATGTTCCGCTAGATGTTTTTTTGCAGGTTATTTTCTGCAAGCTACGGCCAGAGGTTCGGAAAAACTCGTTTTTCCGAACTCGCTTCGCTCCTCAAAGTACCGGAAAATCAGCCGCTCGAGCCAGCTCGGCAGCCGATTTCCCGGCACCTTGACTCTGCCCTTTGCGGACATTATACCAAATTTTGGCCGGTAAATAAAGAGGTTCCTGCGGATATTAAGAATTGTTCACAAAATTTTCTTATTTTAATCAGAAAGTGTTGGCTTGACGGGGGTTTTGGGATATACTGTTCAGGGAGGGCGCAAGCTCTATATAGAAAGGAATGCGGGCGGATGGCAGCGAGACAGAGTGAGGATTATCGGGTAGTGCTTGAGGGCGGACAGGGGGAGATCGTGGAGAAAAAATCCCGGTTTATCGCCACGGTGCGCAGGGTGGAGACCGAGCAGGAGGCGGCGGCCTTTATCGAGGAGACCAAGAAAAAGTACTGGGACGCCAGACACAACTGCAGCGCGTTTGTCATTGGCAGCAGGGGAGAACTGACCCGGTGCAGCGACGACGGGGAACCCAGCGGCACGGCGGGCAGACCCATGTTGGAGGTACTGCTGGCGGAGGGGCTGCGCAATGTGGCGGTGGTGGTGACCCGGTATTTTGGCGGTACGCTGCTGGGCACCGGCGGTCTGGTCAGAGCTTATACCCAGGCGGTGAAGGCGGGGCTGGACAGCTCAATAACGGGTGTTATGCGACAGGGCGTTGAGATTTGTCTGCAGACGGATTACAACGATGTGGGCAAGGTTCTCTACATACTGGGGCAGCGGGAGCTGGAGCCGCTTGAGAGCCTCTACGGACAGGACGTGCAGCTGACCATACAGATTTCAACCGATCAGGCCCAGGGGCTGTGCCGGGAGCTGGTGGAGGCCACCTGCGGCAGAATCGGATGGGAGCATAAGGGAGAAATAACTTTTGTTGACAAAAAGGGCACAAAATCGTAAAATATTTATTGGGTAATTTAAAAAAGTATTTCTCGGAAAGGTGGTGGTTTTTTATGAAGAGCAGTAAAAGCAGCAGCGATTCCGCTCCTGGGCGAAGTTGTAACCACATAAAAAATCATCATAAGGAGAAATGCTATGGAGCAGATAAAAGAATTTGAGACGATACAGGAACTGCTGCAGACGCAGCAGTATACCAGGCTCCGCCAGCTGTTGGTGGACCTGAATGACGCGGATATTGCCGCGTGCATGGAGGAATTGCCGGAACAGAGCATGGTCAAGGCCTTTCGGATTCTGCCCAAGGATCTGGCGGCGGATATTTTTTCCTATCTGGATGTGGATCTGCAGCAGACCGTTATCACTTCCCTGTCGGACCGGGAGGCTGCCAGCATCATTGACAATCTGATGTCCGATGACGCTGTGGACCTGCTGGAGGAGATGCCGGCCAATGTAGTCAAGCGCCTGTTGGAGAATGCCAGTCCGGACACGCGCCGGGATATCAACCATCTGCTGCGCTATCCCGAGGATTCCGCCGGCAGCATCATGACGGTGGAGTACGTGGATCTGAAGGAGAACCTGACCGTGGAGGGGGCCATTGCCCGAATCCGCAGGGTGGGACTGGACAGTGAGACCATCAATATCTGCTATGTGTTGGATGCCCAGAGAAAGCTGCTGGGCACGGTGGCGTTGCGCTATCTCTTGCTCAGCGAGTCGGACGAGACGATCGGGGAGATCATGCATGAGAACGTAGTGTCTGTGCATACCCATGCCGATCAGGAGGAGGTAGCCAGGCAGTTCCAGAAATACGGCTTTACGGCCATGCCGGTGGTGGACAATGAGAACCGCCTGGTGGGCATTATCACGGTGGACGATATCGTGGACGTCATCGAGGAAGAGGCCACGGAGGATATGGAGAAGATGGCGGCGCTGGTTCCCAGCGACAAGCCCTATATGCGTACCTCCGTGTGGGAGACCTACAAAAAGAGGATTCCCTGGCTGCTGCTTCTGATGGTATCCGCTACCTTTACCGGCAGTATTATCACTTCCTTTGAGGACGCGCTGAGTGTCTATGTGGCGCTCACTGCCTTTATTCCCATGTTGATGGATACCGGAGGCAATGCGGGGGGACAAGCCAGTGTGACGATCATCCGCGGACTTTCCCTGGGGGAGATCGAGTATGCGGATGTGCCGAGAATCGTCTGGAAGGAGCTGCGCACGGCCATTCTCTGCGGCGGCACTCTGGCAGTGGCCAATTTTGCCAAGCTGATGCTCTTTGACAGGGTCGGTCTGGCGGTGGCCCTGGTGGTATGTCTGACGCTGGTGATAGCTGTGATTATGGCGATGCTGGTGGGATGTCTGCTGCCCATGGCCGCAAAACGACTGGGGTTTGACCCGGCAGTGATGGCAAGTCCCTTTATCACAACGATTGTGGATGCGCTGTCGCTTTTGGTGTATTTTCAGGTCGCTACGTTTATGCTGGGACTATAAGCGGTGAAAGCGATTCTGTGGAGGTTGCGGGAGAGGTATGCAGATGAGCAAGTATTGTGCATGTGATGAGAATTGTGTACAGATAGAGGAGATGAACCCCACTTTCCTGTTTACCTGGAAGGGAACCCGTACAGCGGCGGAGGAGTCGTACCATTGCCACGATATCAGTGAGCTGGCTTTTGTGTTGTCAGGTACGGGAAAATATCGTATAGAGGGGCAGATATATGATGTGAGCGAGGGAGACTTGCTGATATTCAGACCCGGAGTGCATCATCAGGCTCTGTATGTGCCGGAGGCTGAGGTGCCTGCCACGGAATTTTTTGTGGGTTTCTGTGATGTGCAGCTGCCTGACAGGGAGCCCAACGAGGTGCCTCTGCCCGGCGGGGGATATATCCTGCACACCGGCGGGGAACTGCGCCAGAAGATTTTCCGCATCTGTTCCTCCATGGAGGTGGAGAGCGCTGTATGCTGGCAAGGGCGTTACCATATGCTGAAGGCTTATCTGATGCAGCTGCTTTTGCTGATATTAAAGGAACAGGCATCGCTTCCCAGGACTCCAAAGGGCTATTCCTTTGAGTCTATGAACAAAAAGTATATAGTGGAGCAGATCGTCAGCTATTTTGAGGATCACTACAGTGAAAAGATCAGTCTGGATACCATTGCGGAGAACATGTATTTAAGTCCTTTTTATATCTCCAAGATATTCAAGAGCGAGACAGGAGACACGCCAATACGGCATCTGATCAATATCCGGCTGGAGAGGGCGAAAGAGATGCTGATGCAGGAGGAGATGTCCATCCAGAAGGTTGCGGCGGCGGTGGGCTATGAGGATGCTTATCATTTCAGCAAGCTCTTCAAAAAGTATTATGGAAAATCTCCCTTGCAGTTCCGCAGGGAGAATATGCGGGGCTTGACAGAAAAATAACAAGCTGTATTTTTTTAGGTGCAGCTATTGCATGTGGCCGAAAATCTGATAAAATAGGAGATGTAAGCGGTTACATTCACTTTTTATAAACAATTGGCGGAGGTTACAGGGTATGAGGTATTTTTTTGAGTCAAAGATCGAGAAGAAGGAAAAGGGATATATGATCCAGATTCCCTTCAACATCTGGGAGGTGTGCAAGCAGCGGGATGTGATCCAGGCGGACGTGGTGCTGGACAACAATATCATCGACTGTGAGCTGCTCCCTCAGGAGAAGGGCAATTATCAGATTCATATTGAGGATGAGGACGCGGTCAGTGTGGATCTGAGCAAGAGCCACAAGATACTGCTGCATGTGAATGGCAGTCTGATCAAGATGGATCAGAACAGCCCCTACAGCTTTGAGAACCCCATCCGCAAAATAGACAGTATGAGCGTGATTATCCAGCCGGAGGACGGCCTGTGCGGTCAGTCCTGCGTGGCCATGCTGGCGGGAGTGACCATTGCGGAGGTCATCAGCGTCATGGACTGCCGGGAGTGGCAGGCCACCATGGGCAGGGTGATTTCGGCTCTGAATTATTATGGTATTGACCATACGGATATCATTATGTACACAGAGGGGCGTCCCACCGTGCTGCCCAAGTGCTGTATTATGATGGAGAAGATGGGGCGTTTCTGTCACTATCTGGTGCATTATGACGGCAAGTTCTACGATTCCAACCTAGGTGTGCTGGAGGAGTATGACATGAGCAAGCTGCTGGGATATTTGGAAATAAAGTGCTGACAGAGTGACAGTGAAAGGGGCTGGATATGATTACAGCCCCTTTTTTTATGTGTGGAACTCCATATTTCTGAACTTGATACTACAACTGTGAGTTGAGTTTTCCCTTATAAAAAACAACCTGCCATATATGGACATTATAGTACATAACAGCTAATATAGTGGCTATAATAAAAAGGAGGAAAGAGGCATATGTTTGATGTCATAAAAATGGGAGAACAAATTGCAAATCTGCGCAAAGAAAACAAGTACACGCAAGAACAGCTTGCAGAAAAATTAAAAGTTTCACCTCAGGCGGTCAGCAAATGGGAGAACGGAAAAGCAGTTCCCGAGGTACCGATGCTTTATGAGATATCTGAGCTTTTTAATTGTTCTGTAGACAGGATTCTTAATCCGTCGTCAGGTGTTTTGGGCAATATGGGCTTTGATTATGAATTTCTTGTTAAGCCACGACTTCCCGTAGCGGATTATTCAGGTCCCGAATGGCCTAAAAGTATCTCATCCGCCTCCTTTTTGACTGCGTTAAAATTGTTTTTGGGATTGGAGCAGCGCAGGGACGGCAAAAACCGCCAAATCAATGATGATGAGGAATATATTTTGCAGTCGGCCATAGCGAATATATGTTTTGGGTATTCCTATGGACCTGATGAATATATTCATGACAGCTTTTTGATATACGGCTTGGATTATGAGATTCATTCAAAGGCAGATTATCCACAAAATGAATTTATTGCCCTGGCTTGTAAGCAAATCGAACACGGCTATCCTGTTATCATTATCCCTAAAGAGTATACGGATACTGTTTTTGCTGTAGGCTTTTCTGATAATGGACGAACTTTGAAAGGACTTGGTTTCTTAGAGGGAGACGATCAAAAAAATGCACGGATGAACTTTGAACAGCTTGATGAATATGCCGGTTGGTATAAGACCGATTGCGATATGATGACGCTCAAGCCTTCCAAGGAAAAAATGCCGTTAACAAAGGCTTGTACGAATGCGCTCTTTAGAGGGATAAAACTGTTATTAAATAAAGACCATTGCGGAGAGGATAAAATGCAGGGTCATGGTATGGTCATTTATCGTAACTGGTGTGAGCTGTTAAGGGAAGAAAACCAAAGAAATGCAGATAAGATGGAATGCGTATTTCCGCATGCATTTATTCATTTTGAAAATAAGTTAAGAACCAAACAGTTTTTTGAATTGTGTATAAAAATAATTCCCGGGATCGATAAGGAATTAATGACTTTGGCATTAAAACAATATAACGAAATTATAACCTCTGCAACAGAAATAGCAACTATTGCTCACCTGCGCGATTCATTATCCAAGGATTCCCTTAAAGAAAAAAGGAATCATATAATTGAAATGCTGCGCAGAAGCAGCGAGCAGGAAGAACTTGCCTTGTCCTATATACAAAAGGCAACAGCCAATATTTAGAAATAAAGCTTACAAAACATAATGCAACCGGCAGAGTCCGCGTCTTGTACTCTACCGGTTTATATAGTATTCAAAAAAATATTTTTATTTTACTATTGATTCTTCCGTTAGGTAATAGTTTATAATATAACTCATCAAGGTTTATGTACCCATAAAGCCCAAAAATGATTTTAAAAAAGGAAAATAAGTAAAAAGGAGATATTGGATAGAACGCTGGTCGCAGCTTAGAAAAAAAGAATTGATTTCTTATCCGAATGAGTTCCCCATACATGATATGTATAAAACGACGTGTACACAGGAGGAATTAAAAAGCGGATTTAAGGAATTACATGACATTTTCATGCATTGTTATGAGGATATACTGAATGACCCTGCGGGTATGCTGCTGCCGACTTATGATATGAATGAGTACGGCAAAGGTGTTGACGCTGTTTCCGATCTTTTCCATTCGGAACAGGATAGAGAAACGGCTCAATTAATACATGAGGAGTTGATGAAACGGAACTACTGTTATAATTTTCAGAATTGGAATGAGGGACCTCAGATACGGTATTATAAAAAAGAGGGCGACCGCAACAGAAATACAAATGCCGATTTTTGGATCACCAGTATGGATACTGAATTCATATTTTATTTTAGGATAAAAAATATGGACAGAATTCTTGAGTACATTAAAAAATGCCTCGAGAATGTTATCAGCAATTTTATGGTCAGTGACAGTGAGTACGCTAACAGAATTTCGGGAGCCTGCGTTTCAGGGATTTCTTATCAGCTCAACGGCAATATTATTTGGAGGTGCGGGTGCTGCAACCCGAATTTTCAGGTAACTCCAAGTTCGCGAGATTATTTATATTATATTGATGTCGTAGAAATGGCGGGTAATACTTTGAACGCGATACACACTTTGTAAGGATTTGGGAATATCATCAATTGAATACGAGTTAAAGTCTATCGTGCAATATGGTAGACTTTTTGCGTTTTTATTCACAATGATGAATAAAATGTAAATTTGGTGTTTGTTTGCGAATAGTCATGGCACGTTGGAGCCATTTCACGGTATTTTCCGACGATAAATATCTGTCAACAGCGAATGTTAACATTCTGTAAACTTGTTGCTTAAAGCTTGACAAAATTCATTATAATTAATATAGTGTTTGTCATTAAGAAAAAAATTCCTTATAGTAAATTTCAAAATATTTAAGGAGGAAGAAACCAATGAATCAAAATATACACGAGGCAAATCAGAAAAAGATCAAGAGGCAGAAGATGACAGGAGCGGCGCTGGCGGCGGGAGCAGCCGTCTTTATGGTCAACCTGAAAAAGGAAAAAGCCTATGTAAAATATCTGGAACAGGAGGCCAATCGCCCTAAAAGCATGGCGGAAAAGCTTGCCCAGCAGCAGGCGGAGATGGTGGATGAGCAGGAACTGCACAAGGAGACGCAGGATATTGCAGCCGCCCAAAAGTTCCATGTGGGGCTTGGCGTGCTGGGAGCAGTCATAGGCTGTCTGATAGGCGCGGTGATCTGGTCCTACATTATGGGGCAGGGATATATCACTGTATTTGGAGGCATTATCATGATTCTCCTGA
>CAYLIM010000038.1:0-29360 GCA_964383805.1 uncultured Acetatifactor sp.
CCTTGTAAATATCAATATTCAGGTCTGAATAAATAACCTGAATACTTTCGCCTTTGCCAAAAGCTTTTTTTAAATGCTTTGCCGATATGACTGTTTGTCTGTCCATAATGCAACCACCTTTCTTTTCGTTATGTGATAACCATAATGGAAAGACCTAAGATGCGCCACCAACAGCTGTATACATTTGATTTTTTTCATGAAACTTTCTGTTGCATAGCAAAGCAATAGTGCCTTTTTCGTAAAGTTGCTGATTTGTAGGTGACAAGGAAGCATATAAAAAATTAAGAATTTCTATCGATACATTTTCTGGAAATAAGGGTATACTGAAAGCATTATCAATTTTTTTTCGGTTGTCACTTGCGCTTAGTGGCAGAAAGGAGTATTATGAAAAAACTGGCAGTGTTATTTTTGACGGCGACATTGATTCTGAATCTTGCGGGCTGTGGAAACAGAAACGCGGGAAATGAAGAGAGCAGTACGGACAGCGGGCAGCAGGAGACGGTCACGGATTCCACCGTGGAGTCAGAGTCAGCAACCCAGACAGAACCGGGAACGGAGGAAGAGTCTTCCCAGGCGCCCGAGGATGAGCAGGATGGCATCAGTGAGGAGATGAGCGCTATCCGTCAGGCTGTAGTGGACGCGCTGGGGGAAAATTATTGGCCCAATACGCAGATTTCTGCGGAGTATCTGGAGGGCTACGGCCTGACTGATGATATGTACACCGACTTTTGGGGCGAGATGCCGATGATCAGCGTCAATGTGGATACGATTATTGTCATCAAGGCCAGTGAGGGGCAGATGGACGCAGTGGAAGGGGTCTTAAACAGCTATCGCGACGCGCTGGTCAGTAACACGATGCAGTATCCCATGAATATAGGCAAGATTCAGGCATCCCAGGTCGAGGTCGTGGGCGACTATGCATGCTTTATACAGCTGGGTGCGGACACGATGGATATGGAGGATGAGGACGCCATCCGTCATTGCCAGGAGCAGAACGAGATGGCGTTTAAGGCTATAGAGAATGTTGTTCAGTAACAGGCAGTAGGCATAGTGCGGCGCCGGGAGCTTGGCTTTAGTCAAACGCCGGGTGCGCACGGAGAAGAGATTATGGTATTTAGCAGCATAACCTTTTTGTTTCGGTTCATACCGATTTTCATGATCCTGTATTTTGCGGCTCCCCGGAGGATGAAAAACATCATCCTCTTTTTGGGGAGTCTTGTTTTTTATGCGTGGGGAGAACCGGTATATGTGCTGCTGATGCTCTTCTCCACTGTGTCAGACTATATACACGGACGGTTGATAGATGCGTGCAGGGGCAGGAGAACGGCCAAGGCGCTGCTGATTTCCTCCATCGTCATCAACCTGGGAATTTTGGGTTTCTTCAAGTACAGTGACTTTTTGATCGGCATTGTCAATCAGTTGTTTGGCAGTAGTATTTCTCTGCTCGATCTGCCGTTGCCCATCGGCATTTCCTTTTACACCTTTCAGACCATGTCCTACACCATAGATTGTTACCGGGGCGAGGCAAAAGTGCAGAAAAACATATTGGATTTCGGGGTCTATGTCACCATGTTCCCCCAGCTGATCGCAGGTCCCATCGTCAAATACCGGGATGTGGAGGAGCGGCTGCACCAGCGAAAACCGGATATTGTGGCTATCAGCTATGGGTGCTGCCGGTTTATTACGGGCCTTGCTAAAAAGGTGCTGCTCGCCAACAACCTGGGACTTCTGTGGACGGAGATATCGGGGAAAAGTCCGGCGGATATTACGGTGCTGGGCGCCTGGCTGGGAGTGGTGGCCTACGCTTTTCAGATATACTTTGATTTCTCGGGTTATTCCGATATGGCTATCGGACTGGGGACCATACTGGGATTCCATTTCCCGGAAAATTTCAATTACCCCTATGTGGCAAAATCCATCACGGACTTTTGGCGCAGATGGCATATCTCTCTGGGCAGCTGGTTCAGGGAATATGTGTATATTCCGCTGGGGGGCAACCGCAGAGGACTGCCCAGGCAGCTGCTCAACATTCTGATCGTGTGGACGTTGACCGGAATATGGCACGGGGCCGGATGGAATTTCCTGCTGTGGGGACTGTGGTTTGCCCTGTGGCTGGTTCTGGAAAAAATGGTGCTGGGGCGTGTACTTAAGGTTCTGCCCGCAATGGTGGGCCGGGTGTACACCTGGCTGGTGGTGCTGGTGGGCTGGGTGTTCTTTGCCATAGAGAACGGAGTCGGCGCGCTGCAGTATCTGTATGTAATGTTTGGACAGGGGACAGCGGGATTGTACGATTCTCCCACACTGTTCATTCTGCTGGAATACAGGGTGCTGCTGGTCTTTGCGGTGGTGGCGGCAACTCCGCTGGTTCACCGGCTGGCGGAGGCGCTAATGCGCGCCACAGGCAGCGTGACGGTGGCGGTCCGCAGGGTGCTGGAGAAGTTGATTCCCGGGCTGCTGCTCCTGGCCTCCATCGCCTATATCGTGGAAGCATCCTACAATCCCTTTTTATATTTTCGATTCTGACGGACATGCGCCGGAGTGGAGAGAGGACGATATGAAACTGGAAAATGACAAACTGCATGCGTGCATGACAGTAGCCCTGTTTGCGCTGGTGCTGCTGGTGTTTGCCGTGGCGGATATCGTGGAGACGGACCGTCTTTTTTCGGAGACGGAAAACAGAATACTGGCACAGCATCCGAAATGGAGTCTTGAGAGCGTTCTGGACGGCAGCTATGAGGAGGAATATGAGTCTTATGCCACCGACCAGTTTGTGAGCAGGGATACTTGGGTGATGTTTAAGACCCGGATGGATATTATGCTGCAGAAAAAAGTAATCAAAGGCGTCTATCTGGCGGCGGACGGCTATCTGATAGAGCAGCATCTGCCGCAGGAGTATGACGGGAAACTGATCGACAAGCGGCTTGACTTGCTGCGGCAGTTGACGGAGCGCTATCCCCGGACGCTGGTCATGCTGGCGCCAACGGCGGATAATATACTGGCGGAAAAACTTCCGGATTATGCGGTCAGTTTTGACCAGAGACAGCTGCTTAACCGGGTGAAGGAGGAGATAGGGGAGGAGCATGTCATTGACCTGTTCCCTACGCTCCGGGAACACAGGGAGGAGCAGATCTATTATCGGACGGACCATCACTGGACCACGCTGGGAGCATATTACGGCTATCTGCAATGGACGCAGAAGGTGGGGTATCCGCCCCGCGATTTTGATCCCGCAGATCTGGAGACGGTGTCAGACAGCTTTCTGGGAACGCTGCACTCTCGAATCAATCTGCCCATGGAGCCTGATGAGATTCAGATTTTTCCCAGAACCAACCGTCGCACGGTCAAAATCACCTATGATTTTGACAAGGAGACCTGCAGTTACTATGAACCGTCCTATCTGGAGGACAAGAACCAGTACGGATATTTTCTGGACGACAATCACGCCTTTGTGGAGATTGAAACGGCTTACGCGGCAAACGGCAAGGAGCTTTTCATAATCAAGGACTCTTACGCCAACTCGCTGATTCCCATACTGGCGCCTCACTATGAGAAAATCTATGTGCTGGATCTGCGATACTACAACGGCAGCCTGTTCCCTCTGATGGAACAGTATGTGACCAGCGACAGAGTGAGTGTACTGGTGATGTACAACTGCATTCACTTTTTGGAGGACTTTTCTTATCGCTGAGAGTGTGGCGGGACTGTGCAACAAGGACGGAGGAGAAGACATGTCGATAGAGGCAGTTATATTTGATATGGACGGGGTACTGTTCGACACGGAGAAACTGTGTATGGACAGCTGGATAGCCATTGCCGGGGAGAGAAACATACCGGATATGGAGGTGTTTTTTCCCCGCTGTATAGGTAGGAATTTGACGGACACGAGGATGCTGTTCGACGAGTTCTACGGGGAACTATATGATTATGAGGAATTCCGAAAGCAGGCGTCGGCCTGGTTTCACGGCTACATTGAAAAGAACGGCGTGCCGATGAAAAAAGGAGTGAAGGAGCTATTGGAGTATCTGCGACAGGGCGGATACAAAATCGGTCTGGCTTCCTCCACCTCCCGTCACTCCGTAGTGGATCATCTGGAGCGGGCCGGGATACGGGAATATTTCCAAAGTCTTACCACCGGGGATATGGTGGAGCATTCCAAACCCCGGCCGGATATCTATCTCATAGCCTGCGAAAGCCTGGGGGTAAATCCGGCGCAGACCATGGCAATCGAGGATTCGCCCAACGGAATCCGGGCGGCTCACGCTGCCGGAATGATACCGGTCATGGTGCCTGATCTGATTGCCCCGGATCAGGAGATGCGGGAGAAGAGTTCGCTTATCTGCCACGATCTGCTGGAAGTGATGCGCTTTTTCGACAAATAAGAGGTTCTAAAGAACCTCAAATAAGGAGAGTACATATGGCTAATTTGGGTATTCCTCAGAACACCATAGCGGTGTTGCAAAAATATAATTTTGTGTTTCAGAAGAAATTCGGACAGAATTTTCTGATTGATTCTCATGTGCTGGAGAAAATCGTGGACGCAGCCCAGATTACAGACGAGGACTGTGTGCTGGAGATCGGACCGGGCATCGGCACCATGACCCAGTATCTGGCGGAGAGCGCCAGGGAAGTGGTGGCGGTGGAGATCGACAGGGCGCTGATACCGATTTTGCAGGACACTCTCTCCGGCTATGACAACGTGACCGTGCTCAATGAGGATATCATGAAGGTGGACGTGGGCCGGATTGTCCGGGAGCGCAACCAGGGAAAGCCCATCAAGGTGGTGGCGAATCTCCCCTATTATATCACCACGCCCATTGTCATGAGTCTGTTGGAGAATCATGTACCTCTGCAGAGCATCACTGTCATGGTGCAGAGAGAGGTGGCGGACCGGATGCAGGTGGGACCGGGCACCAAGGACTATGGAGCGCTGTCCCTGGCCGTGCAGTATTATACCAAACCCGAGATAGTGGCGCATGTTCCGGCGAATTGCTTTATGCCCAGACCGAGTGTGGACAGTGCGGTGATCAGGCTGACCAGATATCAGGAGCCGCCGGTGGAGGTGCAGGACGAAAAATATCTGTTTGCTTTGATTCGCGCGTCCTTTAACCAGCGCCGCAAGACTCTGGCCAATGGTCTGGCCAATGGCATGGGAATTCCCAGAGAGCAGGTGACTGCGGCATTGGAGGAGATGGGATTGACGGCGACAACCCGCGGCGAGGCGCTGACTTTGGAGCAGTTTGCCCGGCTCAGCAATCTGTTATACTGACTAGTCAGTTTATAAAATATCGATATATAGTCGGGGCCTCCCAGGGTCTGACACAATATCTTGTATTTTTTCTCTTTTTTTCCACAATTATTTTTGACATACTCCCTTCACTATGATACACTTATTATAACTGTTTGGTTCGACGAAACGCCGGAGCACAGATTGCCGCCGGATGTTTCGTATTGTGGATGAGGGAGCGAGCAACTTTGGATAAAAATGAATATAAAATAAAAGCAGATGAAATAAAGGCGCTGATCGCCCAGGCGGAATACCAGCAGGCCGCCGAGATTGCGGACAGTATCGACTGGCGCCGCGTCAAGAGTGTGATGATGCTGTGTACGATCAGCGACCTGTACAAAATCAACCGCAGATATGAGGACAGCCGGGATATTCTGCTGCTGGCCTACGACCGCCACCCGGGAGGGCGCACAATCGTATATTCCCTGTGTGAACTCTCCATTAAAATAGAAGACTATGTGATGGCGATAGAGTACTATAAGGAGTTTGTGCAGATCGCCCCCAAGGACACAGGGCGTTACATCCTGCAGTACAAACTGTATCAGGCGCAGGATGTGAGTCTGGAGGAGCGCATCGCCGTGCTGGAGGAGCTTAAGGCCAAGGATTACCGGGAAAAATGGGCCTATGAGCTGGCTTATCTCTATCACAGAGTGGGACTGGCCACCAAATGTATCGAAGAGTGCGATGAATTGATTCTGTGGTTCGGAGAGGGAAAATATGTGGTAAAGGCCATGGAGCTGAAGATGCTTCACCAGCCTCTGACCCCCGAGCAGCAGGGAAAATATGACAGTCGTTTTCAACCGGAGCCTTATTATGAGGATTCGGAATCTTTCTATCAGGAACAGGAGCCGGTTTATGAGGGCGGTCAGGGCCGGGAATACTATTCCGAGGCGGCATACGCGGCGGAGCAGAGTGTTTCTCAGGAGGAGAAAGCGGCGCCGCCTGTGAACGTGCTGACTGCTCCTACGATTCGTATTCCCTCAGATGAGGTAGAGATCCAGGTCAAGACCATGGATGTGGGGGAGTATAACACGATCAATCTGCAGAGAGAGCTGGCAGAGGGACTGCGGGAAGTGCTGGAAGATGAGGAATCTCAGGATGCTATTACTCGCAGCATTATAGCTCCTATGATGGAGGACGACGCAGGCGGGCAGGATGTGCTGCCGGACGACACGGCGCAAGAGGACGGATATGCAGGAGAGGCGGCAGAGGAACAGATGGAGACGGAAGTTTTCTTTGGCGCCACCGGCGAGATTGGGTCTATGAGCCAGACGGAAGTGTCCGTGACGCCTCAGGAGATATTGGCGGAGGAGGAAGTCTATACGGAGGAGCTGCCGACAGAGATAGCGGAGGCACAGCCTGAGGAGATACCATCGGAGGAGGAGTTATTGGCGGAAGAACCGCCTGTTGAGGAGGAAATTGCCGCACCGCCCGAGGATCAGACAGCCGCCATCGTCATGGAGCAGTTGAGACTGCAGAACATGGGTATAGAGCCGCCCAAGGAGATGGCGGGCGTGCTGTCCATGGAGTCGGACGGACAGATCAGCCTGGTGGTGCCGGAAACGGAAGAGGTTGAGAAACAGATAACCGGTCAGATGCGCATAGAGGATATTCTGGCCGAGTGGGAGCGCAGGAAACGGGACAACGAGGAAAAGCGTAAAGAAGAAATTCACCAGAAGGTGCTGCGGCAGACAGGTCCCATGTTCACCGCCTTCGAGGAGTCTATCAGGGACGGACTCCTGGAGCAGCTGGAGCAGGGAGTGGAGCCGGAGCAGATTGTACAGGAGGCAGAGGATGTCCCGGAAGAAGAGGAGCTCCTGAGTGAAGAGGAGACTGCCGCGGATGAGGATACCGTGGAGGAACTGGAGGAGATAGAGGAGATAGAAGAGGAGCCTGCGGAAGAATTGCCGGAGGACGAGCCCACGGAGGAGATTTACGAGGAGGAAACCGCCGAGGAAGAGCCTGCCGAGGAGTACACGGAGGAGGAATCTGCCGAGGAGGAACCTGTAGAGGAAGAAACCGCCGAGGAGGAATCTGCTGAGGAAGAACCTGCAGGGGAGTACACGGAGGAGGAATCTGCCGAGGAAGAGCCTGCCGGGGAGTACACTGAAGAGGAAACCATTGAGGAGGAAACTGTAGAGGAGTACACTGAGGAAGAAACCACCGAGGAGGAACCTGTAGAGGAAGAAACCGCAGGGGAGTACACTGAGGAAGAACCTGCCGAAGAGACGCCTGCGGAGGAAGAGCCTCAGGAGGAAGAAACCAACCGGGAGCCTGTTCAGGAATCTGTCGAGGAAACCCCTGATAGCAGGGAGCCCCAGGAGCATGAAGAGAAACCCAGAGTGCGCACGCTGTCCAAGGAGGAAAAAGAACTTTTCGGTCCCTTTATTCAGAGCAAGTCCTCCAGGGAACAGCTGATTGCCGCCATTGACACCATCAGCCTGGCATCCTATACCGGCAATGTGATTATCACCGGCGACGAGGGGATGGACACGCTGACTCTGGCTAAAAATATGATCCGGGAAGTACAGATGACAGACAGCAATTTTTCCGGTAAAATCGCAAAGATTTCCGGCAGCTCCCTGAATAGGAGAGACATTGCACAGACGCTGGACAGTCTGGCCAACGGCGCGCTGATTATTCAGAAGGCCTCGGACATGAGTATGAACACGGTGGAAACGCTGTACAAGGCGCTGCAGCAGGAACAGTACGGGCTGATCGTGATAATGGAGGATACCCGGAAAGCCATGAACAAATTTCTGGGGGTATACACCAAGCTGGCGGAATGTTTCAACGCCCGCATGGACATGGAGGCGCTTAGCAACGATTCCCTGGTTGCATTTGGCAAGAAGTACGCCAGGGAGAGGGAATACTCCATTGACGAGCTGGGAATACTGGCGTTGCACACAAGGATCGCGGAGATGCAGACCAGCGACCACGCAGTGACGATCATGGACGTGAAGGAGATTCTGGACGAGGCGATCCTCCATGCGGACCGCAAATCCATGGGGCACTTTTTCGACATATTACTGGCAAAGCGCTATGATGAGGAAGACATGATTATTTTGAGGGAGAACGACTTTATCAAATAGCGTGTCATCATATAAATCTATAATTAGGGAGGTTGGGTATGGCAAAGACAAAGGGAAAAGCTCAGAGAGAGGAGATATTTATCTCTGAGGCAGATCAGTATCTGTTCGCCCAGGGGACACACTATGACATATATAAAAAACTGGGCGCTCATCCGTCTGCAGAGGACGGCGTGGAGGGCGTGTTTTTTGGAGTGTGGGCGCCCAATGCGGCCAGCGTCCATGTGATTGGAGAGTTCAACGACTGGAACGAGGAGAGCCATCCAATGGAAAAAATGGGTCCGGGAGGGATTCATAAGCTCTTTGTGCCGGGCGTGGAGGAAGGGTGTATGTATAAGTTTTTGATTACTACACCGGACGGGCAAAAACTGTACAAGGCGGACCCTTTTGCCAACTATGCGGAGTATCGCCCGGGCACTGCCTCACGAGTGACGGATCTCTCAGGTTTTGCCTGGGAGGACGAAAAATGGATAGCAGAGCGGGATCAGAAGGATGTGCAGAAACAACCCATGGCGGTGTATGAATGCCACATTGGGTCGTTCATGAAACACCCCAACGGCACCAAAGAGGGCTTTTATAATTACCGGGAGTTTGCCGATCGTATCGTGGAGTATCTCAAGGAGATGCGGTACACTCATGTGGAGCTGATGGGAATTGCGGAGCATCCCTTTGACGGTTCCTGGGGCTATCAGGTGACGGGCTATTACGCACCCACCTCCCGTTATGGCACTCCCAAGGACTTTATGTATCTGGTCAATAAATTGCACAAGAACAAGATCGGAGTGATTCTGGACTGGGTGCCGGCTCATTTTGCCATGGATGCTCACGGGTTGGGCCGCTTTGACGGTGAGTGTATTTTTGAACATCCCGACCCGCGCCTGGGAGAGCACCCGGACTGGGGGACAAAGATTTTTAACTACGGCAAAACCGAGGTTAAGAACTTTTTGATCGCCAACGCCCTGTTCTGGCTGAAGGAGTTCCATGTGGACGGTATCCGCGTGGATGCCGTGGCCTCCATGTTATATTTGGATTACGGGAAAAAAGATGGCCAGTGGCTGCCCAACAAGTACGGCGGCAACAAGAATCTGGAGGCGATAGAATTTTTCAAACACCTGAATTCCGTGATTCGTGGGACCTATCCGGGCTTTTTGACCATAGCGGAGGAGTCTACCGCATGGCCCAATGTTTCGGGTGATATAGGTGGGGAAAGCCTGGGCTTTACTTTTAAGTGGAATATGGGCTGGATGCATGATTTCTGTGAATATATGAAACTTGACCCCCTGTACCGCAAGGGAAATCACTATGCCATGTCCTTTGCCATGAGCTACAACGAGAGTGAAAATTATATCCTGCCGCTGTCCCATGACGAGGTAGTGCATTTGAAATGTTCCATGGTGAATAAAATGCCCGGTTACCAGGTGGACAAATATGCCAACCTGCGGGTGGGCTATACTTTTATGTTTGGACATTGCGGCAAAAAGCTGCTGTTTATGGGTCAGGATTTTGGACAGGAGAGAGAGTGGAGCGAGGAGAGGGAGCTGGATTGGTTTCTGCTGGGGGAGAGGAACAACCTGGGCATGCATCACTATGTGAGAGATCTGCTGGCTCTGTATCGAAAGTATCCCTGCATGTATGAAAACGACAACTCCTGGAAGAGTTTTGAGTGGATGAATGCGGATGACGCGGACAGGAGCACCTACTCCTTTGTGAGAAAGTCCGAGAGCGGGCGGAACAATCTGCTGTTTGTGATGAATATGACCCCCATGCGATGGGAGAATTATGTGGTGCCGGTGCCCAAAAAGAAAAAATATAAGCTGGTGATGAACAGTGACGACACCTGCTATGGCGGTAACGGCAATACGGTTCCGGAGGAGCTGACGGCTGTGAGTGAGCCTTGCCATTATCACGACTATTCCGTCTCCTTTGATCTGCCGCCCTACACCGCAGTGGTATACCAGTTCTGACGCAGCCGTTAAGAAAACTGAAAATTGACCGAAATAATAGGTGAGTGCCTGTGCGCTCACCTATTTTTTCTGACAGAGGAAAGGATTGTATATGAAAATAAACTTTGACCAGGCAGTACAGAAAGGCGGTCCCCGGGAGCCGGGACTGCAGGAGCAGTCGGGACGATCCCGCGCCCAGCGCCAGCAGGCCCATGGGACCCGGGGCTACGGAGCTTATGTGGACGGCAGAGACAGCATTCACCCCGGCAATGCATTGGGCAGCCGCTGGAACCAGAGACAGAAAGCGGCGTCGTCCCAAGGAAAAACCCTGGCGGATATCCAGAATCTGGCAGGCGCTGCTGATGTACAGCTGATGCAAAATCAGATGACAGTAATGTCACATACCATGTCTGATGAGGATTATGCCAAAATGTCACAGGAGGGGTATGACCCCCGTGAGATGGACCCTCAGGAGGCGGTGACCATACTGGATAAGATCAAGGCTGAGCTGGTGAAGGCCGGGTGCCAGATAGAGGGATACACGGACACTCTGGATATGGATACTTTGGCGGCGGCGGTAGGAGACATGGGATTGGCCCAGGCGCTGCAGGAGAGCTTTGAGACGGCGGATATTCCTCTCTCCACGGAAAATGTGGAGAAGATTCTGCAGGCTCTTGATCTGGCTGACAGTCTGGAAGCGCCTAGCGAAGGCGACTATTATTATATGGTTAATAGCGGCATGGAGGCCACGGTAAAGGGATACTACTTGGCCGAGGCCAGCGGCTCCGCTGTGGAGCAGGAGCGGCAGGCAGAGTATTTTGAGGCCGGAGTCAGGGGTTATATGACTCGGAACATAGCAGAGCAGTCAGAGGGTGAGGGCAGCACTCGTTCCTCCGGGAAGGATACGGCGGAGCCTGATCCTCAGGAACTCGACAGACTGCTGTCCTCCCTGGGCTGCGAGGGCAGCGAACAGGAGAGGGAGGCCGCAAAATGGTTGATTCAGAGGGGACTGCAGGTGGATAGGGACAGTCTGCGCAGAACCATGGAGATAAGGGGAGTTCCTTTCCCGCTGGAAAAAGAGAGAGTGGCCGCTGCCGCTGCCGCCGCCATTGCGGACGGCTGTGAGCCAATGGAAGGAAATCTGGCAGACCCCAGGTCCATTCGGCAGAAGGCATATGATCTGATGGCATATTACCAGAGCAGCGATGCCCAGCAGCGCATCAGCGACCACAGGCTGCTTGAGGAGATTCGACTGCGCATGACGGTGGAAACCAACATAAAGCTGCTGGAGAGCGGTTTTTCCATAGATACCAAGCCCATTGAGGAGACCATTGAGGCACTGAAACAGGCACAACAGGAGCTGGCTCGGGAATTTTTCCCTGAGAAGGAGCTTACGGATCAGGAGGCGGTGGAGCGCTATCAAAATCTGGAAGACGCCTGGCAGGTAGCGAGAGAGCTGCCGGATCTGCCCATAGACACTGTAGGGCGCTGGCAGGAGAGACTGCGGGATATGGCGCCGGAGGAGCAGAATCTGGCTCAGTTCCATAAAATGGGCAAGGCGCTGCAGGCGGAGTACGAGAAGGCGGAGCAACGCTACGAGGCCGTCTGGACGGCTCCTCGGGCAGACCTGGGCGACAGTATTCGCAAGGCATTTGCCAATGTGGATGATATTCTGCAGGATATGGGATATGAGCTGACAGAGGAAAACCGCCGGGCAGTGCGGGTGCTGGGCTATAACCGAATGGAGATCACCCCGGAGCATGTGGAGGAGATCAAGGCGGCCTGTGCTACGGTGGAGGAGGTCGCCGGAAAGATGACGCCGGCGGCGGTGCTGCAGATGATTCGTGATGGTGTAAATCCGTTGGAACAGAGTCTGCCCCAGTTACAGGAATATTTTGAGGAGCAGAGCCGCGAGGAGGGAGAAAAGTCCCAGCAGGAGACGGAGAAATACAGCCGTTTTCTGTATAAACTGGAGAAAAAGGGAGAGATCACTCCCGAGGAGAAAAGTGCATTTATCGGCTGTTACCGGCTTTTGCGGCAGATTGAGAAGGGGGATAGCGCCGCCATTGGCAGTGTGGTGAACACCGGTGCGGAAATGAATTTTTCTACGCTGCTGTCGGCCGTCAGAAGCCGGAGGGCAGGGCGGATGAACACGCTGGTGGATGATGCGGTAGGGAGCCTCAGTCGTCTGCAGGAGCGCGGCGTCCGGATTGACGAGCAGATCAATCTGGGGTATGCCAGAGAGTGGAACAGGGTTCTGGAGGAGGCGGCAGAGCCGGAGGAACAGGCGGCCGCAGAGCAGCGGGAGCAGGACAGCGACCGTATGCGTCAGGAGCTGGCCAGAGCAGCGGAGGTTTCTCAGGAGGCGTGCAAAACGCTGGAGCGGGCACAGGAATCTCCCACGGTGGCAAATGTGCTGGCAGCTCAGGACATGGAGGAGGAAATCCGGAAGATATTGGATCGCTGGAACACGGACAGCAAAGGCAGAGTCAAACCTGCGCAGCTGTGGCAGCGTCTGCAGGAGCCGGAGGAGTTTAAGGAGACCTACCGGGAGGAAATGGTTATTCATGAGGAGCAGCTGCATCAGAGGATTCTGGAGGATACGGACAGTCTGGTGGACGTGCGCTCCCTGCAGCTGATGACTAAGCAGCTGCATTTGATGGGAAATCTATCCCAGTCGGAGGAATACTATTTCCCCATGGAACTGGACGGGGAGTTGGCGGCAATTCATCTGCAGATATGCCATGGAGAGCAGGAAAAGGGCATGGTTCGCATTGAGCTGACCGCCGGGAATATGGGCAGTCTGACCGGCGAGTTCCAGGTCAAAGAAGGCATTGTGAATGGCTACTTTGTGGGAAATCATAAAGAAACGGTTATGAATTTGCGCCACGCAGCCGATATATTTGATAGTCATCTGGCAGGGGACTTGCAGCTCGGCCAGGTAGAATATGTACACAATGAGTCAGGGAAGACAATCATGTCCTGGGACAGATCTGAGTCGGCACAGGCGACATCGCAGCGAAGTCTGTACGCGACGGCTAAGGCATTTTTGCAGACTGTCCGAGAGGTGGGGAAACAGACGGAAAGGAATCCGTTCTAAGAACCATAGCGGAACTTAATATTAGGAGGATTCGTATGAGAATTAATTACAATGTATCAGCAATGCTCGCCAACAATGCGCTGGCGAATAACGACAACGCCCTGTCTGCATCCCTGGAGAGACTTTCCACCGGATTTAAGGTCAACCACGCCAAGGACAATCCCGCGGGTCTGGCCATGGCGAAGAGAATGAATGCACAGATCATCGGACTGGGAGTGGCCAACGACAATGCCAGCGACGGAATATCCGTCATAGAGATTGCGGACGGCGCCTTAAACGAGGTCAGCTCCATGCTGCAGCGTATCAGCGAGCTGACTATAAAGGCATCCAACGGCACGACGATTGACGAAGACAGAGCGATTATCCAGGATGAGATCGAGCAGCTCAAGGAGGAGATTGAGCGTGTGAAGGATACCACTCAGTTTAACGGGCAGAACCTGTTGGACGGCACCTTCGATGTAAAGGGATATACTAATTATGATAGTAATAGTATAAATAATGTTATAAGGGCTACCGGTATTAGCACTAAGACCCCCACGGGAACCTACACTGTGGATTCCATTACGTTTGAGGATGAGCTGGACGAAGATGGTGACCCTACCGGCAACAAGCTGGTGACGGATATTCAGCTGGGCGGAGATTTCCCCGCAGGTGTGAAAGCGGTTCCCGATGCCCAAGATGATTTTGTAGCTGAAAACGGCTTTGTGACGATCAAGGGCAGCAACGGATTTGAAATGAAACTGGATCTGAATGACGCCACTAACGGCACTGTGACAGGTCTGAAGGTGGAGATCAGCGATGTGGGTCCCATGCGTCTGCAGATCGGCGCCAACGAGGGGCAGGTTCTGGAGGTGGAGATTCCGCCGGTTTCCCTGCGCAATATGGGAATTGAAGATATAAACGTATGCACGGAGAAGGGCGCGAAGGATGCCATGAGCCGGATGGATGGAGCCATCGGCTTTGTATCCAGAGTCAGAGGTAAACTGGGTGCGTACCAGAACCGTCTTGAGTCCACGGTGAACAGCCTGGATATATCGGAGGAGAGCATGACCGCCGCCTACTCCCGGCTGATAGACGTGGATATGGCGGAGGAGATGACGCAGTACACCACCAACCAGGTGCTGACTCAGGCAGGTACCTCCATGCTGGCGCAGGCCAACGAAAGGCCCTCTCAGGTACTGCAGCTGTTGCAGTAAATGTGGCTAAACAGGAGGCGTTGACATTATGACATCGGAGATCAAAAGGCAGTTCACTTTCCGCATCTCTCAGGCCAATCCCACCGAGATGATTGTGATTTTGTATGAGATGACTCTGCAATACCTGTCCGATGCCGCAGAGTCGGCACAGCAGAAGAATTATGCGGAATATCGTGAGAATGTGCGCAGGGCCAGGAACTGTGTCAGCGAACTGCTCCAGTCCCTGCACATGGAATATGAACCCGCAGGCGCTCTGCGGCAGTTGTATCTGTACTGTATCCGCAGGTTGTCCCAGGCGGAGGTGCGCTGGCACACAGAGCTGCTGCAGGAGACGGCCGGTATCATCACGCCCCTGCGTGACGCGTACAGGCAGATCGCCCCTCAGAATACGGCTGGTCCGGTTATGAAGAACACCCAGACCGTATACGCGGGACTGACCTATGGCAAAAATACATTAACTGAGAACATGACTGACCAGAGCGCGAATCGGGGAATGCTCGTATAGCCCACGCAGACGCCCTGTCGGGACTGTGCTCTTAGCAGTGGCATATTCCTCCTCAGAGAGGGCAGACAGATGTTTATATCGCTTTAAAAGCGCATTAATTTCATAAATATAGCAGTCGATCATGTCCGGATCGACGGCATTGTCAAAGCCCGCATATGCGATTTCCAGCGCAATGCGGGTTTTTTCCAGATCTTCCCGCAGAGACGGCACGGAAAAGTTTATGTCCATATCATCGGAGGAGTAATAGCTCTGGTTATAAAAAGTTTTCATAGCGCTCTCCATTTATAATTGGTAAATTTTGGTTGTTATAAGTATAGCCCTGCGGCTTGTAAAATATTCCAGCAAATTCTTTTTGCTGGTATTTTTTTCCTGTCGTTTCATATGATGTAAAAAAGATGCATTTCAGGAAAATCAAATGAGTCAAACAAAAATTTTGCTGATTATGGGAGTCTGTGTACTGGCACTATTGGCGTTCGCCTGGAGGCGTCGGCTTGAGTGGCTGCTGAATTTTTTGCTGCGGGGAGTGCTGGGAGCGGTGGCAATTTATTTTATCAATTTGGCGGTGGTGTCCCATGGTTATCCGGCTCTGGTGGGCATTAATCCAGCTACGGTTTTGACATGCTCAGTGCTGGGATTTCCTGGCCTTGCGGCGCTTTATGGCCTTCAGGCTTTTCATTCCTTGTAGATTTTTCACAAAAATAATTTTTCTTTGTTTTTGCTATGGACATTTGAAAAAATACCGGATATAATGCATTTCAACAAGAGGCAGATCAAGTCTCTTATCATCTAACATCATGTTATTGTTGATTTGTGATTCACAAGATTTTACCACGATTTCATGCAGGATGTGCAAGAACGGCTACGGGCCGGGTGAGAAAGGAGAGGTGTTTTTGGAGCATAAAATTTTAGCGCTCTGTGATCCGGAGGCGGATTATGCGGGGCAGCTGTCTGCCTATCTGCAGAGCTACAGAGAGTTCCCCTGGGAGATTGAGGTCTATACCGGGATATCTCAGCTGGCAGAGAGCGAAAGGCAGAGGGAGATCGACCTGCTGCTGGTGGCGGAATCGGTGTATGCCCCCGAGCTGCCGGTGGAGGCAGGGTCCACGGTGCTGCTGAATGAGAGCGGCCTAGTCAGGTGGTCCGCCCTGAAAAATGTGGACAAGTACCAGCCCGCTGAGAATGTTCTGCGGGAGCTGCTGGAAATCTATATGGAGAGGGAAGAGGTTTTTTATCCGCGGCTGAGCAGTGGGCAGAAGACCAGGATCGTGGGAATGTATTCTCCGGTGCGCAGATGTCTGCAGACCTCCTTTGCGTTGACCTATGGGCAGCTTTTGGCGGAGAGGCACCGGACGCTGTATCTGAATTTTGAGCACTATGCGGGGATGCCGGAACTGCTGCCGGGAGAAGGAGGCAGGGATTTGACCACACTCTTGTATTATATGAAAGCGGATCAAAGCAAATTTGTGCTGCGCTTGAAGGTTCTGGTACAGAAAAAGGGGCGGCTGGACTACATTGCACCGGCGTACATGGGGCAGAATCTGGTCTATATCACCGTTCAGGAATGGCAGCAGCTGCTGTGGAGGATTGGGGAAAGCGGAGAATATGACTATATCATTTTGGACTTGTCCGAGAATATGCAGGGGCTGCTGGAGATTTTGAGAAGGTGCAGCCGGGTGTACATGCTGGTGAAGGAAGATCCCGTGGCCAGGTGTAAAATCGATCAATACGAGCAGATACTGTCTCTGTATGAGTATGAGGACGTGAAGGTGAAGACCAGAAAATGTCGTCTTCCCCTGTTCCGCCGTCTGCCGGATCGGATTGAGCAGTATACCAGAGGCGATCTGGCGGAATATGTCAGGGAGCTGATAGAGGAAGAGGAGGCAGGTGAGGACGAATGTTAAAGGATTATGGGGAACTGAAACAGGAGCTGCGCCGCAGAGTGCTGGAGCAGTTAGATTACGGCAGAGAGCAGCCGGATGATGAAATCATGGAGATCATTGACGAGGTTTTGCTGGAAGAACAGCTGCTGCGGCTGCTGCCGGTCAGTGAGAGCCACCAGCTGCGCACGGAGCTGTTCTATTCCCTGAGACGGCTGGACATTCTGCAGAGTCTTATAGAGGACCCGGAAATCACAGAGATCATGATCAATGGACCCGGCAGTATATTTATTGAACGGGAAGGCCGCCTGCAGGAACTGGACATGAGCTTTGAGTCGGAAGAAAAGCTCCAGGATGTGATCCAACAGATCGTGGCAGGCTGTAACAGAGCAGTAAACGAAGCATCTCCCATCGTTGACGCCAGATTGTCAAGCGGCGCCAGAGTAAATATCGTTATGAATCCAGTGGCCCTAAACGGTCCCATCGTAACCATTCGACGTTTTCCCGACACACCTATCACCATGGAGGAACTGCTCCGCTGGGAATCTCTCTCCCGTGAGGCGGCAGAGCTTTTACAGCTGCTGGTACGGGCAGGATACAATATATTTATCAGCGGGGGCACCGGCAGTGGAAAGACTACATTTCTCAATGTATTGTCCGGATATATTCCGGCATGGGAGAGGGTTATAACTATTGAGGACAGTGCGGAGCTGCAGCTTCAGGGACTGCGCAATCTGGTGCGCCTGGAGACCCGCGGCGGCAATGTGGAGGGCTGCAGAGAGATTTCCATTCGTGACTTGATTCGCACCAGCCTGAGAATGCGGCCTGACCGAATCATTGTGGGTGAGGTGCGGGGGGCCGAGGCGGTGGATATGATGCAGTGCCTGAACACAGGACATGACGGCTCCATGTCCACCGGCCATGCCAACAGCGCCCGGGATATGCTGTCCAGGCTGGAGAATATGATTCTGATGGGCATGGATGTTCCGCTGTCAGCCATCAAGAGACAGATCGTATCCGGCATTGACATCATAGTGCATCTCGGGCGTCTTCGGGACAGGAGTCGGAAAGTGCTGGAAATATCGGAGGTCATGGACTGTGAGGACTCCGATATCCGTCTGAATATGCTGTACCGCTTTGAGGAGACGGGCGAAAGTCCGGAGGGACGGGTGCAGGGAACGCTGGTTAGAAAGGGGGAACTGCTCCGTGATCAAAAACTCAGAGCTGCGGGACTTCGGTAAGGCTTTGCTGGTGACGGGACTGTTCGCGTTCTTTTTCTACCGCAGTGTCTGGGCGCTGCCGCCCATGGCCCTGGTGGGCTGGTTCTATCTGCTTGGGAGCAGACGTCACCGCCGCCGCGACAGAAACCGACAGCTGCTACTCCAGTTCAAGGAGTGCATTCAGGCGGTGGCCGCATCCATGAGGGCCGGGTATGCGGTGGAGAACGCATTCCTGGAGAGCATTGTGGATGTGCGGAACATGTTTGGAGAGAACTGCGCCATGGAGCAGGAGCTGATACAGCTGCGCCAGGGACTGGTCAACAATGTGACTCTGGAGGTACTGCTGGCGGAGATGGGACAGCGCTGTGGTCTGGAGGAGATGCGGGAGTTTGCGGAGGTGTTTGCCATTGCCAAGCGAAACGGAGGAAGTATTCCGGTGATGGTGGATGCGGCCAGCAGTTCCATCAGCCGTAGGCTGGCAGTGGAGGAGGAGATGGAAACCCTGTTATCCGCCCGGAAACTGGAACAGCGGGTGATGAACGCCATGCCATTCATGATAGTCTGGTATGTGGAGGTCACCAATCCCGGCTATTTTGACATGTTATACGGGAATCCGGCGGGTGTGGCGTTGATGACTGTCTGCATGGGAGTCTATCTGGCGGCATATGCTCTGTCGGAGCGGATATTTGCAAGAACCTTTGGGGAGAGATGATTGGTATCGGACTAAACCGTGCGGAATGCGGGAAAGGGAGGCGAGAGAATGTATCTGATAGGAACGGCGGTGGGAGCGGGCCTTGTTATTTTGGCCTTTTTGTCCCGGCGGGAGGAGGGAAAACTTCTGGAAAGAATGTCTGTATATCTATATAAAAAGGGCTGTATTTACAGAATTCCCATGCTGAACGCCCGCCATGTGCAGCGGGATCTGGAAAGTCTGTATCCCTGCCAGTCGGGGCTGTTTTTGCAGGGGGACTATTACAGGAAAAAGATACGGCTGCTGCTGTCGGTATTGTGCGTGGGGACTCTGCTGGGAGTGTTGGCGCATATCTGTTCGGATATGGGGGGCAGCTTGACAAAGCAGGGAGAGCTGCTGCGTCCCGCCCGGGGACAGGGCACACAGCAGGTGGAACTTCAGGTCAGGATGCAGGGGGAAGAGCCGGGCGTTATCTCGGTGCAGGTGCCGGAGCGAAGACTGACCAGGCAGGAGGCTCAGGAGCTGTACGAGGAATTCTGGGAGGAATGGAAAAGAGAGACACTGGGGGACAATCCTTCCTGGCAGGAGGTATCCTCTTCCCTGACACCGGTGGAGGAGCTGGAGGGATATCCCTTCGCGGTGTCCTGGAAAAGCAGCGATTATGAGGTGCTGGGAGGGAGCGGGGCGGTGTATGAGCCTCAGACGTCCACGGCGGTGACGCTGACGGTGGAAAGCCGCTATCTGGATTTTTGCTGGCAGGAGGAACTGGAAATACTGGTGGTTCCACGGACTCTGGAAGGAGCGGAGCTGCTGGCTGCACAGGCGTGGGACGCCTATTGTCTCGCCCAGGAGGAGGCCGCTGACCGGGACAGAATCCGACTGCCGGAGAAATTGGGGGAGAACGCGCTGGAGTGGCGGGAAATCAGGGAGAACCACAGTGCAGTGCTGATGCTGATGACCGTGGTTACGGCTGCTGCGGTATTTCTCTTTCAGGACAGAGATTTGCACCAGCAGGTGCTTAAAAGGCGGGAGCGAATGAAGGAAAATTACCCGGTGATGCTAAGCAAGCTCATCCTGTACCTGGGCGCGGGCATGACCATTCGCGGAGCCTTTCAAAAAATTGCCCTTGACTACCATACCAGACAGGAGGGGGTACAGCGGTCTCTGTATGAACCTCTATATGAGGAGATGCTCTATGCCTGCAATCGGCTGCAGGCGGGAGTTTCCGAGAGTCGCACCCTTGAACTATGGGCCGCCCGCACCGGTCTGCAGGACTGTGCCAAATTGAGCGCCCTGCTGGTACAGAATCTGAAAAAGGGAAATGCGGCGTTGCTGACCCGTCTGCGGGAGGAGGGAGACCGTGCGCTGCAGGAGGAACTAAATCTCTACAGAAAAAAGGGGGAGGAGGCGGGCACCGCACTGCTGGTGCCCATGATAATGATGATGGCCATTGTGATGGTGCTGGTCATGGTTCCGGCATTTCAGAGCTTTGGCATATAGGATGAACAATACTTTTTAGGAAAAGGAGAAAAAAGATGAGAAAAACATGGAATAAAGTAAGAAATTGGATGGATGGGAAACTGATCGGATGGAGGTGTTTTATGGAAAAGGAAAACACGGGTATGGGAACTGTAGAGATTATACTGATTATCGTGGTGCTGGTAGGCATCGTCATCATCTTTAAGTCCCAGATTACCGAACTGGTGGAATCCATCTTTTCCAAGATTACCAAGCAGGTCAATAAGGTCTGAGGGACAGTCTATGAAATACAGGAAACTTTCAGGTTATCTGACGGTCTATGTGGCGCTGACCCTGACAGTAATGCTCTCTCTGTGTCTGACGCTGATCGAGGGAACCCGCAGGCACACGATTTCATTTGAGGCGGAGTGCGTGATGGATATCGGATTGGACAGTGTGCTGGCCGAATATCACCGGGTGCTGCTGCAGCGCTACGGACTGTTTATGATTGACACATCCTACGGCACAGATTATCCCTCCTATTACAATACAGAGCAGCATCTGGCGGAGTATCTGACCCGTAATCTCTCCTGCGGAGATTGCGGTCTGCTGTCCTTTTTGTACCGTGATCTGCTGGGTATGGAGCTGGAGGATGTTCAGGTGCTGAAGGTTTCGCTTGCCACGGACGACGGCGGGCGGGTGTTTCAGCAGCGGGCGGCGGAGTGTATGCGAAACCGCCTGGGGCTGGAAATCGTGGACGATCTGCTGGAATGGCTGGAAATCGTGGACGGATACGGACTTTTGGAGGGGGATGTGGAGGAACAGCTGGATCGGGTAAGCGCCGAATTACAGCAGTATCAGGGCATGGAAAAACAGATCGGGGAAGAGGAATGGATCAGGCTTGAGATCAAGGACCCCACAGAGGCGGTGCGCAGACTGCGGAGCGAAGGGATTCTGAAATGGGTGGTGGAGGATGTTTCGCGGCTGTCGGAGGTCACAGTCGATACGACGCAGTATATCAGCGGCCGGACCGCCAGGGGGCAGGTCAATCATGGCAGCTATTCCGGACAGGAACCGTTGGGACTGGTGGACAATGTGTTTCTGCTGGAATATTTTCTGAACTATGCCGGGAGATACGAAGCAACAATAGAGGACAGCCTGCTGCAATATCAGGTGGAATACCTGATATGCGGCAAGGGCAGTGATAGAGACAATCTGCGCCAGACGGCCAATCTGCTCTGCGGTATTCGGGAGGCGGCCAATGTAATACATCTGCTGGGCAGTGAGACAAAGAGGGCGGAGGTGGAGGCGGTGGCTGCGATTTTATCCGGGGCCGTTGCCCTGCCGGAGCTAAAGCCGGTGTTTGAGACGGCGCTGATTCTGTCATGGGCCTATCTGGAGAGCCTGTACGATGTAAAGACGCTGCTTGCGGGGGGAAGAGTGGAGCTGCTGAAAACGGATGCGAACTGGCACTATTCGCTGGACAATATCTGGAGCGCCCCGGCACAGGCCCAGAGCGCAGAGGGCCAGGGGCTGACCTACGAGGAGTATCTGCGCATATTGCTGTATATACAGCCGCCGGACACACTGACGCTGCGATTCATGGATCTGGTGGAGATGGATGTTCGCAGAACTCCCGGGAACAGCTGTTTTCGCATGGACGGCTGCATTGACGGGCTGGAGGCGGAGGCGACGATCCGGTCCGGTTACGGATATCGTTTCACTGTCAGAAGAGAAAAACAATATTGAATATGAAAATGCTTGAGTGGGAGGTGAGCGGATATGTCTTCTCTATGGATGGAAAAAGGTAAGGTAACTACAAAACTGAGCAAATATTATATGCCCTCTCCCATGTGCAACTCCCTGTTACACAGATATGCAGTACCACCATGTATGGAGGAGACATATCTGCCCGCCTCCCGCCAAATGGGCAGAAAAAAGGACAGTAGGGGGAGTATGACTGTGGAGGCTGCAGTGGTGGCGCCGCTGCTGATACTATTTATTCTCCACCTGGGAAGCTGCATGGAGATGCTGCGGCTGCATGGAAAGCTGGAATATGCGCTGTGGCAGACGGGCCAGGAACTGACCCTTTTTGGGGCATGGCAGGGTACGGAAGACATCCCGGATCTGGCGGTATCTTACCTGTATGTAAACGGAAGAATACAACAGATTCTGGGAAGGGACTATCTGGACAGCTCCCCGCTTGTCCATGGCGGGCAAGAACTGACATATCTGTCATCGGAGTATCTGGAGGAGGACGAATGCATCAATATTGTCCTTACCTATCAGGTGTGTCCGCAGATCACCTGTTTTCCCTTTCCCTATTTTCGCATGTGCAGCAGGTATTATGGTCGGGCCTGGACAGGCTATGCCGTCGGGGACAAGGCGGAAAAAACAGTGTATGTATATGTGGCGGAGAATGGGGAGGTATGGCACAGCAGAGGAGATTGTTCTTATTTGAAATTCAGCGTCTACGAGGTACAGCCGGAAAAAGTATGGACGCTGCGCAATGCGGACGGAGAACGCTATCATCCCTGCAGTCGCTGCGAGGATCGGGCGGTGGGTGATCTGGTTTATCTGACCCGTGAAGGAAACCGGAGCCATACGGTCAGGGATTGCCCGGCCCTGCTGCGGCGGGTTCATGCGGTAAAATGGCGGGAGGATATGCCCTATCGTCCCTGCAGCCGCTGCGGAGTGCTGGACTAATGTATTTGTGTGAGAAGGATTATCAATATGTGGAAGTGGATGGGATATCTGTGTGCAGCCGTGCTGCTGGCTTATCACAGTGTGTTTGACATAAAAAGACAGTGTATACCGGGGCGGTCGCTGGCCCTCGGAGTTGCTCTTTCCTGCTGTTGTGCCCTCGGCAGAGGGCTACAGGGTACAGCGTCCTGGGTGGAGCTTGTCATTGCGCTGCTGCCGGGTACGGCTGCACTGGCGCTGGCTAAGATCACCAGAGAACAGATTGGGTGGGGAGACGGCTGGGAACTGATACTTATGGGGAACTGGATGGGGCTGGAGGATTGCCTGCTGGCTCTGGGAATTGCTCTGCTGGGTATCTTTCTGGTCAGTGCTGTTCTGCTCTTGCTGGGCAGAGCAGGAAGGAATACCCGTATAGCATTTGTGCCGTTTTTGTGGGCGGGCGCTGTTGTCGTGCTGCTGCGCCTTTGGATATGAAGGGGGTATGTATGAGGAAACAAAAGTATATAAATGGCTATTTTTCTGTGGAGGCCGCTTTGGTGCTGCCCGTCGTACTGGGCGTGTATCTATTTTTGATTGTCATACTTTTTGTGCAGTATGACAGATGCCTGCTGGAGCAGGATATGGCGTCCATGCTGATAAAAGGCGCCAATTACCGCGGGACGCCGCAGCAGAGGCTGGAATATTTGCAGGAATTGACAATGTCGTGGGACAGGGAGCAATATCTGTGGCTGCAGCTGCAGGCGCCCCGCTTTTCCATACAGGGAAAGCAGATACGGCTGGAGGCAGCGGGAGAATATACGCTGCCGCTATATGGAGTCCCGGCTCGCTTAGGAGAGCCGCAGCGGATGGAGCTGGTATTTCAACTGAATGCCTGGGACAGATCGGCGCTGACAAGGCTGCTGGCCGGGCACGAGAAATAAATACTATTTTATAGGCATGATGAGAGCCTGGTCAGACCAGACTCCTGATATGCGGAAAGAGGTGGAAAATGGAAAATGATAAATTGCGGAGTGATATTTTGGAGACAGAGTATGTCAGGAATCTGAACTGTAATTATGAGCGGGTACGGCTGGAGGAAAAGCCGAAAGAAAACCGCTATCAATACTGCATACTAAACAGGGGCGGTATCCGCTTTCTCCTTCCCTGCAGCCTGCGCTACATTGACGGGGACGCTTTTTTGTACTATGATATCTCTTCGACCCAGAGCATAGCGCAGTTATTTGAGGGAAAGTCCATTGGCAGGGAGTGGATGCGGGATTTTCTGTGGGGGATGGAGAGGATGCAGCAGGAGCTTGGGCGATATCTGTTGGAGGACCGAAACGTGATCTGGAGTCCGGAACATATTTACCAGGATCTGGAGAAAAATGATTTCTTTTTCATGTATATACCATATTGTGGGAGAAACAGGGGGTTTAAGGCGCTGCTGGATTTCTGGGTGGAACACATCGACTATGAGGATGAGGCTCTGGTGGAGTTCGTATATGGTCTGCACGAACAGTATGCCGCTGCGGGAGATACCTGTCTAAACCGACAGATTTATGAGAATTTTAAGGAGGTGGAGAAAAAGGAAAAAAGAAGGCGGAAAACGGAGCAGCAGGAGAGAGAACAGGATATCCGGCAGATATATGCGCAGGAATCGCCGCAGGATTCTGGGGGGGCGCAGACCACTTCCTCTGCCGCCGGGTCCGAGCCGGAGGACAGGCGCAAAGGCTTTCTCTCCTTTTTGGGAGGACGCAGGAAAAAACAGGATGTCATTTCCTATCAGGAGATACTGCAGCGTCAGGTGAGTATGCAGACATTGGGCGCAGTGGGGGAGGAGACAGTCTATGGAGAGGAAGAGGAGGAATACGGCAGAACCGTATATCTGGAGGAACAGCAGAGGGAACAGCCGCGGGGACTGTACAGGGACAATGGAGAGCTGGCTGTAAAAATCGATAAGTTTCCCTTTGTGATCGGCAAAAAGAGGGATGAGGTGGACTATGTGCTGGAAGAGCGCTCTGTCAGCCGCATTCACGCCCGGATACTGGAGGAGGACGGCCGCATTTATCTGGAAGATCTGAACTCTACCAACGGAACATTCAAAAATGGTCTGCGCATGCAGCCCTATGAGAAACGCCGTCTGGAGAAAAATGACGAACTTAGATTCGGCAAGGCTGAATATACTTTTCAATGAGCTTTCTGTCAGGTTTTCGTTGACGAACAGGGGCAAAGAGTGGTACAGTTTTCTATATGGACAAGCAGAGGATTATCTATGGCAGAATATATTAGAAAACTGAAAGCGCTTCCTTTTATAAGCGCCGTGCTGGTAGCAGTCAATGTAGGAATTTATGTTTTCTGTCAGCTGCCCGGAAATGTCCTGATTGAGAAGGGATGCCTGAGTGCGGTTGAAATCATAGTAAATGAGGAATATGGACGAATATTCTGGGCTATGTTCCTGCATGCGGATTCCAGCCACCTGTTCAGCAATATGATAATTCTGCTTTTTATGGGAGCTATGATCGAGAAGGAGATTGGGCACTTTTCCTTTGCGGTGATTTATCTGGCCTCAGGTATCGGCGGGAATATGTTGTCTCTGGTGGGCAAGATCGCCAGCAACAACTGGACGGCCTCTTTGGGGGCCAGCGGTGCTATTTTCGGCCTGGACGGACTCCTTTTGGCATTGGTGCTGATCTCCAATCGACGAATGGAGAACGTCACTTTGGGGAGAGTGATTCTGATGATCTGTTTGTCCCTATACAGCGGTTTTACCGGTGGCAATGTGGACAATCTGGCCCACATCGGAGGTCTGCTGGTGGGATTTTTGCTGGGAGTGATATTGGCGGTATATATACGCATCTCGGACAAAATAAAATCGGATGCGGGTTATGGAGGGCAAGGTGAATATTAATATCTATTATGGTGGCAGGGGGTTGATCGACGACCCCACCCTGTATGTAATTAATAAGATGCGGGAAGTGCTGGAAGAACTCCGTGTACATGTGACACAGTATAATCTATATGAGAATAAGAATGCCATTCCGACACTGCCACAGACTCTGAAGGAGGCGGACGGTATCATTCTGGCCAGCACGGTGGAATGGTATGGAATAGGCGGATATATGTACCAGTTTCTGGATTCCTGCTGGCTCTATGGAGACAAGGAAAAGATATCCCAGCTATATATGTGTCCGGTGGTCATGTCCACAACATACGGAGAGCGGGAGGGGAAGATGCAGCTTGCCACTGCCTGGGAAGTTCTGGGAGGACAGCCCTGCAGCGGTATTTGCGGCTATATCGCCAACACCCTGACTCTTGAAATGAAACAGGAGTACACGACGATTATTGAGAAAAAGGCGGAGAATCTGTACCGGACGGTCAATCAGAAGATACCCAGTTTTCCCGCCAGCAATCAGGCGGTAAAGAATACGGTGGCTATAACCCCCAACGTGGATTTAACCCCTCAGGAGTCGGAGCAGCTGTCGCGCTATGCGGCGGATGACGGCTATGTGCAGCGCCAGAAAGAAGACATTCAGGAACTGGCCAGCATGTTCCGTGATATGCTGAATGAGAAAGACGGCAGTTCGCAGGACACTTATATTCAGCGGTTCCACCAGGCGTTTAAACCCCAGCCCAGTTTTTCAGCGTCCTATGCGGTGAAACTGGAGGAAAGAGAGGACGCATTGATTATCCAGGTGAATGGTCCACAGATAGAGTGTCATTATGGCACATCGGAGGAACCGGATGTGGAAGTGACGGCAACATCGGATATGATAGATGAAATTATTGCGGGGAGAATGTCTTTTCAGAGCGCATTCATGTCTGGCGCGATGAAAATGAAGGGCAATTTCCGCGTGATGCGGATGCTGGACAGTTTGTTTGTGTTTGAGGAATAAGTGTAACCCATTTGAACGTCCGCCGGAGCGGACAGATAGGAGATAAAAATATGAAGAAAGACGACTGTATTTTTTGTAAACTGGCCAACGGCGATATTCCCACCAGGAGTATCTATGAGGATGAAGATTTTAAGGTGATTTTGGATGCCGCGCCCGCCACCAGAGGACATGCCTTGATTCTTCCCAAGGAACATGCGGACAATCTGTATCAGCTGTCGGAGGAGACGACAGGAAAGGCTTTTATACTGGCTAAAAGGCTGGCAGGGTCCATGACGGAGGCCCTGGGGTGTCAGGGCTTTAACATTGTGCAGAACAATGGCGAGACGGCGGGGCAGACGGTGTTTCATTTCCATATACATTTGATTCCCCGCTATTCAGACGACGGACAGGGAACGTTCTGGGAACCCAGACACTACTCGGACGAGGCGCTTGATGAAATCCGCAGTCAGTTGACGAAATAGAAATCCGAATTGCAGTTTTCGCCGGAGCGGGCGGATAGGGGAACCGATCAGTGCAATATCGCAGGTGAAACCTGTGCGATGCAGGAATAGAGGAAATATGAGGACAATAGCAGTAGACAAAATTACGGATAATATTAAGGAAATGTGCATAGAGGCCAATCATTTTCTGGCGAAAGATATGAAACAGGCTCTGACCGACGCGACAGCGGCCGAGAGGTCTCCCCTCGGCAGACAGATTCTGGAACAACTACAGGAAAACCTGCAAATCGCCGGAGAGGATATGATCCCGATTTGCCAGGATACCGGTATGGCGGTAATTTTTCTGGAAATCGGGCAGGAGGTACATTTCGAGGGCGGCAGCCTGGAGGAGGCCATCCATGAGGGGGTCCGCAGAGGCTATGTGGACGGGTATCTGCGCAAATCCGTGGTGAAGGACCCGTTGATACGGGAAAATACGGGAGACAATACGCCCGCGATTATATATTATGAAATAAAGCCGGGAGATGAGGTAAAGATCACCGTAGCCCCCAAGGGATTTGGAAGCGAGAATATGAGCAGAATATTTATGCTCAAGCCTGCGGATGGTATTGAAGGCGTGAAAAATGCCATTTTGACAGCAGTGAGGGAAGCGGGCCCCAACGCATGTCCTCCCATGGTAGTGGGAGTTGGCATTGGCGGCACTTTTGAAAAGTGTGCTATAATGGCTAAACAGGCTCTGACGAGAAAAGTGGGTGAACACTCTGCTGTTCCTTATGTAAAAGAGATGGAGGAGGAATTGCTGAATACTATTAACGGTTTGGGCATAGGACCGGGAGGTCTTGGCGGGTCTGTCACTGCGCTTGCAGTGAATATCAATACATACCCGACCCATATAGCGGGCCTGCCCGTCGCGGTAAACATTTGCTGCCATGTGAATCGCCATGTGGTGCGAGTGCTGTAGGGAATATCTGCTGATGTCCCCAAATACTGATTAGCGCAATATGCGGGAAAGAGGTAAGTTTGGATAACGGAAAGAACAAACATTTAAATGTACCTTTCAACAGGGAAGAGACAGTGAAACTAAAGGCCGGTGATTACGTCTATTTGAGCGGCACGATCTATACCGCCAGGGACGCCGCCCATAAGAGAATGTATGAGACATTACAAAAGGGCGGGGAACTGCCGTTTGATCTGCAGGACAACGTGATTTACTATATGGGTCCCTCTCCTGCAAGGGCGGGCAGACCGATAGGCTCCGCAGGTCCTACCACAGCCAGCCGTATGGACAAGTATGCTCCCTCTTTGCTTGACCTGGGACTCCGGGGAATGATAGGCAAGGGGAGGCGCAGCGATGCTGTTATAGAAGCGATTGTCAGGGATCAGGCCGTGTATTTTGCTGCAGTGGGTGGAGCCGGAGCTTTGTTGTCCCGCGCCATTGTTTCCTCTGAGGTCATAGCCTATGATGATCTGGGAACGGAGGCCATACGAAGACTCGAGATCAGGGACTTTCCCGTGATCGTAGTGATAGACTGCGAGGGAAATAATTTGTATGATATGGCTATTTTGCAGTACTGCTGCAGTACAGCTGAAAAAAATGAAAAAAGCAATTGACAAACAGGAAAAGCTTATGTATAATAACATTTGCGTCACCTTGAGGGGCGTATAATAGCATATTGGTAGAGGTGTAATTCAGATTTGGAGAAGTACTCAAGAGGCTGAAGAGGCGCCCCTGCTAAGGGTGTAGGTCGCTAACGCGGCGCGAGGGTTCAAATCCCTCCTTCTCCGTTTTCTACCAGTGCTGAAGTGCAAGTAGAAAAATTTAAAAAAGTTGTTGACAAGCCGTGGGTGATGTGGTATCTTATAGAAGTTGCCGCTGAAACCAAATGTTGGCAACAGAGGTTAATGCTGAAAGCATTTACCTCTTGTCCTTTGACAAATAAACAGCAATGCAACCCTGAAAATTCTAAAATATTTTCAGAGAA
>CAYLIM010000039.1:0-29092 GCA_964383805.1 uncultured Acetatifactor sp.
CCGCAATCATATCCACGCCGTCCAGGCGGTACTGTCCCCGGGTAGGACGGTCCAGCGCGCCGATAATGTTCATTAGCGTGGATTTGCCGGAGCCGGAGGCTCCTACAATAGCCACAAACTCCCCCTCATATATGGTAAGATCAATGCCGCGAAGCGCCTGGAATTCATTGGGCGTACCGATAAAAAAACTCTTGCAGATGTCCTTCAGTTCAATCATTGCCCGCTTGCTCATCTAAAATCCTCCCATGGGACCCATCTGCATCATCAAATCATTCAAACTGTCCAGGCTGTTATCCTTAGGCACGATAACTTCCAGTCCCTCCTCAATTCCCTCGCCGGAAATCTCCACATAATAGTCGCTCTCAATACCCTTTGTCACAGGTATCCGTCGGGTCTGCAGTGCATTCGGCATGGCTGCATTACCACCTCTCACGGGTGCGCCGGGAGACTGAGGCTGTCCCTGTCCTGTGGGCGGCTCTCCCCCTGCGGGGTTCGCACTGTCCGGAGCCTTACCGCTTTCATCCACCACTTCCACATAAAAACTGCCGTCCTCCGCAGTCTGCACCGCCGCATAGGGCACCGTCAGCACATTTTCTCTGCTGCTGATGATAATGCTCAGTTTTGCGGTCATATCCATGCGCAGATCCTCACAGGGCGTTTCAATACTGGTCTTCACGGTGTAGGTCACGCCGGAACCGACTGTCGCCCGGGGAGCAATGGAGATCACCTTACCCTCCAGCTCCAGATCCCCGGTGCCGTTAGTCTTGATTACTACCCTTTGGCCTGTCTTGATCTTGCTGATATCATACTCGTCGATCTCCACTGTGACCTCATAGCTGCTGATATCCTCGATAGTCACAATGGCGCCGCCGTTGTATTTGTCACCAACCTCCAGATTTACCGCCGTCACCACACCGGAGAGGGGAGCTGTCACTGTACAGGCTGCAATCTGCTCCTGATAGCGGTCTATCTGCTGCTGGTCTGAGAGACCTGAGGTGGAGGCGTTTAACCGGCTGGAGGTTACGTTGTCCTGTCTGCTTAACAGAGTACTGCCGCCGTTTCGTATGGCGTCCTCCTGGTTCTGCAGCTGCCGCTCATAGGCGTCATAGGCATTGTTTACCGCCGAGACGGCCTGGTCATAGACGGACTTCAGATTCCGCTCCGTCTCCTGGGCTGTGCTGTATTTCATCTGGTACTCGGTGATAAGCTGCTCCAGACGCTGGGCCTGTGCCTCCAGCTCGGCTCTGTCGGAGGCGTCGCCGCCGGATACGGTATCCTGCTGTCCATTTAATTGTTCATGAACCTGGGCCAGCTGCGCCTGATATCCCTCCAACGCCTTGCGGATCTCCGTGCTGTTGTTATTGGCGTTGCCGTAACTGGAGCCGGCCTTATTCATGCTCTCCCGGGCCTCCTCATAGGTTCTCAGAGCGCTGGCCACCTGTTCCTCCATTCGGGACAGGTCAACCTGGACAGATATCCCCGCCTCCGTCAGATTGCGCTGGGCGGATTCCAGGTCCAGCTGTGTCCTGCGCTGCGCCACACTCAGAGAAAGTTCGGAGTTTGCCAGGCTCTCCTCCAGATCGGCCGTATCCAGCAGACACAGCATATCTCCTTCTTTTACCATGTCACCCACCTGTATCGGCATACTGAGGGTTTTTACACCCGTCACCTCCGCCGTCACACTCTTGCTGCCCGCGCTGGTCACGGAACCTGTGGCGGATACACTTTCCACCAGAGAACGGCGCTCTATGGCCGCCGTCTCCTGCCGGGTCAACATGCTCATCATGGTTTCCGCCGTCTCCTGTACACTGCGGACAAATTTTCCGATCAAGATTACGAGAATAATGGCGATTACCAGAAAGATACAGAGCTTTTTATGCTTTTTAATCCATTTCATAGGGTTCCTCATTCCTGTGCTGCTTTCCTGCCGTCGGTTTTTCCCGGCCACGCAGCACATAACAGGCCGGGGTAAATATCTGGAAATCATTTTACCCCCGGCCCTAAAAATAGTCTATAGAAAACACAAAAATTTCATAGAATTTATGGTATTTTTATATATTATTTGTGCTGCCTCTCCACCATCCTCTGTATAATATACTTGGCTCCCACAACGCCGCTGCTCCCCACATTGTAGATATAAGTATCCCGCAATGCGGCGAGAGACTGCCTCGAAAATCGATTATCATACAGCAGAGAATGAACGGCACTGGAAACCCGGTCCAATTCATTCTCCCCCAGAGAGATACCCACCTTATCCCGCAGCACCAGGTCGATAGGTCTGGTCTCCAGCTCCTCATAGTCCGGGTTCACCACTTTCATGGGGGTGTTGATGAACAACACCGGTTTCAGAGTGGAAAAAGCATACTCAAAGGCAATACTGGACCAGTCCGTCACCAGCACATCCGCCATATACACCGTCCTGTTGGAGGAAAAATCTTTCTGCACTTCCACGCCGTCCCCGGCATACTTCCCGGCCAGTCGGTCAACCTTTTCCTCAAAATGACGAACATATTGGGGGTGGGGGCGCACAATCACCCGATAACCTCCGCCCTTTAGGCCATCCAATAATTCTTCAATGCACGAATCCATTATATTGTCTTTCTGCCATGAGGGAGCAATCAGTATCGTCTTTCCCTCCTCTGCCCCATCACTACCGATCTCCTCAAAGGCGGCAGACATATTATCAATGACGCTGGAACCCCACTCCACCAGATTCTTGCCCGGAAGCCCACACTTTTCCTCCCGCTCCTGTATCTCCGCCTTATTTTGCATACCGGATACGAAGATCGTGTCAAAATGATCCAGTGCATCCTTGTGAAAGGTCAGATTGGAACTATTCACATCATGGGGCACATAAATATACTCAATATCTTTCTTCACATAGGAGCGTTTCAACTGAAAATTCTCCAGATCGGGCGTGGTCATCACCATAATATCGGCTTCCAGTTTCATCATCAACACGATCAGCCGATTCTCCCCGATATAATAGGGCTGGAACTGTTCACTCTCCAGAGCAAACACCTCATCCTCCGGATCACTTGTGATGTAGTGCACCACGATATTGGTTCTCTTGATGATCTCCTCAATAATATTTTTATAATACTTATAAAATCCATTTTTTTCAGAGTAAAATACCAGTTTCTTTCTCTGACCGGACAGAAACCGCTTATAGTCCGCTTTCTCTTTCTTGCGGTAAGGATTATTACGCCCCTTCTTTTTCCTGTCCGTCATAAAGGCCCTTGCCTCTTTCAATTCCTCCTTGCTCTTCTCAAGGGCCTCATAGTCGATATAGTCCTTAGGATTGATCCAGACATTGAGCAGCGCCAGCTGCAGAGTAGACAAAAGATTGCTGCATATCCAGTAAAAACCCACACCGATCGATACAAAAAATCCCAGATACAGAGACAGTCCCACTGAAAAAATCATGGTTCCATACTGGTTGAATGCTCCCTGCTCGGACTGCAGCACATTGATTTTGTTCTGTACAAAACACATGACAAAGGCAGATAGTGCCGCCGCTGCCGGAACAAGAAGGGACGATCCCAACGCCTCCACGGGAATGACGGTAAGGGGTGTCCCCTTTTTAACCGCCTCCACAACGCCCATCAGCAGAGCAAGCTGAACAAACAGCGGGATCAAATCTGCAAGAGGACTGTACTTTTCCCGCTTAAATAATTTGTACTGTTCTTCCGAAATCAGCTCCTGATTACCGGCATAAACTGCCTTTATATGGTTAAGCTCCGGCTCCATCTTTACGGTCTTAATGGAATTCTTCTGTATCCAGATGGACAAGGGCAGCAGAATCACTTTTGTCAGCAGTGTGAACAGGAAAATGGCGATCCAGTAATTGTGGCACAGCATATAGCACCCACTGATCAGGCCCACCAGGGCATCCACTATTCCAACTAATATTCGACTCAATTTATATCCCATACCTTTCCCGTTTCAAGGACCTATTCTTCCACATCCTTGAATTCGATCTTGCTCTCCTCTTCCTTGTCCTTTTTCTTACCGCGGAAGAATTTGAAAATCTTATGCCGGAAAATGGTAAACGCCGCTCCCAGCGCAATCAAAACGCCTGCCACCGCCTGAATGATATACGTCACAACGGAGGGATCGATGTACGCATGTACCGGAATCGTAAACAGTGTGTAAAAACAACTGAAAAAATACACAAATGAAAATGCCCTGCCAGCTAATTTCTTCATAAAAACATCCTCACCTTTCCTGCCTTTCGGCATGCTCTATGGTTTGCTTTTCCGCAATACTGTATTCAATGCCACTATGCATGTCACAGATATAGCAATGACAAAAAGGACCTCAAATATTTGTTATTATATATATCATGTGCGGTATGATTGCAATTATTTTTCAAGCGGATGTCAAATATACCGTTTTAAAGACAAAAAACAAAACGGCCGTCACCAAACTAAATGTTTTAGTCTGATAACAGCCGTTTCTGTTTTTTATAGATAATGCAGGGTGTTAAAAAAAGGAATCCACCATCTGCACCACATCATACAGCTCCTGTTCGATCTGCCAAAGCAGGTCGCCATAATCCCCCGTGTACTTATATACCTTGTAAATATTGGCATAACCAATCCTGTCTTCCACATAGTTCTGGACAATTGTGTACCTGGTATCCGAATCCCTCACCCACACCTCTCGTTCTCTTTGCTCATTCTCGGCAAAATCATAGATCGTCTGCCCAAACAGGGCTGCATCCAACCCGGCCGCCTGGGCAATGGTGGGACGCAGCTCGTGCAAGGAGATCGGGGCATTGGTCTCTGCCATGGTCTCCCGCTGTACTCCCGGTTCCTTAATATAGAAGATCACTTGAGAATCCACCATGTCTCCGTGGTCTGCTGTAATAATAATGGTGGAGTTATCATACACGCCAAGCTGTTTCAACTGGTTCAAATACTCCTCCACCATAACCATACAGCCTCTCACCGTATCTTCCAGGGTTGACCTGGGACTCTGGGCACAGTCGGCCGTGGTTGTATATTCATGGGTTCCCAGTAAATGCTGGACAATGAAATAGTTGGATCGCTTATCCGCAGTCAGCCCGTTTTCTAACAGCCCCCGGTAAAAATCTGCGTTATTATGCCAAATTACATCTTCCTCATATGTGATGATATCCGTATATTCAGAACCTGCTGTGTAAAAAGTATTCTTCAGCATTTCCGGCGCCATCCGGTAACAGGACATCTTGGTCAGTGTTTTAAGCAAAAGCCGGTAAAATACATCCACTGTTCTGGTCGAGTTGGTCACATTGGAAAAACAAGTGTTGAAAATCTCCACGTCATTGGTTCCACACAGGTAATGGGTATCCGAGGTATATACATTCACCACATAATCTTTCTCCCGCAGCTTATCATAGAAAGAAATGGTATCCGGGTCTGTCCATACATTATGAAACCATTCATTCACGGGTATAGACGCATCCACCTTTTTGCCAGTCAACATATGCGTGATAGAGGGAAATGTCCCATAATAATTGCAATCCGCGTTATTATAATAAGTAAAATCCTGGAGACAGTCCATCACATCCGGATACTTCGCCTGTACCTCCAGCAGACGTTGATTGCTGAAGTAGTCCAAAACAATCAAAATCACATTTTCTTTGGCAGACACTACATATTGATCCTCGCCTGTCAAGTGCCACTCCTGGGTCTTGTGATGATACGCCTCATCTCTGGCCGTCACCAGCAAGGATACAAGCGCCACCGCCTGAATGCAGAGCAGAAACGCCGCACCATACTTTACCACATTCTTCCACAAATCTTTTTTGACATATGCCAGAACCACCACACAGCCTATAACCAGCAGCCAAATACAAAGATTCCCCACAGCTGCACTCGTCCGAACCTGATAGCCATCCGGATTCAGCCCCAGAAGGTCCAGCTGTCCATTCAAGAACATGACCTGTAGATACCCTGCCAGAGAAAACCCAAACACGACGGACATAGCCAGCCGGTACAGCTTGTCCGGCAAAAACACCAATATACCGCTGACGACCAGCGACACCCCTGCCGCTGCCGCAGCCAGATATCCGGCAAATTCGCCATACACAAATTCAAACTCCGTGGCATTTGCAAAAAATATCTCAGCCGGGCCAAATATCAACAACATAAATGCCAGCAAAAAAACATTTAAAAAAGATAATCCATATTTTTTCATCTCTACCTCTTTATACCTGCATTCCTTGCTAAAATATTTAACTAACTTTGAAGTCCCTCTAAATACTCCATAAACCCAATCTTATTCTCTACTGCGCTGGTGGTAGGACGCCCCAGATCACCCCTGGACCCCATAGCGCACCTTGCCTCTATCAAGGTCAAGGCATTTCGCTCTTTGGCGGCTGCAAGCTCCCGGTCCAGCTCCTCAAAGCTGTCCGCCGAGACGGCATAGGGATAGCCACAGGCCTTAGCGATAGCGGGTATATCCATGTGGCCTGCCACCGTGGGCATTCCCCCCACTGTTTCATGGGCGCCGTTGTTGATTACCACATGCACCAGATTTTTCGGACAGTTTGCCCCAATCACAGCCATTGCCCCCATATGCATCAGCAGGGCGCCATCCCCATCAATGCACCAAATCTTTGTATCCGGCTTGTTGATGGCAATTCCCAGGGCAATGGAAGAACTATGTCCCATGGAGCCTACTGTCAGGAAATCATATTTGTGGCTCTGGTTATTGGCAGTCCTTATCTCAAACAGCTCCCGGCTGGCCTTGCCGGTGGTGGAGACAATGGGATTCTCTCCAGCGGCAGCGGCAATATGTTGAATAACCTCCTCCCGCATCATCCCATATTCATTCTCATATGCCACATTCTCGTCATAGGACAAGGCGCCCTTACGCACAACCAGAGCAATACTTTTCCCCGCGGAGAGCACCTCCTGGAACTCCGCCAGAGTTGAATCCAATTCCTTCTGGGTAGTCTCTTTTCCCACAATAAAGGATTTGATATCCATCTCCTCCAACAGCCCCAGCGTAACCTCGCCCTGATAAATATGCTGCGGCTCGTCATGAATGCCCGGTTCCCCCCGCCATCCGATGACAAAGATCACAGGAATCGCATATACCTTATCATTTAACAGCGAGGCTGCCGGGTTGATGATATTGCCCTCCCCGCTGTTCTGCATGTACACCACCGGAATCCTGCCGGTAGCCAGATGGTAGCCTGCCGCTATGGCTGTGCAGTTGCCCTCGTTGGCAGCAATCAGGTGATGCTTCGGATCGATCCCATAGGTTTTCATTAAATAATCGCACAGGGATTTCAACTGTGAATCCGGCACTCCCGTATAAAAATCAGCTCCTATGGTTTCCACGAACTGTTCTACTTTCACTTCTCTTCCCCCTGACTTTTAGATTTAAAAAAAGCATTTAGTTTCTCCAGCTCTTCCACTGTGTCGATCTCATAGATCTGTTGCTCCTCTATCGGATGCACAGATAGTCTGAGCCTGTCCAAATTCTGATCCACCACCTCGTCCCAAAACAATTTTTCATATCCCGCCGCGCCATATTTCTCCCTTATGGCATCACGCAGAATAATGGAGTCCGCCTGACAGAAATAGGAAATTCCTACCATATTATAGCAGTTTTTCCCGCCCTTTCCCACACGAGTAATGTATCCCCGGACATCCTGCTCAAACAGCCAATCCGCAGAATATCCCTCCACATATTTTCCCCAATAGCAGGATTCCTTCATATCCGCATCGAAAATCTCTGGCTGGGCGACATACAAATCAGCCTCGCAAATAAAGCAGTCCCCCTCTCCCATTACAGAAGTGGCATAGTAGATGGAAGAAATATTATTCACCGTCTCATAGTCTTCATTCACAATCAGGCTGATATTATCATATTTTTTTTCCAAATATCCGAATTGCTCCTTCAGATAACCTATCACAATATAAATCTTTTCAACTTTTCTTCTCTGCAGCCCTTCGATAATCGTTTCAATCATTGGCATTCCATTTACCTGTATCAGGGGTTTCGGTATCTTTTCTGTAATCGGCTGCAGCCTGGTTCCCATCCCCGATGCCATGATAATAGCATATTCCATGTATACTCTCCTCAGTTATATTTTTTCAAGTGTGAGATTAGAACTTCTTTGCGAAATGCCCTCTCGCATAAGCAATTAGAAGTTCTTCTCACACTACAGTTCGTCAATTAATGTAAGAATCTCGCTGATCGGCAGCAGTCTGTCATCCACCTCCTGGGCGCGATGGTTTTTTAGAATATCAATGGCGGTCTGCTGCATGGCCGGGAATGCGCTTCGGGTCAACTGATTTGCATAGATCACAATGTTGACGCCATGTGCCTTCAGTTCCTCCTCCGTAACAGAGTTAAAGGAGGTAGGAACCACTACAATAGGAGTATTCTGATCCTCCTGCCGGAAAAAATCGCAGAATGTAAAAATCTCTGCCGGATCTTTCTTGCGGCTGTGTATCATGATTCCGTCCGCTCCTGCTCCCACATAGGCTCTGGCGCGCCTCAGGGCATCCTCCATGCCTTGCTCCAGAATCAGGCTCTCGATCCGGGCGATAATCATAAAATCATCCGTCAGCTGTATCCTCTTGCCCGCCGCTATTTTTTCGCAAAAATGCTCAATGGTATCCTGAGTCTGCGCCACCTCCGTCCCAAACAGGGAATTTCTCTTAAGGCCCGTTTTATCCTCAATGATGATGGCTGAGACGCCCATACGCTCCAGCGTCCGGACCGTGTAGACAAAATGCTCAATCAATCCGCCGGTGTCCCCATCAAAGATAATGGGTTTTGTTGTCACTTCCATGATATCATCTATCGTTCTAAAGCGTGAAGTCATATCGACCAGCTCAATATCCGGCTTACCCTTGGCTGTGGAGTCGCACAGCGAACTCACCCACATGGCATCAAACTGATCCAGCTCCCCACCGCGTTCCACTATGGTCTTTTCCGCTATCAGACCCGTCAACCCACTATGTACCTCAATGGTCTTGACAATAGGGCACAGGGATAGCAGCAGCCTCAGCCGTTTCCGGCGGTACTCTGGCATTCCGACCTTTTCTCTGATGCGGGCATCTATCCGTTTCACATTCTCGTTATACGTATAGGGGACATCAATAATCTCCCCGCCATACTCCTTAAGGGCGGTTTCCACCTGATCCCGCAGCGCCTTCATGGGGCCGCTTAACCAATTGTCCCCATGTATCACATAATCCGGATGAATGCGGCTAATAATCTCGTCATAGACGATCTCGTCCTGCACAACCACCTGGCTTACACCCTCTATCTCCGAGACAATCTTCACTCTCTCCTCAAAGGAAATAGTGGGAAAACGGTTAAAGCGGATCATTGCGGAATCACTTAAAACCCCTACGATCACTTCCCCATACTCCATGGCTCTGTGGATAATATTCAGATGTCCTTCATGAATCACATCCGTGCAAAAACAAGTGTATACTGTCTTCATCCTTCATTCCGTCCTCTCCGCATATTTTATGGGAATTGCCACATGATATTTCTGCAGCGCCTCTCGCAGTACCACAAAGAAATCCCGGATGTCCTGTTCATCTATGGCACCCAGCGCGCACAGGCGGAAGGTATTGGCCTGGGCAACCTTTCCGGGATAGATGGTAAACCCTCTCTCGTAGCAATAGTCATGTATCTTTTCAAAATCCCAGTTGTCATCCTCCGGGTACAACACCGACACCACCAGCCCCGACTGCCATTCCCGCTTAATTAAGTCTTTGAAACCCAGCTTGTCCAGGCCCTCATGGATGGCATTGAATACCCTGATATGCCTGTTCCATTTCTCTTCCTCACCCTCTGCAAAGTACTCCTTCAAAGCCTGCAGTGTAGCGTAGATCGTCTGAACCGGCGGAGTAAAATGCATCTCTCCCGTCTTTTCAAAGCAATCATACTGCAAAAACAGATTGCAGTAGTAGGAGCGCTTAGGATAAAACTGAGAACGCTCTATGATCTCCCTGTTTCCAATGACAAATGAGAGACCTGTCATAGCCATCAGTCCCTTTTGGGCGGACGCCATACAGAAGTCTATATTCTCTGCCTCAATGTCAATGGGACGCATTGCCAGCGTGGAGGTGGTATCCACAGTGAATACCGCCTGGTATCGGTGAGCCAGCTCCCCAATCTCTCTGATGGGATTCAATATGCCAGTGCCCGTCTCATTGTGAGTGGTATGTACCAATGCAATATCCTCGTTTTCTGACAAAGTCTGCTCTATCAGTTTCAAATCCGGGAGCTGATCTGCGGGAAACGACAGGTTGATGTGGGGCAGACCGTAGTAGCTGCAGATTTCCACCGCACGCTGACTGTAAGCCCCGTTGTTTATAATCAAAACTTTTTTGTTCTCAGGCAATAGGGAATTTAGACACACATCTATATTTATTGTACCGCTGCCGCAGAAGAGTACGGATGTATACTTTTTCGGATCTCCGTGGACGATCTTGACCAGATCCTCCCTGAGTCCTTTCATCAGAGCAGCAAACTCCTTTTCCCGGGGGCAGATATCCGGCACTACCTGAGCCATCTTTACAGTGTCTGTAGTTGTGGACGGTCCCGGGTTTAACAGAATATTGCGCTTTATTGGTTTATTCATAGTTACCTCCCTATCACTGTCAAAATATGTCTAAATCTCAAAAACTACACCTATTATACGCACTTTCATCAAAAGTATCAACAGGGGAAAAACTACATTAATTGGCCGTCACTCGCTCTCTCAGCCAGCTTTCGCCCGCCCTTCTCATATATAAGGCGTACCTCCTGCAGCAGATTCTCATAGTAATCTGCCGCCGCCTGCCTGCGGGCCTGAGCCATCTCCGCCCCCTTTTTCGTATAGAAATGGGAGTAAATATTTTCCAGCTTGTATTTATATTCCTGAAAGAAGGAAGGCTCCGTATCCTCCGTGCCATCCTGCACCCTGCCCTGGCTGTCCACGTTGTAGAGCGGTTCCGACACCCGTCCCTTGTAAAACAGAGTGCGGGCAATGCCGATGGCCCCCGTCACATCCAGCTTGTCCGCGTCAAACAGAATCTTGGCCTCAATGGTCTCCGGGACGTTGTTGTTGCGGTAGCGGTGGGCCAGGATGCAGTGTCTCACTCTGGCGGCAAAGCTTTCCTCAAAACCCTGCTCCATCAGGAACCGATATGCTTTTTCCGCACCCACCTGGGCATGGCAGAGAGACGGATTCTCAAACTGCTCCCGCCGTCCCACATCATGCAGCAGACAGGCACAGATCAGCACATCATAGTCCACATCCTGCTCCTCCTGCGCAATTTCCAGCGCACTGTACAGCACCCGGTAGATATGCTCCTTGTCGTGGGCGCTGTCCCCCATGCAGGACAGCATATATTTTTCCAGTAATTGATATGTTTCCTTTGTCATCGCAATCTCCTCACCCGCGACCCGATCTCTTCTTCATTTGATACAATTCTTCCGCCGCCAGTCTGGTCTTGGCCGCCACATCCTGCCCGTTTTGGGGAAAACAATAATACAGCGCCCGATGGTCGCCAATGCAGATCATATCCCCCAGTTCATACCAGTAATAATCCGCATACAGGCTGTAGGAGGCGGATGGTTTTTGCACATAGTCCAGCTGCCCCTCACATCCCGTCAGATGAAATCCTTCCGCGCTGTGCTCCAGCATACCGCTGCCCACCCGGTAGATGCATTTGCTGTCCACCAACATACAGATATCCACAGGAATTTGCAGATGATAACTGCCTGCGGCAAGCTCCTGATGTACACACTCCCTCTCCCAGCGATACCAGTCCGGTACATGGTTGAACCGCTGGTTATCTGCGGGCATATCCACTCCCCGCAGATAACCATATTCTGTCAGTTCATAGGCTGCACCGCAATTTTCACAGACCAGCCTGCTGCCTTTGCCCCGCATCCTGCCCTCCGTCAGACAGTGGGGGCATTTGTACAGCACCCGGTTCAGGTAATCCGCCCGGAAAGGCTCACTGATCCGCACATGGTTTTGCTGCTGCCAAAGAAAATTGTCAAAGGAAAACCACTCCCTCAGCAGCCCGTTCAGCTCCTCCGGCGTCCGCAGCGCAATCTCCTCCGGGGACAGCAGATACTCCATCTTGGCGGAGACCTTCACCCGGCGCCGCTGCAGATTGTTGTAGAGCGGGTCCCTGGCAAAAGCTCCATAGGTGCGGATCATAATCACCGGCACTCCCAGAGCCTTGATACACTTGCCCATGCTGTCCGGCAAAGGCGTCGCCGTGCCGTCAAAGGAATAGCTGGCCTCCGGAAACAGCAGCACGGAGCTGTGCAGCTCCTTCAGCGCATAGTGCATATCTTTCACCAGCGTCAGGTCTGTGACAAATTTTGTGGTAGGAATACATCCCAACAGCCGCATGAGCCGGCTTTTTCCCACAAAGCCATCCGAGGTGCACACAATGTTAAAGGGACGGGGATACAGCATGGACGCCGCAATCTTCAAATCGATAAAGCTGGAGTGGTTCATGAGAACCAGGCATGGCTCGTCTTTTTCCAGGCGTTCCATCCCCTCCTTTTCCCAGGTAAAATGGGTAGCTCGCAGCTCCGGCCAGGACAGCATTTTCAACAGGGTCCGAAACAGTATGCCGGGCCGCCTGGGCCTGATATGTTTCTCTGCCGGCAGCGCCAGCACCTGATTGTAACTCATCTCTTTTACTTTAATTTTCATTTTCTCCCCCGTCAATTTTCCCTTTTCATGACATCCGACTCATCAATTCATCTACACTCTATCATATTTTCGGGTCTGATACAATTGGTTAATTCATCTCGGGATATTTTACCCGCAACACATTTCCGGCTTTTACGCCGCTTACTGAATTTGCAACCTCCGGTTATCTGCAACCGGAGGTTGCAGGAAAACGGCGAAAGTGCATGGTCTGCTTGGTTGTATCGCAGGGGGTACTTATAGTATAATTAAAGAAACACAATACTTTACGAGGAGGGGAATACATGAAAACAAAAGATATATATCTGAAAACCATGAAGTTTGTCTGGCTCAAGCTGGCGCTGGGGGGAGCGGTGCTGCTCTTTGCGCTGGTGACGCTGTTCCCGTTTGTGTGGCTGGGAAGTCTGGGCAGCGGCGGCGGTATCGTGATAGCGCTTACGATCTGGCTCATCCTGGTGGGATGTGTCTACGGATTTGTACAGCGTTATGTGGGATATATGCTCAAGGCGGGACATGTGGCCATGGTGACCACGGCCGTGACCACCGGCTCTCTTCCGGATGATATGCTGGGAGCCGCCAAGGCCATGGTGTCCGAGCGTTTCCTGACGGCCAATGTCTATTTCGCCGTGGACCGGCTGGTGAGTGGGGCGGTAAGCCAGCTGCAGAAGGGACTGCAAAAGATCGATGATCTGCTGGGCAAAATCCCCGGCGTGTCCTTCCTTGTAGCCTTTGCCCAGATGTTTGTACATATCGCGCTGAATTATGTGGACGAATGCTGCCTCGGCTACACCTTCCTGCACAAGGACCAGTCGGCCTTCAAAAGCGCGGCGGACGGCGTAGTTATATATTTTCAGAACTGGAAAAAGCTGCTGAAGGACGCGGCTGTGATGACTCTGGCTGTAATGGCAATCTCCTTCCTGGCATGGCTCTTGCCGTTCATCGTTTTTGCGGGCATCTCCACGGTGCTGGGCGTACACTGGATATATGCGGCCCTGCTCTCTATCATGGTTGCCGCCATACTCAAAAGTGCTTTTGTGGACAGTTTTCTGATGGTGCGAATGATGGTGTCCTATATGGAGGCTGCGCCCTCCACTGAGATTACTTTTGACCTGTACGACAAGCTCTGTAAGCTTTCCGGTAAGTTCAAGAGCCTCTTTGACAAGGGCCAGCAGGAACAGCAGCAATACGGAAACGCACAGATTTAACGAATATTATTTGGCGTATAAAACGTGCTGCGGCATCAATAATAAATGCGGCAGCACGTTTTTTAATAATTCAAATTTTACCCTCGGTTTCTGTCGCGGGACTGCGTAACCGCACGGAATATGCCCAGCAGCACCACAAAAATCAGCGCCGCCACCGGCCAGATAAGCCATGTGGAGTGCCAGCTGTTATTATGGAAACTGATGACCAGATAGACAGCCACCACCAGACACCAGTAAGCGCCAGCAAGAGGTCCTACCTTTTTCCTGTTACGCTTTTTCTCCGGGGTATAGTCTCCCTCCTCCAGCAGTTTCTGATAGCTCTCCCAGACACTGCTGACCCACACCAGCAAAAAGACGCCCACAGACACCACCGCCAGCATCTGGCAGACGCAGTACACATCCCAGATTTCCGGTACATTCAGACACATGGCAAACAAAATAGGCAGTACGCTGAGGATACACAGGGTCACACCCAGAGCGAGAGTCCGTCGATATCGCGGCGTATATGCCTCCTTCTTTTTCTCCACAACGCCGCGCACGCCATACAACAGATGAATCTTTTCCCTTTCCAGATATTCGTAAGGTTCTGTCTTCATTCCGTTGACAATGAACAATACCACCGCGATAGCCACCATAACAAGTAAAGCTGCAATACCCAAACCCGCCGCCATATCCTCCGTTATTGCCACTGGGCCAAATTCCGCCCAGCCCCCCATGACAAGCAGGGAGATGGGAGACCAGATACAGAGCAGCACTCCCAGCGCCACAGGTCCAGCGGTCTTTTTCACCATCTCCAGATAGATATTAGCATCGTCTATAGAAAATGTTCTTCCCTCTCCGTGAGCGGTCTCCTCGGCCGAAACAAACTCTTCGGACATGCCCTGCTTTTCCTGTCCGCCTTTTATAATGACGCCTGTGTCATATTCATCCTTCAACAAAAAATCTGTGCTGACGCCAAAGATTTGACTCATTCCGATAATCTTATCCAGCTCCGGAATGGAGGCGCCGGACTCCCATTTTGATACGGACTGCCTGGAAATCTCCAACTGATCCGCCAGCTCTTCCTGGGACCATTCTTTTTGTTTTCTTAAATAAGTAATTTTTTCTGCTAAAATCATACAACCTCTTTTCCGCCCGAGCCTACGGGCATATGAATCAGCGCAGGAGAACTATCTACACTCCTGTCATTTTACTACGACTGCCGCTGATCGGACGGCGTCCATAATGCTTTGAAAACGCACATATATATGTTGTTCTTACTTTTGCATTTTAGCAGAAAATCCGGTTGACAACTACCAAGCGCGCCGTACATTTTCATTTTCTTTGTCAACCGGCAGTTGCAGTTTGGCAAAAGTCTGCCCGGCTCCATTCATCGGAAGAAATCCTCCCTGCGTCCTTGGATGTCCACTGTATGATTGTAGACCAGCAGGCGATATTCTCTGGTAAGTTCTGTGAAAAGCTCGCTGCCCACCGGATAAGAAATCCCCTCTGCATCCTTAAGGCCCAGTGTGGTGATTACAGGATACCTCTCATACTGTGTCAGAGTATACTTCTGATATTCACTCATGGCAAGCCCGGCCTGCTCCAACATAATAGCCGCCAGATAATTCACGCTGACATCCCCCAAGTCCCTGCTTTCCACGGGATAGTTATGCCAGATAACAAAGGGCGTTTTATACTGATTCATCCTCTGTTCCAAACTCCATGCCGTAGTATCCTGTCCCGTCACATACTCGTAAAATCCGTCCTCCAACCTAGGCTGATGATCCCCATAGATCAGCACAATTACCGGCTCCTCATAGCTCTCAAAGTAGGCAAAAAGCTCCTCCAGCGCCTCATCGCTGGCTTTCATGCAGCTGAGATACTGTTCCGCCTGCGGAAATCTGCCCTGCATCTCTCCGGCCAACTGCACCGTAGTCTCAAAATTATCTCCCGTATAGGTATATCCCCCGTGGTTCTGCATGGTCACATTGAAAAAGAACTGGGGAACTCCCCTCTCCTTCTCCTCAAAATATTTCGTGATAAAGGAGTAATCCGCTCTGTCACTGGCATACAGACGCAGCGTGTCCAGCTTCTCGTCCATATCCTCGGAGAAAATAATGTGGTCAAAACCCATGGCCCTATATACCTGAGGACGGTTCCATCCATTGGACAGATAAGGATGAAAGGCCGTGGTCTCATATCCCTGTTCCCTCAAAACAGATATCAGACCGGGATATATCTCTCCTGAGTGAAAATACTTGTTATAGGGAACCACGTTAGCATAGAGTCCCATCGCATCCGAAGTCAAAAATTCATACTCGGAGTTGGCTGTAGTTCCGCCCAGCACGGACACATTGGCCCATCCGCGAACACAGTTGTCCTCAATAGAATCCCAGTAGGAAAGCACCGGCACAGTGGTTTCCAATTCTCCCAGAATCCGAAGATCGGAAAACGCCTCATTCATAATCACAATAATATTGGGCAGCTCTCCCGAATTCTCCACCGCGCCTGACAGCGGCTCTGTTTCCCCCCGAAATCGCTCCATCACAAGCTCTGCGTCCTCCGCCGCATAATCCTCCGGCAAATCCTGCACACTCCCCATACATTCAGCCAGCAGACGGGCCAGGTAAACATCCTCCGCAAACTGAGAGGTATTCGCATATATCTCTTGAAAACGAATGACCGGGAGACAGATACAGCCACCCAGCACCACCACTGTTATGAAAATGAGCCAGCCATTCCATCGTGATGTTTCCCTGCGGATACCCCCTATTCTCATACGGATTCTGCCAGGCGTCCTTCTGCCCTTCACTTCCTGTTCCGTTGGAACCGTCCTCCTCCAAACACGGCACTGCAGATACTGCCTCCAGACCAGATACCACAGCAGCATGTCCACAAGAGCCGCAATCAGCAGGACATCCGGAGTAAAATCGTAGTTTTGAAACACATTTTTAGCGGTTTCAGCCGCCTTTATATCGGACAGCTGAAATGGCGATCCGCGAAATCGCATCAGATAATGATTTATAGTACCCATCAGACCAATAACAAGATTTCCCCATCCAATTGCCCATTCCGCTCTGCCCAGAACCAGATAAAATATCCAGTACATGGCAATGCCCAGAAAAATATTGACAATTTGAACCAATGTGACTTGCGTCAATGTCAGATAGTAGCTCCCCGTGGTGAGCAAGCCCAGCACTATGACGCTGTGGACGCCGCTCCAAAATATCAGATAGCTGTCACGAAGAACTGCAAGTCCGTATGTCCTGCTGGCGCTTTTATCCGACAGCGCCACCAGACCCAAACCAGCCAGACAAATTGCGCCATAGAACGCCACCGTTTGATATACTGTCATCAAAAACAGCTTCCTCAATAAAAACAGGAATAATATCTGTAAAAATATATAGATAAATGGAATCAAACTCATACATACCTCTTTCTGCTTTTCCGCCATATAAATTTAGCAAAATATTGAGAATATTATATAGTTTATATAGAGATAATGCAAGAGCAGCTCCATCTATTGGCTTTTTTTCTGAAGGTGTGCTATACTTGGCCCATAGACAACACGAAAGGAAAACGCAATATGGGCACAATATGTATATTGGCAGGTCTGTGCGAGAAATATTTGCTTGGAACAATACAGGGAGAACCCCAGGCTGTGAAGGGCGGGCTGCTGCATCAAATGTATCATGTGACCACGGACCGGGGAGATTATGCGATAAAGCTGCTCAACCCGGATATTATGAGACGGCCGCAGGCCATGGAGAACATGTTAAATTCAGAGCGCATTGCTCTGCGTCTGGCACAGGGGCCGGACGCTCTGCCCGCGGTGGCAGCGCTGAAACGGGAGGAACAGCAGCTACTGCTGCTGGATATGGCACACAGCTCCTCTCCTGGCAGTGTCCGGCAATACGCTTTTGTCTATCCCTGGATAGAGGCCCGTTCTGTGTTTGCGCCGGAGATAAACGTTTCCCATTGCGGCAAAATAGGCCATATCCTGGGACAGATTCACCATGCGGCGCTTAAACCGGAGGAGCTGGGATTGCCGCCGGAGGAGTCAGGACGTTCCCTCTATGACTGGCAGGGCTATCTGACCCTTGCCGGGGAGCAGCAGGTCTACTGGCTTTCCGATTACGAGGCTATGCTGTCAAACCTGACGCGCTGGGATGAGGCGGTGGTAGCTGCCATGGAATCCGTCAGCTCCTTCCGGGTCGTCAGCCACCGAGACCTAGATCCCAAAAACGTGCTTTGGCAGGGCGGGCAGCCCTATCTGATCGACTGGGAGGCCGCCGGAGCTGTAAACCCCTATCAGGAACTGTTGGAGGTATTGAATTACTGGGCAAATGACGAAGACGGCAGCCTTGACTCCTCGCTCTGTCGGGCGCTGCTGCAGCAGTATACCCGGTTCATGGATTTGCGCAGGGTGGACTGGACGCCGATTTTTGCATGCAGCTATGACAGTATGCTGGGCTGGCTGGAATATACTTTGAAAAAAGCGCTGGGAATTGAGGGGGATGAAAAGACTCTGGGCGTCCGCCAGATGCTGGACACCTATAAGGATCTGCTGCGCTATGAGATACAGGCTGAAAAGCTGCGGGAAGAGTTATATACTGACTAACGTCAGTGAGTATAAAAGAGCAGCGGATTGAAATAAAATGGGGGCTGTGGAACTTCTTCCACAGCCCCTGCTGTATTTTTCTTAATGATCGAATTCTTTCAGACCGTCTGACAATTCGTAGGTGTAGTTGTCGCGGTTGGCAGTGATCAGTTTCTCAAACATCTGTACACCGTCAGTATATCCCTTTGTGCTGTAGAAAAAGTTGCTAAAACTACTGTTGCCCTGTATTCCCTTGGACTCCGTTATCATATACTCGCCGTTTGGCAGACTCACGATTCCGTTGTAGGCTACGGGGTAATATACCATCGTGTCCTCAAAGTACCCGTCGGTGTTGGATACCAGAGCGGAATACACCACAATATAGGTATTGTTGTTGGCAAGATTCAGTCCGGGGGTTTTTGCGGTCAACAGACAGTCCCCTACAAAGACCAGACCCTCCGCCTTGGAACCGCCGCTATAATTGGCGATGTGACTCTCCACTTTGTTTAGAGCGTCCGCATACAGCTCTTGCTTGTAACCGTCGCTGATATCCGCCATCTGTGCCACCTGTTCATATTCCGAGAAAGCCTCAAACCCGTCTCCGCATTCGCTGCTGTAGCTATCCCTGTTTTTCTCCACAATGTCCACATAGCAGATCAGAGGATTTATATATCCCTTTGTGCTGTACCATCCTCCGTCGAAATTGGAGCTGCCTTGAATTCCGTCCAGAGAGCCGTAACTCAACTCACCGCCCGCATTCAGAATGTTGGAAAACTTCACAGGGTAGTACACCTTTGTTGTGGGGAAGGAACCATCTGTGTTGGAGACAGTGCCGCTGTAAATCAGGTACAGACTGTTATAGCTGCCAAACCAAATGTCCGTGGTCTCTGACACATTCAGAATATACCCGGCGTAGCTTAGGTCATTCATGCTGTTAGCTGCATTATAGTTGCTGGCAACGTAGGAATAAATCTTGTCCTCCGCCTCCGATTTCATGCTGTTCAAAAAATTGTCCGTGAGATCGGCATAACTCTGGACATACTCATCCAGACCACTCACCTCATATTCCTTCTCCTGATTGGTTATCACGATTCCCTGCCTCAGCATACTGTCCTCATTGAAACTGTATGTGACCGTCACAACATCCCCATTTTTGAGATCATATGACTGGCTGGGTGAAAAAGAGTAGGTACTTATATTCGGATTGGTACCATTGTAATTATACTCTATTTTTCCGCCTGGAGATATGCCGCTGAAGGTTACCTCAAAACCTTCAAACGGGTCAACCTTCAATGCGTCCTCCAGCCCCTCCACCTTTAAGGTAACGGTGCTGCCTGTGAATTTGACCTTGTTCGCCTTTGCGGCCTCGTTGTCGTATGTAATCTCAACGGTGATGGTGTCTCCATTTGAAAGATTGCTATCCTGAGACAGCGACAGCGTGATTTTATCAACACACTCACTGATTGCCATTTCCTCCGACAGCGCCGCCCCCAGCGCCTCAAAGGAATCAATACTGTTATAGTCGACCTTCTTCCCCTTCGCCGCCAGGATGGCCTCGTAAAGACCTCCTTCATCAAGAGTCGCTCTGGCAACGGCATACTCGTTATAGCCGCTGCAGGTTATCTCCACATAGTCCTCCAGATTGATTTTCTTGGGCTGCGTAACAATGATGACAACGGCTATAATAATGATAAGAACCGCCGCTATTCCGCCTCCCAGCGCAACTTTTTTGTTCATAATAGTACTCCTTCCCTCTCATAAATGTGTTTCTCGGCAAATGTTTGACATACTTTTTCATAATATGACACAGGGCGCATTTTGTCAATAATTTAGCATTTTTGAGGCCGTTATATCATGTTCTTTTTTTCCTCCGCGCCGCTGCCTACATGTCCGCGGATGTCTCCGCAGGTACTGCCACAGACTCCTCCACGCAGCGCTGCTGTCTGGTCGTCAGCAGAATCACAGAACCCAGCACAAGCACAAAGGTCACTGCCAGACCGCCCTCCAGACCGAAATCGCCGCCGTTGATCAGCTCCCGTCCCGCCACCATCTCCGAGGACAGAACGGAGCAGCTGGTCTGCATGCCGCTGACGCGAATGCCATAGACATTGCCCTGCGCCAGATTCCAGATGGAGTGCAGCGCGCCCACGCCCCAGATATTGCCCCGCTTGATAAAATATATGGAGGCAAACACGCCAAAGAGTACCAGATTGATAAATGCCAGCACAGAGATACCGCTATTGAGCAGATGCAGCGCCGCAAAAAGCACTGCGTTGGCCACAATACCCACCGCCAGGGGATAACGCCTGCTCACAGACACCAGAAAATATCCTCTGCACATCACTTCCTCCGCCATGCCCTGAATCAGATAGCCCAGCAGGAACAGTATAAAGATTCCGATGGAAAAAGTCGCTGACAAGCCCTGAATTTTCAGGGAACCTGTCACTACGCAGATCAGCACCGCAAGAGAAAAAATTACAAAACCGATTCCCATGCCGCTCAGATATTCCTTCCACATGCCAGGTTTCTGAAAGCCCACTGTAGTCGCTTTCCTCTTCTGAAGCAGCTTACAGAACAGCAGCGTCACCAGAATGATTCCGACGTTGGCAAAGAGCATTGCAATGACCATAGAGTCCGACTGCGCCAAAGCTGCCGCTGCCTCCTGGGCTCCCTGTATATCCCTCCGTACAGCCGCATCGAGATAATCTGCGTTGGTGAACATCAGTATAAGCTCCACCGGCATTATCACTACCAGCTCTGCTATATTGCAGACCAGAAATACGGCGACAAAGACCAGTATCTCCAGCACGATATGCAGCCCTTTCTGAGCTGCGGCCGCCTCCGCCACCGCCTTGGGTTTTTTCATTTTCAATAATTCCGCCATAATGTATATCCTCCTCATTATGTATCCGACTTTAAAACATATTGTAACTCTTATGCTGCCATATTCCAAGGCTTTTTCGCAAAAAATATGTGATATTGGGTAATAGATATTTTTCAAAAATCAAATATTACGAACTGCTCCTGCACCGGGAACTGAGCGGGCTGCCGGTCTATCCGCTGCCGGAGGGGTATCGTTTTGCCTTTTACAAACCCGGAGACCGGAATATTTGGATAGCTATTGAGACTTCGCCAGGGAATTCACCAGCTACGACCAGGGGCTGGTTTCCTGGAATCGCTATTATCAGGGAAAAGATGAAGAATTGGTACACCGCATGGTGTTTATAGAGAATGAAAAGGGAGAAAAAGCAGCCACAGCCGGAAGGGCTGGCAGATTATAAAGACCCTGACCCATCATCCCGCACTGGAGGAATTGCCGGAAATATCTCCGGCAGATATCCTCACTCAATAATCAGGCTGGCGCACTTAATGTCCTCCGACAGATCGTAAATCTTTCCGGTACGAAGACCTATGACTTTAGGGCGCAAGGGATACTGAGGATTGTTCTTCAGCACTTTCGCTTTCTCCCCATTACTCAGGGTGACGACACTGTTCACGGGATAGAGAATCACAATGCTCAGAAAACTTCTCATGTATGTAATATCCAGTTCATCCGTCATCGCCATAATCATCTCTACGGCGTCCTGCTGTGAAAAACCTTTTTTATAGGGCCGCTCCGTCACAAGAGCGTCATAGATATCCGCAATGGACAGTATCTTCGCATAGGGGGAGATTTTGTCCGCCGCCACACCCATAGGATACCCTCTGCCGTTCAGTTTTTCATGGTGTTGAAGCACCCCCATCAGCACCTCTTGGGGTATACTGCCCTTCTCTTTCAGAATCTGGTAGCCATATAGGGAGTGATTCTTCATAATGGCAAACTCTTCCTCTGTCAGCTTGCCCGCCTTATTCAATATCTCATTGGGAATTTGAGATTTTCCCATATCGTGAAGCAGCCCTGCCATGCCGATTTTCTGGATTTCCGCCTCAGACATTTGGCTGTTCTTGGCAATCAGCATGGCGATCGTCGCCACGTCCACGCTGTGCTGAAATGTATATTCGTCACTGAATTTCAAAGTATCTATATTCAATGCCACCGCCTCGTTCTCCATGATGGAGTTGACCAGGTTGCTGGTGACATTGGCCGCAGTGTCTATAAAATTGGGCGCAGAGGTATCATGATAAAGAAACTTGATTCCTTCCGATACCCGTTTCTTCACGCTCTCGGACAGCTTTACCTTAGACCGATCCTCCACCGTCAGTTTCTCGATGGTCATCTGTATCTCCGGAGAGACCTCTATATCGCCTTCTACCTCGGGATCTTCCTCGCCTTCCCGAATATAGATACCGGTAACTTTCATCTTCTGCAGGGCCTCAATCAAAAAACCATCCAGAGTCGTCTTACGCGCAATCAAAATACGCCCGCTCCGATCTATGATCGCCTGATCTATTACCATACCCTCTTTCAATGCTCTTGTGCTTACAAATTTTCTTCGTATCATAAATGTCACCCACCGGTTTATGAATAGCTCTAAAAGCCAGTATACTTTTTTATTATAATTCATTTTCCGTTGGAAAGCTACTGTTTTTTGTGCAGTAAGTCAATCTATATATCTTTTTTGGAGTTTTCTTGCGTGTCAGCACTGTTCATACTATAATGTGTATGGATCAAAATACATTAATGACCCGCCAGACACATAAAGGGGTGATGAACATGAACAGAGTTTGTTTTCTTGATATTGACGGCGTATTGAATTCCCGATTTTGGAATGACAGTCACCAGCGGGAGATCAGTGAGGGAAAGTACATAGATACGGACAAGGTGAAACTGCTGGGCGCCCTGATTCATGATACAGGCGCCCGGCTGGTGCTCCACTCCGGGTGGCGTTTCTGGTTTGACGGCAGGCTGAATCCCCTGCGGGAAGAGTCCTCAATGCTGACCAGGCTGCTGGCAGAAGAAAATATGACGATCTATGACATGACGCCGGACCTCACCACGGAGGAGATCAGAGCCAGCAAAAAATTCAGTCTTGTAAAAGCCGCGGAAATCCTAGCATGGCTGGAGATGCATCCCGGCACAGACGCCTGGGTGGTTCTGGACGATCTGAATCTGCACAACAAAGTAATCGAGTCCCATCAAATCAAAACGGATGCGGATGTAGGCCTGACAATGGAAGATGTCAGAGCTGCCGGGCGCATTCTTTGCGGTGAGGCTTAATCAGCTACGCATAATATTGCGCCTGTGCATTCCAAAGCTCGAAATACTTGCCTGTCTCGTCCGCAAGCAGCTCCTCATGGGTGCCGACCTGCACGATCTCGCCCTTGTCAAATACGGCGATCTTGTCACAGAAACGGCAGGAGGATAAGCGGTGGCTGATATAGATTGCCGTCTTGTCCCCCACGATCTCATTGAATTTTGAGTATATCTCCGCCTCGGCAACAGGGTCCAGAGCGGCAGTAGGCTCATCCAGTATAATAAACGGCGCATCCTTGTACAGCGCCCGGGCCAGAGCAATCTTCTGGGCCTCCCCACCTGAAATATTGACCCCGTCCTCGTCAAAATTCTTATACAGCGGCGTCTCAAGCTTTTTGGGCAATTCCTCATACCGCTCTCCAAAGCCCACCTCATACAGCAGCCGCTCTGCCTTTACGCTGTCCCATGTAGCGTCGGATGCCACATTGTTGCCCAGAGGAACGGCCAGCAGATTATAGTCCTGAAAAACCACGGAAAAGATATCCAGATACTGGCGGTAATCATACTTGCGGATATTAAAATCATTCATGTATATTTCACCCTCCGTGGGGTCATACAGCCGACACAGGAGCTTAATAAACGTGGTCTTTCCGCTCCCGTTCATCCCCACGACGGCGAGGCGCTCTCCCACCTTGAGGTCCAGATTTATATTTTTCAGCGCATATTCCTCACATCCCGCATATTTAAAGCTGACATTCCGAAAGGCAATGTCATATTTTTTGTCGCTGCGTTTCTCTACGGCCAGACTGCCCTGGTACATATCGTTGCGGATATCAAAAAAAGCAAGATAGGTTTCCAGAAAGCGCTCATTGTTCCGCAGTTCATTCATGTCACGAAAAATACCTCCTATGCTGCCTGATACCTTCCCGAGATATCCCACATACTTGATCACGCTGCCCACCGGGAAAGCGCCCAGGATGCAGTAAAAGCAGACGATCAGGTAAGTACAAAGCTCCAGCAGCCTGGACAATAAAGACGCAGGAATCCTCAGGACAAAATTCTTCTGGTTGACATCGGAAAAAACCTTTAAATGGTCTGCGCTTACCTTATTGCGCAGCTTGGTTATGATGTTTTGCTGGCGATAAATGCGGTTATCCAACCAATGTGTGGAATAACCATTCCCTAACCGGTTTTCACGCAGCATCTGATCCCCCACTGCCTCCCAGACGACAGAGATCTTTTTCTCACTGCGGGTAAGAAACAGACTAGTCAGCATCAGGAAACCTATCATGGCGGCAAAAAGGGTAAAGCTCAGCCAGTGAAAAGGGATGGCTATTATCAGGGACACCATTTCCGCAAACAGCGCCATAGAAAAAGCAATATTGACCACATGAGACATCAGTTCTTCTATCATAAATCTCATGCGTTTCACCCCGTAAGCGTTAATCCAGGAGTTTTCTGTGATTTTCCGCCTGAGCAGACGAATTTCCGGATTTTCCAGCTTATCGTAATCCAGAGACAATGTTTTACGATTAAAGGCCGCTGATTCATTGTTTCCCAACTCCTCCAATGCGTTCTGGACGCTCCTGCCTAAAGCAGCCTCCAGCACCTGTGCCAGGAGATTGCCCAGCAGAGTGACGCCGACCAGAAGATACAGTTCCCGCCGTTCCCGGCCCTCATAGAGCGCTGTCACGATTTCGGCGGACATCCAGAGGTTGAAGTAGGGAGAAATATTTTGGAACACAATCTGCAGGAAACAGAGTGGAAAATATTTGGGATTATATGCATGGTATATTTTAAGCGCTTTTTTGGTTACATTTTCTTTATGCATGAATATCGTCCTCCTTGTAATATTGGCTCTGCACTCCAAACATATATGCATACTGACCGTCTTTCTCCATCAGCTCCTCATGCGTTCCGCTCTCTGTTATGACGCCATTTTCCAACAGTACAATGCGGTCGCAGAAATGTGTCGAGGCAAAACGATGGGAGATGTAGATCGAGGTCTTTCCCGCCGTAAGAGACTTGTACTGCTGATACAGATTGTTCTCCGCAACGGGGTCCAACGCCGCCGTCGGCTCGTCCAGCACAAGGATTGCACCATCCTTGTATATAGCGCGGGCCAGCACCAGTTTCTGCATCTCTCCGCCAGATAAGTCCACACCATCCTCGTAAACTCCCTTCCTTAAATGCGTGTCGATCCCGCAGGGCAGCGCATTGATTTTATCGTAGATATCTGCCGCTTTCATAGCGGCGATGGCGTCCTCCCTTGCCCCAGGACGCGCGGGGTCCACACTCGCCACGAACTCCCAGCAGGTGAAGGCAACTGCGCGAATCTCCTGAAAAACAGCTGAAATCAAGGAATAGTATTCCTCGATATTGTACTCAGAAATCTTTTTCCCTCCCACTAGAATCTCTCCTTTTGTGGGGGTATACATTCCGCAGATCAGCTTTATCAATGTGGTCTTTCCGGCGCCGTTCATCCCCACCAGCGCCAGGTTTTCACCGCCTGCTATGACCAGATTGATTCCCTTCAGGGTATAATCTTCGGCGCCCTCGTAGCGATACCAGACGTCCTTCAGCTCGATGGCAACAGGAGCCTTCGGCAGAGCACAGCCTTCCCCATGGTTGAACCGGTTGGGATAATTATAAAGTTCCCGGTAGTATGCAATCTTTTCGGCGCGAGTATTGAGATACGCCACGTCCCTGATAATTCCCTGCAAAAAGCCCCCGATGCTGCCGACCAGTCCGAAATAGAAAACGAATTCTCCTACGGTGATCCCCCCATCCAGCAAAACTCCGATCAGGACAAGATATGCGGCGCCATTCTGAACAAAGGCCATGAGTCCAGCCAGAACAGCCGCCCACAGTCCCCGCAGATTGCAGCGTTTGTTCCACATCAGAATATACGCCTGATAGTCCCGCATCATACCGTCCAGCCAGCCCTCCAGCGCATAGAGCTTGATGTCCTTGGCTCTGGAGAAATCTTCGGACAGTTCACCCAAATAGCTCTTTTTCCGAATCTCTTTCTCCCACTTTTGCTTGTTCTTCTCGTAGTAGACCGCCTGCCATCGCGTGGTAAAATAAGATCCCAGAGATACGATTGCAACAATAACGAGTATGAGGGGATTCAGCACAAGCAGAAGAGAGGCATAAGTCACAATCCCTGCCAGATGTATGAACGCATTTCTTAAGTCTCTCCATATAAACTCCATGGAGCAATCGCCGTGACAGGAATCATTCCATGCATATCCTCTGAGTTCCTGAAAATCCTGTCTCTCCGTATTCTCGTAATCCGTCTGATAGCTTTCAATATCACTTATCCTGTGCTGATGAATATGCGTGATATAATACCTTCTTCCCTCACATTTCGAGTCAAGATATGCTTTCGACTGATCCAAAAGGAAAAGCGCCAATATAAAAGCCGCCACGAGGATTGTCAGTTCCGAAAAAGCTGCGCCTTCTCCTATACTGTCAATCAGTTCCCGGGAAAAATAGGAGCCGATTAGCGGCATGACTACCGCCACAGGAATGGATGCAAAGACGAAAAATAGAAATCGACAGTCTTGCTGCCATATATTCTTCACAGCCCAGGCAATACAGCTTATTTTTGAATAGCTATGCCCCTCTCTGGATTTTTCCTTACTCATCATATTGACCTCCCCTGCATATCACTTAAAGCAGTAATAGCTCCCGTCTATTTATTTCCACAGCTGCCTTTATTTTGCCCATATTGGATTTACCTCCTTTAACTATAGCATTTGAAATTAAAAAAAGTGCAAATTGATGTCAAATGTTAATAATTTGATGTCAATTGCACTTTTTATACCGAAAAGTTTGCAGCTTATCGTGACGAATCCTTACTGGGGCAGCAGAACCTCTGTGGAAAAGGCCTCATCCTCAGAGGCTCTTGTAATATATCCGCCGCTTTTTTTGACCACCGCGTCCACGCGGGCGATGCCCAGGCCGTGTCCTTCGCCCCTGGTGGTGCCAAAACTATGCTTTTTCCTGCCGCCCGCCGTGTTGGTAAGCGCCAGGTACAGATAATTTCCTTTCATCTCCATGTAAATCCGGATCAGGCGCCGATCGGGGGGCAGCTCCATACATGCCTCTATGGCATTGTCCAGCAGATTGCCGATGACAATGCACAGATCCAATTCTGATATTGTGAGAGACACCGGGATTTTGGCCTCTGCCTTTACGTTGATCTCCTTTTCGGCCGCAAGGGAAAGCTTGCTGTTCAGAATTGCGTCCGCCATCCGGTTGCCGGTTCTGATCACTGTCTCCACATTGGTCAGATCGTCGTCCAACATGTCCAAATACTTTGTGATCTCTTCATATTCTCCCTTCGCCGCATGTACCTTCATCGTCTGAATATGGTGCCGGTAGTCATGCCGCCAGCCACGCATTTTTGTGTACATATTTTCCACTTCGGCATAATATTTCTGCAAAATTTCTTTTTCAAAGGATGCGACTCTTTTTTTAATTAACCTGTCAAACAGCATAGCAACTCCTTATAAATACTTGATTAGTGCAGCATGGACGTCATCATACAGCCCGCGGCTGATGGGAAGGATGTCGCCGTTTACCATCGTGATATCGTTGCGCGTGATCTTCCGGATATACTTCAGTCCTGCGATAAAGGAGCGATGCACCTTGAAAAAGGTTGCGTCCAGTTGTTCGGAGAACTTGCCCAGAGACATGCGCACGCGGTAACTCTCATGCGTGGTATGGACGATAACATATACATTCTGGGCCTCCACATACAGAATATCCGCCAGAGACACTTTTATGTCGCCCTCAGAGGTGGAGAGCAGAATCGAACGCTGGCGGCAGGTCAGATAATCCACCGCTTTGTCCAGCACCGCGCAGAGTTTCCCGTCGTCCACCGGCTTGATCAGATAATGGAGCGCCGACACATCAAAACCATCGCCGAAATACTCATAATACCCTGTGATAAAGACGATCTGCACCGCCGCATTCTCATGTCTGACAGTCTTTGCCAGCTCTATCCCGTTCATTCCGGGCATCTCGATATCCAAAAGCAGAATATCAAAATCCTTCTCTTCAGAATAGTCGAAAAGAAAGGATTTTGCGTCGGCATATTGCCTGATCTCCGTCAGATGGCGATTCCTTTTCGCCCATGAGAAGACCAGGTCCGCCAGATAGGCTCTCTGCTCCGCCTCGTCATCACAGATCGAAATTTTCAGTTTCATGCGGCAGCTCCCTCATATGATTCATCAATTTTCTTATCACAATTAATATAGGGGGTTTTTGTACGTCCTGTCAATCATATGTTGTAAATTTTCCTTTTTGAGTGCCATTATAGAGTAAAGTTTTTGTCAGTTGCCTAAGAGAAAATAAATAGAGAGTACCAGAATCTCTGTTATAATGGATTTGTCTAAGATCTAAAACAACAGACGATGGAGGTACTCTCATGGAAAACATTATAGCACATTCTTTAGAAAAACTGTATAAGAAGTTTGAGC
>CAYLIM010000040.1:0-28888 GCA_964383805.1 uncultured Acetatifactor sp.
GTCTCTGCTGCAGCAGATAGAAGGAGTTGTACATATAGGGTGTACAGCCCGGTTTTTCCCTCTCTGAGAGTGCATCATATTGGTGGATATAATCTGCCAGCCAGTGGTCATGATTGCCCCGCAGAGCGGTACATTGTTCCCCCAACTTCAGAACCGTGAAGTAGACCCCTGCCGGGTCGGCATCATTCTCGCCCCGGTCAAATAGATCGCCGAGGATATAGACATGGTCGTCCTGTCCGAAGGAGATTTGTTTCAACATATTCTGGAGCTTTCGGTTATTGTTGTGAACATCACCGATTACATAGTGCATATGGGGGATGACCTCCGTTATAAAGGTTTGGATGATTTAGAAATCTATCACAAGAGGTCAAGTTTGTCAACAATAAGATATCCCGCATGACTGTCCTGCCGCCCCGTGGCGCTTGACAGAAAAAACACGGGAAAATATAATTGCTAATAAAGAGACAACCAAGTAGAAAGAAAACATGCCAGCAAAGGAGAATAGATATGTTGAGAGCAGCGGCGGTATTCAGCGATCATATGGTATTACAGAGGAACAAAAAGATATGCGTGTTTGGCGAAGGCGACACTGGCAGAGAGATTGCGGTGACGCTGGGGGAGGACCGTGTCCTGACCAAGTGCCGGGACGGGAGATGGACGGCCTATCTGCCGGAGCGGGAGGCCCAGGAGAACCTGTGCATGGAGATCAGCGATGGACAGGAATGTATTCGTTTTACGGATATTGCCGTGGGCGAAGTATGGCTGGCCGGCGGGCAGTCCAACATGGAGCTGGAGCTGAAGGATGCGGAGGGCGGAAAGGAAATCCTGCAAAATGGGAATTTTCCTCTGGTACGTTTTTTCTACACGCCCAAGCAGGCTTATAAAGCCGCGGATTTTGAGGAAGTGGAGAGAGACTCTCACTGGAAACGCTTTGGAGAGCAGGACGCGGCAAACTGGTCCGCAGTGGGCTTTTATTTTGCCCAGGAGCTGGCCCGCAGGCTGCATGTCACCGTGGGCGTTATCGGCTGTAACTGGGGCGGCACCTCCGCCAGCTGTTGGATGAGCCGGGAGGCCATACTGGCCCGGAAGGCCACCCGCAGTTATGTGGAAGATTATGAGAATTCTGAGGCCATACAGAAATCAGTGGCAGAACAGATCAGAGAATATCAGGAATATCAGGCCTACCAGGAGGATTGGGACAAAAGAGCGGCAGCCGTCTATGAGAAGGAACCCATGATGGCGTTTGACAAGGTGCAGGAGTTGATTGGTCCGTGCCGATATCCCGGCCCCATGAACTGTGCCAATTACACCAGACCATCGGGCCTGTATGAAACCATGCTGAAAAGGGTGGCGCCCTACACGCTCAAGGGATTCATCTATTATCAGGGGGAGAGCGACGATCACAGGCCCCAGGATTATTATGCGCTGTTTACCGGCCTAATAGAGCAGTGGAGACAGGATTGGGGGGATGAGAGGCTGCCGTTTCTGATGGTGCAGCTCCCCATGCACAGATACCAGCATGACCCGGACACCAAGAGTTGGTGTATCATACGGGAGAGCCAGATGCGGGCGTTTCAAATGATGAGAAACACCGGCATAGCAGTGGCCATCGACTGTGGGCAGTTCCACGAGATTCACCCCAAGAACAAGAAACCCGTAGGAGAGAGGCTGGCGCTGCAGGCGCTGTGGGGTGTGTATCATGTGATCGCCGAGAAGGAGGCATTTGGCCCCATATATCGGGATTTCCTCTACCGGGACGGGGGCATGGAGCTGACCTTTGACTATGCTCAGGATGGCTTTGTCTGCCGGGGAGAAGAGATATCCGGCTTTGAGCTGGCGGGCAGTGACGGTGTGTTCCGGGAGGCCCGGGCCGTCTTTGAAGGCGACAGAGTGTTCCTGCATTCCCCGGAGGTCAAGGAGCCTGTCATGGCCAGGTATCTGTGGACAAACTATGGCGAAGTGACAGTCTTTGGCGCAAACGGTCTGCCCATGGCGCCTTTTCGGACCCACAATTTTTAAAAACTAAGGTAATTGCGAAACGTTCTCTGCAAGTGACGGGACTGGTCAATATAGATAAAAACGGGCTCCGATGCGGTGGCAAGTCGCCCTTATTTTATCTATATTGCCCATTCCCTGTATCTCGAAAGGAAGTTTCGCAATCGTCTATTTTTAAGGCCCCTGAGAGAGGAGTGGAGCGATGGCCTCATGGATGATACATCTGCGCGTGGCGCAGGGAATTTATAAGCAGCTTGGTTTAAAGCATGTGGATGCGTTCATTCTGGGGAATATTGCGCCGGACAGCGGTATCCCCACGGCGGACGGTTCCGGCTATCTGCCGGATGCAGGGGTCTCCCACTTTCGCGTTGTGGACCAAAACGGAATCAAGGAGGTACACGAGGAGCGTTTTATAGAGAGCTTTTTCACCGACTCCCTGAGAAAGAGCTATGACGATGAGGCCTATGCTTTTTATTTCGGCTATCTGACACATCTTCTGACGGACAAGCTGTGGGCCGAGGAGATTGGATACGGGGCCAAAGACAAATTCCCCGAGTTGTTTGACAGGGACCGGACGGCTTTCTGGAGCCAAATCAAGCGGGACTGGTACGATTTGGATTTTATGTATCTGCGGCAGAACCCGGACTTTGAGGCGTTTCGGATATATGAGAACATGGAGAAACTGCTCAACAGATATGTGGATTTTTTTGCGCCGGACGCCTTTGAGAAACGCAGGCAGTTTATCACAGCGTTCTACCGGGACGGGGCGGCAAACGTTAAGGTGCGTGAAACCTATCTTTCCCCGGAGGAACTTGACAGGTTTGTCATATCCACTGTGGAGGAGATACTGCGGCAATGTTCGGACTATGTGGAGGAGCTGGCCGTGATGTCTGAATTATAGTTAGCGAAATTAGAAATTTCTTTTTTGTTTACTATAAAATCCCAAAAGGATTGACTTTCACACATGCAGATGTTATTCTGAGTTTATCAGTTTATTAAGTGCAGGAATACAGGGAAAGGCGGTGGTTAATATGATGAGAACAAGTGCATATGCGGTAAATGTCATATTAGCCATTCCTTTCTATTTTCATATGTACTAGGTCGATACGGGCATTCCCCCGGGAACCACGATGGAATTAGAATAGAATCAGAAGGGCTAAGACATACGACGCAGGTATGTCTTTTTCTGTCGTACAAAAATACCGGTCGGCCGCACCTGTCTGTTCTCCCACGCAATCTGCATTATCCTGCCGAACAGTGTTGTATGGAAGCGCCCGCAGAAACGGGCAGAAAGAGGAGAACATAAAAATGAATGAATTTAAAAAAATCATGACACAAAGCCACACACAGAACAAGGATTGCCTACACAAGCTCTACACAGACAAGCAGATTTATATCAGCAAGCTTAGCAGCAGCGAGCAGCCGATAGAGGACGAAAAAATCTTTTACTATCGGGGAATTTCTTTTACTTTTGCAGGCACGGGATTTCGCACTCCTCAGAGGGTGACGCTATATGTGTGGATACCGGAGGGATTGCTGAACTGCGAAAAGGAGCTGGCCTGGGGGCAGATTGCCTGTGAGGACTGGCTGCTGAGAAACCTGTCGGCTCCGGTGAACGCTGTGGGAAAATCTCTGCAGAACGACCGCAAGGATGCCCGTGAAAAACCGGATTTCTCCATGCAGGAAACGAACGCCGCAGTCCGCAGGCGTTCCGGCTGCCTGTATGTGGAGGAGCAAAAAGCGTTCCGGCTGCGGATTGCCTTTCAGTTCCCTCTGATAGGCGGCCACAGCGTCAACGGCAAGAGCGGCTACAAGGGCGTGAAACTGCTGCTGGATACCCTCTGTGACAGCCTGGAGATCGCAGACAAAGAGAGCCTTGTGGAGCAGCTCAGGTTCTATAAAAGACAGTTGGAGATACGGGAGTATATGGAGAAAAACGGTCTGCTGGCCTTTGTGGCGGACGGCAGTATTCTGCCCAGACAGGGAGATACCGAGAAACCTCTGGAGGGGGCGGTTCCCTTTCAGTCGCCGCCCAGTCTGCGGGTGACAATCCCCTTTGAGGACGGGGCTATGCTGAGCGGATTAGGCATAAGAAAAGGGATTACCGTCATTACGGGCGGCGGCTATGGCGGCAAAAGTACACTGCTGGACGCGTTGGAGCAGGGGATATATTTCCACGTAAGGGGAGACGGCAGGGAGTATGTGCTTACCCAGGAGAGCGCCTGCAAGATTTATGCGGAGGACGGCAGGTATGTCCAGCCTACGGACCTTTCCCCCTTTTTCTCCTATTTGCCCGGTGCGGGTGGCACACACGCCTTTTCTACCATCCACGCCAGCGGCAGCGTATCTCAGGCCGCCAACATTGTGGAGGCGGTATACGGCGGCAGCAGCTGTCTGCTGATAGACGAGGACACCAGCGCCACCAATTTTATGATCCGGGACCGGCTCATGCGCAGGCTGGTGCGCAAGGAGCCTATTGTCCCTTACACCGACAGAATCCGGGAGCTGAGTGAGCGGGACGTCTCTACTATTTTGGTCATTGGCGGTTCGGGGGAATATCTAAAATACGGAGACTGTGTTCTGCTGCTGGAGGATTACCGGGTGTACGACAAAACTCCGGAAACCCGGGAGCTGCTGTCTGAGTGGGAGCCGCAATGCGGGGAGGAAACCTGCGGGGAAGTCCATATGTGGATGGAGCAGAAAAACCTGCCCATTGAACCGCAGCTCGGAGAAATACTCCGGGGCCATATCGTGCAGGTTGGTCAAAGCCGCGGCATCCGGCTGGGGGAGATTACAGCGGATGTCTCCCGGCTGACGGCGCTGGACGCCCAGGAGCAGCTCCATACTCTGGCGTGGCTCCTGGAGAAACTGCTTTTTGAAGACCGGCAGCAGGGGGAGGATTTGAGAGTCTGCTGCGAAAGACTGATTCGGAACCTGTTTGAAGGCTCCCCTGACATGACGTTGAACTCCCATGTCCACGAATATGAACCCTGGCTGGAGGAGGTGCGCTGCCTGGATCTGCTGATGGCGGCAGCTCGGCTCAGAAAGCCTTGATAAACCGGCCTGTATAATGTTAAAATAGCAAAAGAAGTGTTTTATTTGTGGAGGCTGAAATGGAAATTGTATACACGGACATAAGAAAGTATTCCACGGAGGATCTGCAGTCATTGTTCCGGTCGGTTGACTGGTTGTCCGCCAATTATCCGAAGAGATTGAAAAAAGCGCTGGACCACTGTGAGACAGTGATTACAGCCTGGTCCGGCGACAGGCTTGTGGGACTGGTTAATGCCATAGATGACAGTGAGCTGACGGCATACGTCCATTATCTCTGTGTGAACCCTGAGTATCAAGGTATGGGCATAGGTGGAGAATTGCTGAGACGTATCAAAGAAAAATACAGAGATTATCTGTATATTATTTTGATTGCAGAAAACGAACCTTTGATAAAATATTACCGGAAAAACGGATTTGAACTGATTGAGGGAAGATATGTCATAGAGCTGCTAAATCCATAGAACACTATTCTTTTGTTGACAGGGGGCCGGACGATTGTTAAAATTATAGTGGGCATAAAATTGATTATGGACAAATACATACAAAATGTCGCAGCGCATGGGGGAAAAGTCAATGTATCATTGTCATATGCATATTTATTTTATAAGCCGTCAACCGGATTTTTGGAAGACTGTCAAAGAGATGACTCCGATGGAGTCCTTTACCCACGCTTTTCTGGAGAGTGACAGTCCCCGGGAGGAATTGGCGGCCAAGGCCGATGTGATTTTCATTGACCTGCGGGATATGGACGCAGCCTGTGCGGCAGGGGAACTGATCTCCTGGAAAAGACCGGAAACAGAATTGATTTTGTTGGCGGAAAGAGAGCAGATGGATGTGCTGTCGGATTGTCTGCCGCAGATACAGGATATATGGATATTGCCCATGTCTGACGGGGAACTGAGATTTCGTTTTCTGCGGTGGCAGCAGTCCTGCAAGCTGCAAAAGGACTACTGGGAGACCAGCCAGTATCTGGAGACTACGGTCAACAGCGTTCCCAACCTGATCTGGTACAAGGATAAAGACGGTGTTCATGAGAAGGTGAACGACAGTTTCTGCAGCGTGGTCAACAAGACCAGACAACAGGTGGAGGGCCACAGACATGCCTCTATCTGGGATGTGGAGCAGGATGATCCCGCATGCATTGAATCGGAGCGCATAGTCATGGAAAAGAGGGAGACCTGCGTTGCCGGAGAATGTATTCAGACACAGGAGGGAACCAGACTGCTCACCACCTACAAGTCCCCGCTGTTTAATGTGGACGGCAGCGTTATGGGTACAGTGGGCGTAGCGGTTGATGTGACCAAGGAGCAGGAGTACGCGCAGGAATTGATTAAAAAGACCCAGACGCTGGAGGCGGTGTTTACCTCCATGGACTGTGGCGTAATGTGTCATAGCCTGGACGGGTCGCGAATTATCCGTATCAATGGAGCTGCGCTGCGTATTCTGGGCTATGAATCCGAGGATGAATTGATGGAGGCGGGTTTTGACATGATGGCGGCCTCCGTTCTGGAAGAGGATAAGCCCAAGCTGCGGGAGAGTTTGAAGACGTTAAAGCAGGAGGGGGATAGTATCACAACAGCCTACCGCGTAAAGCATGCGGACGGCGATATTTTACATATTATGGGCAATATTAAGCTCATACAGGAAAACGGTGAACTGCTCTACCAGAGATTTCTTTTGGACTGTACCGCTCAGAAACAGTATGAAGAGAGAAAGCAGATGGAAAAGGATCAGCACCAGAAAGAGCTGATCCATGCGCTCAGTATCGAGTACAATCTGGTATGTTTCTTTAATCTGGACACTGGAGAGGGCAATGCCCTCCGGATCGGCGAATACCCGGACAATGTGCTGCAGGAGGTGTTTTCCGGGGAGTTGACCCTGGAGGAATGCATGGGGCGTTATATAGAGACAGGCGTGTACCCGGACGACAGAGAGAGCATGAGACAGGCGGCCTCCGCCCAATGGCTGGAAAAAGAGCTGTCGGAAAAGAAGATGTGCTTTATCAATTACCGCATAACCTGCTGTGGGGAGGTACAATATTTCCAGATGGCAGCTGTGCAGGCCGGAAAATGGGACAGGTACAGAGGGGTCGTACTGGGACTGCGCAGCGTAGATGAGGAAACCCGCAATGAGATGAAGAAAAAGGCGCTGCTGGAGGATGCGCTTTCTCAGGCGAACCGCGCCAATGAGGCCAAGAGCGTGTTTCTCTCCAATATGTCCCATGATATCCGCACTCCGATGAACGCCATTATCGGTTTTACAACATTGGCGCTCAGCCATATTGATCACAAGGAACATGTGGAGATGTATCTACAGAAGATCATGACGTCGGGAAATCATCTGTTGAGCCTGATAAACGACATTTTGGATATGAGCCGAATTGAGAGCGGTAAGATGCATTTGGAGGAAAAGCCTTGCAGCCTGCCCGATATCCTGCACAATCTCCGCAGTATTATGCAGGCGGATATCCATGCCAAGCAGCTGGAACTGTATATGGATGCCAAGGATATTCGGAATGAGGATATTTACTGCGACGGACTGCGGCTTAATCAGGTTCTCCTAAATCTGTTGAGCAATGCTGTAAAATACACTGATCCGGGCGGAAAAGTGACTGTAAAAGTAGCTGAGAATGAAGGTGCGCCGGAGGGCTTTGCCAACTATGAATTCCATATCATAGACACCGGCATAGGCATGAGCGAGGAATTTTTGGAGCATATATTTGAACCCTTTGAACGGGAGCGCAACTCCACTATCAGCAAGATTCAGGGAACCGGGCTGGGTATGTCAATCACCAAGAATATTGTGGACATGATGCAGGGGTCCATAGAGGTAAAGAGCAAGAAAGGCGAAGGAACGGAGTGTATTGTCTTCCTAACTTTCCGTCTGTATCAGGGAAAGAAGGAGTCCGGAATAATTCCCGAGCTGAAGGATCTCAGGGCACTGGTGGTGGATTCCGACTTTAACGCCTGCGACAGCGTATCCAGTATGCTCCAGCAGATCGGATTGCGTGCGGAGTGGACTATGTCCGGGAAAGAGGCTGTGCTGCGCACGCGCCAGGCAATTATGCGCCAGGACGATTACCAGGTATATATCATAGACTGGCCGCTGCCCGATATGAATGGAATCGAGTTGGCTCAGAGAATACGGCAGGAGTCGGGCAAGGACAAGCCCATTGTGGTGCTGACTGCCTACGACTGGTCTGACATTGAGGATGAGGCTTTGGAGGCGGGTGTCACCGCATTTTGCAGCAAGCCGCTGTTTCTGTCGGAGCTGAGAGGATGTCTGAAATCTATTCTTAATACGGAGAAGGAGGGCAATGCCGACAGCGGCAAATCCCGGGAGCTTTATACGGGCCGAATACTGTTGGCGGAGGACAATGAACTCAATCAGGAGATTGCCGTGGCTATTCTTGAGGGAGCGGGATTTACCACCGAGGTTGCAGAGAACGGGCAGGTGGCGGTGGATATGCTTAGCCGTTCTCAGCCGGGATATTATCAGATGGTGCTGATGGACGTACAGATGCCGGTGATGAATGGTTACGAGGCCACCGAGGCTATTCGAAAACTGGAGAATTCTGAATTGGCGTCAATACCGATTGTGGCCATGACTGCCAACGCCTTTGAGGAGGATAAGCAGCAGGCGCTGAAGAGCGGTATGAACGGCCACATAGCAAAGCCCATCAACATCGAAATTCTGATGCGGGAGTTGGATGAGGTGATAAAACGTACATCCAAATACTGATTAGGGCAATATCGCAACTACAGATATGCAGAGAAGAGGAAAATATGAAGATTGCAGAATATGTGTCAAAACAACCGTCGGACATGATATATTGCAGCACGTCTATAAACAAAGAATATATGGTTTTAATGGGAGATGAGTATTTTTATCATTTTCAGGGAAAAACCGTAGGTATCTGTATGTCCGACTGTATTCACCCGGATCTGAGAGAAGAGTTTTGTCACTTCTGCGACAGTTTGGAGATAGGGCAGTCGGCGCGGATTCTGACGGCCATGCGGGGAAAGGAAGAGGAGTACCAACAGGTAGATATAACCATCAGCAACCAGGGTCGCACGGTAAACGGAGAGCCGGTGTTGGATCTGATGATTTACAATCTTTTTACCATTGAGGAAAGATATCTGCAGGCCTCTAATGACTCCAACAGATACAGGGCGTTTCTGTCCATGTATCAGGATTTTCTCTTTGATTACGATGTGGATCAGGACTGCATTGCCGTGTTCCGCTATGTGGGAATCCAGTCCACCGTGCTGCTTAAGTGCAATCTGGAACAGTTCAAGGAGACTGTAAAAGCCATGTATCCCCGGCCCAGTTATCAGGACGAGTTGGAGGAATTCTGCCAGCATCTGCTCAGTGCGCAGGAGAATTTTAGCTGTGATCTGCGGGGACCGACCCCCTATTGTAAGACAGTGATGGGTCTGATTCATATCGACGGCAAGGTGGTTTATAAACACGACAATGGGCGTGTGGTGCTGGGCATACTCAGAATATTAGACCAGCGGGAGGAGGATGTCGTTCCCTATTATGCCACTGCGGAGGGCAAGGACTCCTTCACCGGCTTGCTGAACAAGCGGGCCTGTGCGGAATATGCGACAGAGATGCTGGCGGCAGACAGAGAGATGCATTACATGGCCATAGTAGATATTGACAATTTTAAAAATATTAACGATACCTATGGGCATATGTACGGTGACAAGGTTATCGGCCAGGTTGCCTCCATTATCAACAGCAGTTTAAACGGGCGGGGAATTGTGGGTCGTTTTGGTGGGGATGAGTTCTTTATCTTTACCAACTGGATCACTACGGAGGTGCAGCTGCGTGCCATTCTGACTTCCATACGAAAGAGGGTGCAGAACGCCTTTGAGAGTCTGAGCTGCAAGGTCACTCTGTCGATTGGCGTCAGTCTGGCGCCTACGGATGGCAGTACCTATGATGAGCTGTTTAAAAAGGCGGACAAATGTCTGTATCTGGCAAAATTCAAGGGCAAGAATCGCTTTATCATCTACGAGGAAGACAAGCATGGAAAGCTGGCGGAGGAGGGGCAGTCCATCCGCCATACCATGGACCCTCTGGAGAAGGCGGAGTATCTGGCGGATGTGGTAGCGGATATCGGTATCCGACTGTTCACAGAGGGCACGGGCGCCATAGAGGAGATCATGGATCAGATACGGGCGGCTTTTGAGATAGACGGTGTACGGATATATCGCGCAGGACGGCAGCAGCCGTTGTATACCAGTGGGGACTATCAGCCTGTGCCGGACATGCATGCCTTTATAACAGATGATGAACTGGTGAAAATGCTGGACCACCCTCATTATTTGATGGCCGGCCATATAACCAATCTGGAAGGAGTAAACAGGGAGTTGTATGAGATTCTGCGGAACAGCCGGATAGAGGGAATGGTGTGTTTCAGCTATCAGGACAAAAAGGGGGAGAACCTGTACTTTTTCTTCGAGACGTTCAGTGATCGATTCCGCTGGTCGGAATCGGATAAGAATTTCCTGCTGACAGCCAGTAAACTCATGGCCAACGTCCTGTAAGCTGTGAAAAAACAAAATAAAGAGTACGGAACGGCAGCGAGCAGTCCCGTACTCTTTTTATATTTTTATTACTTGTCGGAGGCGCTGATTCGCAGGATGGACAGGGAATAGGCGGGCGCCTCATAGGTAAAGGACGCGCCTATGGTGGTCTCTGACGCCTCGGGAATCATTTTTTCCGGCTCGTTAAAGCTGTTCACCGCGGTCAGGGAATCACCTGACAATACTGTCACCTGTGCTGTGTCGCTGTATTTATCGGCGGAGAAATCCTCCAGCCGGGTGTCCACAACAATGCCGTGCTCCGTGGGATTCACCAGTTTGATGATAATGTCACCGTTCTCATCCACATTGGCGGACTCGTACAGAGCCATGGGCGCCTGATACGTGTAGTCCAGATATTTGGTGTCGTCCAGATAGCCTTCCACATGGCTGTCCTCCACCATGACCTTGATTGTATAGGTTCGACCGTGCTGTAGATTTAAATTTTTAGCAGTGCCGGTAATCTGTCCGCTCTTGCTGCCACCTGATACAATCTGCAGACAGGACACCGTGTTGCCCCAGCCGCCGATATTCCAGAATAGGTTGTTGTCCGTACCCTGGACGCATACCGGAATCAAAAATCCCTCGGCGCCGGAGAGAATCTCCGCCTCCACAGTCAGGGTGTAGTTGCTCCAGCTTGTGTCCCCCATATATAGACTGTCCCCGGTATTGACGTCGCTGGGATTGCCGGTGTGACTCTGTACCAGCCGTCCGTCATTTACGGACCAGTCGCCCTTCCAGATTTCCATGTCCGCAGGCAGTTCTCCGTCCTCAAAATCCGCCTGATACAGTATATCACCGGTGGCGTTGTCGGTGACAGTCAAATTGTCATAGGCCACGCTGGTCTGCCAGCTGCCCAGCCCTACCCTGCCGGAGAGACCGCCGGAGGCGGCAGCGTTTACCGTCAGCTCCGTGGGCAGATTCACTATACCTTTATTATTTGCGTAGAGCTGCTGCACATAGTAGTTGACGGAACCGTAGGAGGTGGCGTTGTCAAACCAGATCATGTCCGGGCTCCACTGGCTCTCCAGCCGGTTGCCAAACAGCGGCGCATAGCAGGCCATCTCCACCACGTCTCCGTTCTTCTCCAAGCCCGTCATATAAGCGGCCTCCGCCAGCGCCGCTTCCAGAGTGTTGGACTGGGCGGCATACTCTCCGAGGAACACCTTGGCCTGGCTGTCCCTGTCGTAGCTGTCATAGCGGTGGGTGTTAGTGAAAAAGAAGGAGGGGGACTCGTAATAGTGCTCATCCACCAGTGTGGTGATCTCATCACCCCAGTCGGCGCAGTCCTCCACATAGTTCCAGCCCACCCGGTCGCCGGAGGAGGTGCTATTGGCAACAATCAGCCGAATGTCACCGTATAGCTCAGGGTTCTCCTGGGCGGCCTCGTTAAAGGCGTCCACAAAGCGGCGGTAGTGCTGGAAATATTCGGATTGCCATTGCTCGTTGCCGATACCGATATATTTTAGGGCAAAAGGCTCCTCGTGTCCCATGGCGATGCGTATGCTTCCCCAGTAAGTGGAGTCGTCGCCCCTGCAGAACTCCACCAGATCCAGCGCATCCTGCACACACTGGCGGAATTCTTCGCTGTTTATATCATACACAATGTATTTCGGGCTTTGTACCTGGCAGGTCATACCCGCGTTCAACACCGGGACGGGCATACAGTCCAATGCCTCGCACAGCCGGAAAAATTCATAGAATCCAATGCCGTATGTGGTGTAATAGGGATGGCTTTGAGTGCCCTTCCATATGGAGTAGCTCTGGGGCCGCACCTCCACGCCGCCGGTGGTGGTCACATCCCCCACAGTCAGCTGGGCGCCGCCGCCGATAGAATCCTTCCAGCTGTACATGGACTCCTCATCCCGCCCTTCGATGACACAGCCGCCGGGGAAACGCAGGAAGGAGGGGTTTAAAGCCTCCAGCATCTCTCCCAGGTCCCTGCGAATGGGCAGATCCCTGTAGGTGTCCACAGGCATCAGGCTCACCATGTCCATATCCACCGTGCCATCGTTGATCTGCACCAGCAATGCCGGACCTACGTTTTCCAGGTTGCTGCCTATCGCATCCTCCATCGGCGTTGGGGAAGGGTCTATCGTCAATGTAAACTCATATTTTTGCCACTGCTGAGTTACCTCCAAGATCTCCTGATATGCCAGCAAAGAGCCGTGATCCATCAGGCTCACGGTCACAGCGCTGCCGGAGCCGTCCGGACATCTCAGATAGACGGAAAACACATACTCTTCACCCGCTTCAAGGTTCAGCCCGTTTAGGTATCCCCTGTTGAAAATCCCTGGCTGCGCTTCCACATTGGTACAGGTAAGCCGGGCATAGTGGGGATTGTTCTCATGGAGACAGCTCCCGTCCTCCGACCCGTCTATAATGGAAAAATCCAAAAACTCCTTCGTGGTGTCAACACTCGTCCACCCATGCTTATTCTGATTGCCGGCAATGCCGCCGTACTCAAAAGAGCGGTTTTTCACCAACTCGGCATACAGCCCTCCGTCCAGAGCATGATTGATATCCTCCAGAAAGATACCATAGAGAGTATCGCTGATGGCGTGGGAGGTATCCAGCGCCGAGGTATCCGTGTGTATTACATAGCTGGCGGCGGGATTCACCGCCCCCTCGTCCGCGGTCTCTTCCGTAGACACCTCGGCAGCCGTGTCAACCAACGCCTCGTCTCCCGTGGAGACATCCGCCGGAGTACCGCAGGCAGTGAGCAGGCATGCAGCCACAAGCAGACATCCTGTCATCTTCAAACCTTGTTTTTTCTGAAACATAATCAATCTCCCTCCTCCCAATAGTGCAATTTCTCCAAAGATACACCCTCGGTTTTGTCCATTTTCCCAAGAGTGCCCAAATCAAGAATAAAAAACACTCTCACACATATAAAATAGCACAAAAAAAATATATTTCCAGCATTGACTTTTTGCCCAAAACATAGTAACTTAGAATTGTATAGGGTTTACTAAAATACTTAATTATTTAATGAAATAAAAAAGGAAAGGAAAGGTTATCATTATGAAGCAGAAAAGCGGTGCAAAATTGACGGCCACAGCGCTTGCTGCCACCATGCTTCTGTCCGCTGTTCCCTGCCGGGAGCTGAGGGCCGAGACAGATGACGGGGCTGTGTCCACCTACACCTCTGACGGCGGATATGTCAACGAGATGATCACCAACAACTACACCAGGGTGAGCGCTGGCTACAGAGCGCCCATGTATACCGGTGATGAAGTGGTCATGAGAGCGGCAGACCGGATAGCCGGCGCGGAGTCAGGTCAGGTCACCTCCGAGACCAGGGGATATGAGCTGGCGGACGCAGTGGTGGATCTCCATGTAGGGGATGTGGTCACTCTACAGGTGGATGTACCGGAGACGGCTCAATACTATCTGGGCTTTGACTATCTGTCTTATGACGAATCCGTACTTCCTGTAGGTCTGGCTATGACCGTGGATGGGGAGTATCCTTATTATGAGTGCCGGAATCTGGAATTTGAGACCACCTGGATACACAGTGGCGAGAAATCCTATGACCGCTATAATAACGAGATCGTGACTGTGCCGGATAAGCTGATTCAGTGGGAGCGCAAAAACTTAAGCGATGGCAGCTACAGACGTTCCCGTCCCCTGACGCTGGAACTGGAGGCCGGCAGCCATGAGATCCGATTGGAGGTCGGCGAGGGCAATTTCCTGTTGGGAGCGCTGGTGCTTGCCGCACCGGAGCAGGTTCCGGAATACACCGGCAGTCAGAGGGCGGAAGGCGAGGAGCTTATTGAGCTTCAGGGCGAAGACTTCACCTATCGGAACGATTCTGCCATCCATGGTATAGCGGAGTATGATACCAGCCTCTATCCCTACGAGGTCAAGGACACGGTGCTCAACACCATCGATTCCGATTCCTTTACCTCGGCCGGGCAGAAAGTGACATATCAGTTTGACGTGTACAAAGACGGCTACTATTACATAGGGATGAATTACCGGCAGTCCGACAAAAATAACTTTCCGGTATTCCTCAATATAGAGATAGACGGGAAGATTCCCAACCAGCAGCTGGAATCCTACCCCATGGCCTATACCACCAAATATCAGACGACTACCCTCACAGATGACAACGGGGAGAAAATAGGCGTGTATCTGGAGAAGGGCACACATACCATATCCTTCACTATCAGCATCGATGAGATTCGGGAGATTCTGGAGGGTCTGGACGAGATTATGTCCGCCATCAATGACCTGTCTCTGGAGATCACCAAGGTGGCGGGCAACAATGCCGACAAGTATCGGGATTTGAAACTGTCCCGCTACATTCCCGACATTGAGGATCAGCTGTACGGTTATGCCGACCAGCTGTATGCCCTGCAGGATACGGTAAAGGAATATGGGAGTAAAAAGGGAACCGTCGCCGTTCTTTCCTCCATGAGCATTGCCGCCCAGCAGTTGATCTCCCTGGCGGAGGAGCCAGATGAGATACCTTTCCGCGTGGCGGAGCTGTGCACCAGCGCCTCCAGCGCCAACAGACATCTGGCGAACACGGTGGATACACTGATTAAAAACAGGCTGGCCATCGACAGAATCTATATTTATCAGGAGGATGCGGTCCTCCCTAAAAAGCCCAATGTCTTTGTATCTGCGGGCATGAATATAAAGCGGTTTGTGACTTCCTTTACTGATCAGGCATACTCCACCAGCAACACGGACCCGGAGCACTTGCAGGTATGGGTAAACCGCTCCAGCCAGTATGTGCAGATCATGCAGAAAATGATCGACGAGTACTTTACCCCTCAGACGGGCATTGAGGTGGATATTTCCATCATGCCCGACCAGTATAAGCTGGTGCTGGCCAACACCTCCGGCAAGGCTCCGGACGTGGCTACGGGCATCAACTATACCATTCCCTATGAGCTTGCCATCCGTGGAGCGCTGGTGGATATGACCCAGTTCGATGATTTCCGGCAGGTGGCGTCCCCCTATGAGGAAGGCTTTTTCCTGACCTCCTGTATCAACGGCGGCATCTATGCCATGCCTGAGACCATGAATTTCTGGGTGCTGTACTACAGAAATGATATATTGGAGAAGTTGGGATTGGATGTGCCGGACTCGATGCAGGATGTGATCGACATGCTGCCGGAGCTGCAGATGAGAGGACTGAACTATTATCAGCCCGTGTCCGGCATGCTGCTGATGCGCAATTTCCACGGCACCACACCGCTGATTCACCAGTTTGGCGGCTCTCTGTACGGAGCTACCGCCCAGGAGGGCACGGCGCTTGGCAGTGCGGAGTCGGTGGACGGCTTTACCTATTTGACAGAGTTGTTTACCATTTATAACATGCCTATCAATATTGACAATTTTTATCAGCACTTCCGCAACGGCGACATGCCTATCGGGGTGGCGGACTACGCTGTCTACAATCTGCTGACCAATGCGGCGCCGGAGCTGAAGAACTCCTGGAGCATCTCTCTCGTGCCCGGTATGGTGCGGGAGGACGGCACTATAGACCGCACGGTCTGCGGCTGTGCGGAGAGCAGTGTGATCTTCAAGTCCGACAGTGAGCGGGAGGCCATGGCCTGGGAGTTTGTAAAATGGTGGTCTTCCACAGAGGTGCAGGCGGAGTTCGGACAGACTTTGCAGATTACCTACGGCAACGAATACATGTGGACCACGGCCAATATGGAAGCCTTCATGCAGCTGCCATGGGACACCAGCGACAAGCAGATCATTGCGGAGCAGGTGAGCCATGTGGTGGATGTGGCCAGAGTCCCCGGCACATATCTGCTGGAGCGTGAGATGAGCAATGCCTTTAACGATATTGTGGTCAATAAGCAGACGGCCCAGACCCGTATCGACAAGGCGGTGAAAACCATCAATCGTGAGTTCAACCGCAAGCTGGAGGAATTTGAGTTTATCGACAGCGAGGGCAATACCATAGAGGACTACAATATACCAACCATAGACACTGTACGTGAAATATTGGGAAGAGAATAGGAGGTGAGGATAATTTATGGCAGAGACAAAAGTAAAAAAGAATAAAATAAGCAAGCGCAGCAACAACAAGAACGGCTATCTGTTCATTGCGCCCTATGGCCTGGCCTTTACCGTATTTATCCTGGTGCCGGTGCTGTTGGCAGTGGTATTATCCTTCACCAACTTCAATGCCATTGAGTTTCCGTCCTGGGTGGGCTTTCTGAATTACATAACCGTGCTGACCAATGACGAAGTGTTCATGCAGTATGTACTGCCCAACACCGTAGTGTATGCTCTGATCGTAGGCGTAGGAGGCTATGTACTGTCCTTTATTCTGGCCTGGGCGCTGTGCAACCTGACCAAGGGCTTTCGGACAGTGTTTGCCCTGATTCTGTACTCCCCCAGCATGACGGCCGGCGTGGCAATGACCGTGGTGTGGAAAGTGATTTTTTCCGGCGACCAGACCGGACTGTTAAACAACTGGCTTATGAGCCTGGGCGTTTTGAATGAGCCGGTCATCTGGCTGATCAACGTCAACTATCTGCTGCCCATCGTCATTATCATTGGACTGTGGTCCAGCATGGGCATCGGCTTTTTGTCCCTGATTGCCGGTATTTTGAACACGGATGAATCCCTGTACGAGGCGGGAGCCATCGACGGCATCAAGAACAGGTTCCAGGAGATGATTTACATTGTCATTCCCAGCATGAAACCCCAGATGCTGTTTGCGGCGGTTATGGCCATCGTCAATGCCTTCCAGGCGGGCACGATCTTCACGCTGCTGACAGGTAATCCTTCGCCGGGCTATGCGTCCCAGCTGATTGTAAACCATATTGAGGACTACGGTTTTCTGCGCTACGAGATGGGTTACGCGGCGGCGGTATCCGTGGTGCTGCTTCTGATTGTACAGTTGTTCTCCAAGGTGGCCGACAGGCTCTTTGGGGAGAGAGACGACTTTTAGAAAGGAGGAGAAAAGATATGGCATATAAAGGACATCGCATCAATCCAACCAGATTTGAGAAGAGCCAGATCAAGATCATTGTGATCCTGCTGCCCCTGGTCATCTTCATGGCATTACCTATCATATTCATTATCAACCATGCATTTAAGCCTATGGAAGAGCTGTTTGCATTTCCTCCTACCTTTTTTGTGAGAAACGCAACTCTGGAGAATTTTGAGAGCCTGATCAAGGCCAGCCGGACCTCAGGCATACCCATGAGCCGTTATGTATTCAACAGCCTGATCGTGACGCTGGTGACAATCTTCCTGTCCCTGCTGCTCACCACCTGTGCGGCCTTCGCACTGTCTAAAATCAAGTTCAAGGCCAAGAATACACTGATGAATGTCAACCAGACCGCTATCATGTTTGTGGCTACCGCCGTGCTGATTCCCAGATATCTGGTTATCAGCAAAACCGGGATGATCGACAGCTATCTGGCCCATATCCTGCCCCTGGTGGCAATGCCGGTGGCGCTGTTTCTGGTAAAGCAGTTTGTGGACCAGGTGCCGGACTCCCTGCTGGAGGCGGCCTACATGGACGGCGCCACGGACTGGCAGGTGTACTTAAAGATCATTATTCCGATGATTAAGCCCGCCATTGCCACGGCCTCCATTTTGGTGTTCCAGCAGGTTTGGACCAATATGGAAACCTCCAACTATTTTGTGAACGACGACAGCATGAAGACGCTGACCTTCTACATGAACACGCTGGCCAATGCCAACAACACAGTGGCCGGTCAGGGTATGGCGGCGGCGGCGTCCCTGATTATGTTTATTCCGAATCTGGTACTGTTCATCATATTGCAGAAGAATGTCATGAACACCATGGCACACTCCGGCATCAAGTAAAGGAAAAGGTGAGAGAAGAGAAATGAAAAAGATGATAAAGCATTTCAAAACAATAGCCTTAAGCCTTTTTGCAGTGCTGCTGCTGTCAGGCAGTGTCGCAGAAGTGGTGGCCGACGCGCCCTACAGGACCTTTACTTTTGACGGCTATGGCTATATGATTCAGACGCAGACGGCATATCTTCCCTATGAGACCATCACTAAGTTTGACGACGAGGCTCTAAACGGCCCCGCTGACCTGCATGTGACGGACGAGGGAAAGATCTATGTGGCGGACACAGGAAACGCCCGCGTTGTGGTGGGCGACATAGAGGGCAATCTGCTGCAGACCATCGGCGAGGGAACACTGGTATCTCCCCGAGGGGTATTTGTGACGGAGAACGGACATGTGTATGTGGCGGACCGGGATGCGGAGGCGATATTTGAATTTGACGCGGACGGACAGCTCTTGAACCGCTACGGCAAGCCTGACTCCCCTCTGTATGGTGATGCGCTCAGTTTTCTGCCTATCAAGCTGGTAGTCAACGACGCAGGAATCATGTATGTGATCTGCGAGTCCAACACCAACGGTATTGTAGAGATTTCACCCATAGAGGGCGGCACCTTTCTGGGGTATTTCGGCACCAATATGGCCTCAAATTCCCCTATGATTATCATCCGAAGGGCGCTGGCAACCAAGGCTCAGAGGGCGAAGATGGTATCCAATATCCCCGCCACTCCCGACAATCTGTGTATCGACAGTAAGGGACTGATCTATACAGTGACCAGAGGTGAGGAGGAAAACACCTTAAAGAGACTGAACATCGCCGGCAAGAATGTGATTGAGCCGGATACCTATGACGAAATTCCGGCGGCTGTGGCGGCGGGCAACCATGACAATGTGTTTATGGTATCCCAGCAGGGATTTGTGTATGAGTTCAACAGCGAGGGCGAGGCGCTCTTCGTGTTTGGCGGTTCCGATGACGGCAACCAGCGGGTGGGTCTGTGTACTGTGGTGAGCGCCATTGATGTGGATGTGCAGGACCGACTGTACATATTGGACTCCGACAAGGCCCAGATTCAGGTCTACGAGCCTACCGAGTTCACTGACCTGCTGCACAGGGCGCTGAACCTATACTCCACCGGCCGTTATACCGAGAGCAAGGAACCGTTGGAAGAAGTGCTGAAGATGAACAGCATGTTCGACTATGCCAACATGGCTATGGGCCGGGCTTATTTCCAGGAGGAAAACTATGAGATGGCCCAGTACTACGCCAAGCTGGCAAAGGATTACCTCGGCTATTCCGACGCCACCTGGGAGGTGCGTAATCTCTGGCTGAAGAAGTGGATCGTTCCCATCATCTGGGTGATCGTGATTCTGTGGGTGGCCAGCAAGATCATCAAGAGTCTGGATAAGAAAAAGGGTATTTTGGAGCCGCTGCGCAAAGCGTCAGCAGGGCTGAGTGAAAACAGGCGCGTCAAAGATTTCAAGTATGCCTGGTATTTTATGAAACATCCCATCGACGGCTGCTATGGCATCGCCAGAGAGGGCAGGGCGTCCCTGTTTACAGCCAATATCCTGGTGGTAATATTTACGCTTGAGTACATGATTAACAAGTATCTGTGCGGTTTCCTGCAAAAGACAGTCCGGGAAGGCCGCTACGAGATTTTTTCCGATATTGGCACGGTCGTGGTGGTGCTGGCAGCGTTGACGGCCTGTAACTACCTGGTGTGTACCATCAATGACGGCGAGGGCACGGTAAAGAAAATCTTTTGTTCCTTCACCTACTGCCTGACCCCCTATGTGACATTGATCCCGGTGGTGTTCCTGCTGTCCCATGTGGTGACCATCAATGAACAGTTCCTGATCAGTTTTGGCTATTGCGCTATTTATGCCTGGGTGGCGGTGCTGTTCGTGCTGGCGGTGAAGGAGGTCAACAACTACACGGCCAAGGAGACCTTCAAGGTATTGTGCCTGACTGCGTTTACCATATTGATTATGGCACTGTTACTCTTTATCATCTATGTACTTTGGGCACAGGTATTTGAATTTATCAGTGCTATCGGCGGAGAGGTGGTGTATCGAATTGGCAATTAAGGGATTGAAAAAAAGCATATGTGTCCTTGTGGCGGCTTTCCTGCTGGTGCTGTCGATACCGCAGCTGCATCTGACGGCCCGGGCGGCTGGCAGCGATATACCGGCTGATTACAGTAAGGTGGCGGAGAGCGAGGGCTATGAACTGTATCTCTTCGAGCCTGCCATGTCCATCATTTTGAAGAACAAGGCTACGGGCAAACTGCTCCGATCCACTCTTGCAAAAGAGGACGACAACGGAGCCAACAATAAGACATGGACTGCCTACATGCAGTCCGGCGTGGTGCTCAGCGCCATCAAGAACGCCAACGACACTTACCAGGTAGATTTGGTGAGCTGTCAGAATACCATTGATTACAGTTATAAAGACAACGGTTTTACCGCCAAGATCTACTGGAAGGAATATGATTTCGGCTTGACCGTCAATGTATCTCTGGAGGGAGATGCGCTGGTGGTGGAAGTGCCGGAGGAGTCCTTCGTGGAGAATGGGAAAGACACCTATATCGGCACGGTGAGCCTGTTTCCCATGCTGGGCTACAGCTATCTGGACAACCAGGAGGGCTATATGTTTATCCCGGACGGCAACGGCGCATTGATTTATCTGGACGACAAGGATGGCCGCTATGCCAGCGGCTACTCCCAGATGATCTACGGTGCGGACGCAGGCTTTACGGAGTCCACCACCGAGACCCTGCTGTGGGGAAGGTATCGGACCGTGAACAGCTCCGAGAAAGTGCTGGCGCCGGTGTTCGGTATGGCGCACACGGATGACCAGCTGGGTTATCTGGCTATTGTGGAAGAGGGAGAGAAACGGGCCAGCATTGAGGCTCAGCCCAACGGCGTCATGGTGGATTACAACAGGTGCTATGCCAAGTTCCTGGTGCGCAGAACCTATATCCAGCCTCTGAACAACTCCAATTCCGGCACTATGACCAGCGTGGAGGCGGACAGAACCCACGGCAATCTGCGGGTGCGTTACATTCTGCTCTCCGGCGAGGATGCGGGATATTCGGGCATGGCGGTGGCCTACCGCAATTATCTGCTGGACAACGGTCTGATACAGCGGCAGGACAACGGCTATAAAACCCGTGTGGATTTCCTGGGAACGGAGCGGGAGGAATTCCTGATCTCCACCAGAGCGGTGGTCATGACAAACGTGGACCAGATCCGTGAGATATATGGGGAATTGCAGGCGGCGGGCGTTGACACGCTATTGAGCGTCTACAAGGGCTGGCAGAAGGGGGGCTTGTACCATATCCCTGTCAGCAAATATAAGGCCGACGGCAAGATCGGCGGCACGGGTGCGCTGACAGACCTGATTCAGGACTCCGCCGAGGCGGGCTACGACATCTACCTGTACAACGATGCACTGTGGGCCAACCCCGAGGAGAGCAACACGGCTTTCAGTGTTGTAAAAAAAGTGAACAAGAGGAAACTGGAAATCAACACCAGGGCTTATGTATATAATACCTTCAACTATCTGCTGCCCACCAGAAGCGATTACAACCTGGATAAGTTCGTGGAGAGCTACACCTCCAGGGACGTGAACAATCTGGCGGTGGCCGGTATTTCCAACAGCCTGTTCTCCTACAGCTACAGCGGCAATTACTATGACCGGATTTTTACGGCCGACACTTACGAGAGCAGCATTGCGGACATAGCCGGGCAGACCAATCTGATTCTGGAAAAGCCCTTTGCCTATCTGTGGAACTACACGGAAGCTATGCTTGATATGCCCCTGGGCACATCGGATTTCATGTATGAGGACGAGGAGGTTCCTTTCTTCTCCATCGTGCTGAAGGGCATTGTTCCCATGTACTCGGAATATGTGAACTTCGAGGCCAACAAGCAGGAATTTCATCTACAGATGATAGAGGCCGGGGTATACCCCTCCTTCTATGTGACCTATGAAGATTCGGCGGACCTGATCTACACCAATTCCGCAGACCTGTACAGCACAAAATATTCCACCTACAGGGATACCATCATTGAGTATGATGCAGATTTTCGTCAGGTGGCGGCGCTGACGGGGGATGCCATGATTGTCAGGCATGAGATGCTGGCGGCAGGCGTCAACAGAGTAACCTATGACAACGGCGTAGTGTTCTATATCAACTACAACCAGGACGCAGTGACAGTGGACGGCGTGACCATTGATGGTTTGTCCTATAAGGTAGGTGAGTGATGGCAATGAGTAAAGAGAGCAAAAAAACAAAGAAGGCGAAGGTGAAAATCAAACCCGGGCGTCTGGCCCGGCGGGAAGCCATCACCGGATTGATCTTCGTGTCACCCTGGATCATCGGTGCGGCTATTTTCCTGATCTATACTCTGGGAAGTTCATTCTGGTACGGACTTAACAATATCCGTATCACTCCCATGGGTAAAAACTTTAACTTTATAGGGCTGGGCAATTACACACAGATTCTGCTGGTGGATACGGACTTTACTCCCCAGCTGACCCAGTATCTGTTCAGCACTATCATATCGGTGCCGGTGATCGTGGTGTTTGCGCTGATTATCGCCATCCTGTTAAACGGCAAGATCAAGTGTAAGGGATTTTTCCGGCTGATCTTCTTCCTGCCGGTGATCGTAGTCAGCGGTCCGGTGATGGGAATGCTGTCGGACCAGGGTGCGGCCACTATTTCAACTATTGATACTCAGGCCATCGGCAATGCGATCTCGGGCTTTTTGCCCCGGTCTCTGGCCAGCAGTATTACAGAGCTGTTCAGCAACATGATTACGATTCTCTGGTATTCGGGTGTGCAGATTCTGATCTTCCTGTCCGCCCTGCAGAAGATTGACAGCTCCATGTACGAGGCGGCGCAGATGGACGGCGGCTCTGGCTGGGAGTGTTTCTGGAAGATTACGCTGCCCACCATCAAACCCATGATTCTGCTGAACGTGGTATACACGGTAGTATTTATCTCCGGCAACGAGCAGAACTCCATCATTACCCTGATTCAGGATTCCATGTTCTCGGGTACCAAGGAGAAGGGTTACGGGTACGCATCCGCCATGGCATGGCTCTACTCCCTGGTGGTGGTGTTGATCGTAGTGCTGTTCGCGGCGCTGCTCATGGCCCGCAAGGATGTGTATGAACGTCAGGTAAAGCGCGCGAAACGTGAGATGAAGAAAGAGGCGAGAGCTGTAAAACGTATCGAAAGGAGGGGAATCCGTAATGCCAGGAAGATTGAAAAAGCAAGAACAAAGCGCAAGTACTCAACCTATGACGGCTCAGGAGATTACTAAAAGTAACTCTAAAGCAGTTTCCGGGGAAAAGTGGAACTGGAAACCGCATAAGCTGACAGATGTGGAGAAAGACAAAATCAAGAAATTTTTTATGGGTTCCAGAGAGAAGGAAGGTTTTCTGAAACAGTTTGTGGTGTATGCGCTGCTTATCTGTATCGGATTCATCTACCTGTATCCGATCCTGTATATGCTCAGCAGTTCTCTGATGACGCTGGATGATCTGTTGGATACCTCCATCAACTGGATTCCCAGCAGTCTGAATCTTAAGAACTATGCGCAGGCCGGTTCCAGCATGAATTTCTGGCCGGTGCTGGGTCTGAGTATCATCGTGGCGGGTGTTCCCACACTGCTGAATGTGCTGTCCTGCTCCATTGTGGGCTACGGGCTGGCAAGATTTGAATTTCCGGGCAAGAAGGTTATGATGGGCATTATCATCTTTACCTTTATCCTGCCCAGCCAGGTGACCATGATCCCCACCTATGTGTTGTACTCTAACCTGAAGATACTGAGTACGCTGTGGGCCTTTGTGGTGCCCTCACTGTTGGCCCAGGGCATCAACGCCTCGATTTTTATCCTGATTTTTTATCAGTTCTTTAAGCAGGTGCCCAAGGTACTGATCGAGGCCGCCCAGATCGACGGCGCAGGCTATTTTAAGTCCTTTGTTCGGATATCCCTGCCCTCTGCGGCTCCGGCGATTCTGACGGTGTTCCTGTTCTCCTTTGTGTGGTACTGGAACAACTCCTACTTGACCCGGATGTACGTTTCCGGCGTCATGACTCAGTCCAAGTGGACCACGCTGGTGGTGCAGCTGCAGAAGTTTGCGGCTAATTTCAACTCCTATGCCCAGACGGAGAGCACCGCCACTACCCTGAACGAATCCATCAGCATGGCCGGTACGATGCTCAGCATCCTGCCTATTTTGCTCATGTACTTCGTACTCCAGAGATATTTTGTGGAGAGTATCGACAGGGTGGGTATCACTGGAGAATAGAATTCTCCGAGAATAGAATTCTTCATAGACAATAAATTGCTGATGAAAACGTTTGATGAATTTAGTATTGAATAATTTTTCTGGAGAAGGTGCTGATAAAATATACAATTTCAGCACCTTCTTTTAGTCTGTTTTCCATAAAATTTTATTTTTGACTAAAAAAGTTAAGTTTTTTCTATAAAAGATATAGATTTTTTTTGAGAAGTGTGATATAAATGTTTTATAGATAGACTCGAAATCTGCGTAACTCAAAATTAGGAGGAGATAAGACTATGAAAAAGAGAAGCAAGCTTTTGGCGTTACTGCTTTCTGCTACCATGGTGGCTGGCCTGGCCGGATGCGGCAATGAGAGTGGCAACGCAGGGGGAACAGAAAGCGGAAACACTGGCGGCAATACGGAGCGGGCAGAGGAGGTTGTGATCAACGGCATCACTTATCATCCCGCCACGGATTTGACCACCGACAATATCGAACTGACCTATTTCCATTTTGACCAGGATGAGACTGTGCAGTATCTGGCTAACAGATTTATGGAGCTGTATCCCAACATCAAGGTCAAGGCAGTATATGAGAATGTGGCTACATACAATACAACCCTGAATACATTGGTGAGCAATGGCAATGCGCCGGACTGCATCATGTATTCCGATGCGGACTTTGCATTGTCCAACATGCTGCTGGCGGATATCTCCGAGTATTGGAACGCTGACCCTGAGACCCAGAATCTGGCGGATACTGTGAACAGTGCGGGCCTTGGCACTTTCCAGACCAGCGGCAGATACGGCGTACCAGTGAAGTTCTTCCCCGGCGTGATGTATGTGGACCGCAATGTGCTGGAGACTCTGAACGTGGATGTGCCCGGCATGGACTGGACTTGGAGCGAGATGATCCAGCTGATTAAGGACTGCACGGTTCTGGATTCTCCCGACGGCATGGCCTATTATGGGCTGGGCGTATATAACAGACTGGACTCCTACTATGGTATCGCTGCCAGCCAGGATATCATCGGTGAGTTTGGATACAACGGAAAGACCTTTGATCTGAGTGTTTGGGCTGTAGGCGAACAGGATTTCGCGGATCTGAAACTGGGCGGTTATGTGGCGCCGGCAGTTGAGACTCAGGAGAACGAGGACTGGTCGGGTGACTGGGAGAAATGGTTCGGCCAGACAGGTCATGTGGCCATGTTCTCCGAGGCGTTTTGGACCTACCAGGGTACTTGGGCAACCGAGGCTTTTGATGATCTGAATCTGGATGTAATCCCCTTTGTAGTTCCCGCAGTGTCTGAGCAGGACGCAGGCTCAGACCATCACTCCATCGCCACCATTGACTTTGGCGGTGTGACCACAGGTACGAAATACCCCCGTGAGGCTTATGAGCTGATCAAGTTTATGAGCTTTGGCGTGGATGGCTGGAAGACAAGACTGGAGGCTTACAATGATGAGTCCATCGTCAATGCAAGCGGTTTGGCCTTGAAGTATGATGTTATGCCTGCACCGATCACCAAGGATGCGGAGATATGGGACAGCTATATCGCCATGTACACCAAGGGCATGGACGATGAGCATGTGGCACATTGGAAGAACTACTTTGCAAGCTGTATGCAGCCCATTCCTTTCGGCTGGACGGCCATCGCCGGTTACTGGAACTACTGTGACGAATATTTCAATAAGATCGGCATTCATGATCTGGTAGATAAGGGTACCTCCAAGGCGGCGGACTATGCCACCGAGGCCACCGAGAAGGCGAACCTGTATCATGCGCAGGCTATGATTGACTACTTTGGGCCGAGCGGATACAACGTGCTGACCGATGAGGAGATTGCCGCATACGAGCAGCAGATAGCCGACAATTCATAATCGCAAACGGATCAATGATAGCAGACGGCATGGTGTCGTTTGATATAAACAGCGTCTGCTCCGCCAGTGCCTGGATAAATGCTGACGGAACAGATGCGGAACTTTAATAGGAGGAGTAGGAACATGAAAAAGAAAATTTTTGCGGCACTGTTAAGTGCTACCATGGTAATGTCCATGATGACTGCCTGCGGCAGTGAGCCTGCGCAGCAGCCCACGGATGAATCCACTCAGGAAAGCAATGTAGAACCCAGCAGTGTGGAACCCAGCAGCTCTGAGGAGAGCAGCGCACCCGAGGAGAGTGTTGTGGAGGAGCCGCCTGTGAGTTCGGTTGAGTCAGAGCCTCTGCCTGAGGCACTGTATCATTTTGCAATGGACGGAACGGACGAGGGTATCCTGACCATGATCCAGTCTGAGGATGTGGGCCGCAACACCGGCGCAACCTACGGCGTGGTGGAGAGCTCTACCTATGTGGATAAGGACGGCGCAGAGCAGCCCATCGTTATACAGTATGCTGACGGCCCTGTGGGCAAATGTACCTATATTGACGGTAATTTCGGACTGAAACTGCCTGTGGAGGCACTGAATACCAACGAGTATACCATTTCCTTCTGGCTGAATGCCGACAGACTTTCCAACTATGGCCCGACCCTGCAGCTTGGCAGCGATATGGGTATGGCGGATACCGATGCTGCGGTTAAGTGGATCAATGTTACCCAGTCCGAGTGGGGTACCGGCAATTGCAAGATTTTCCCTGTAGTTTGGAACAGAAACTCTGAGACCGGCGTATGGCCCTGGGTATATGCGGCAGATGATTCCATCCATGGCAAGAAGGAGTGGGTTCTGGTGACTCTGGTAGCCACCGGTGATGTGTACAATTTTGCTGATGACGGTCTGGACAGAGTGGCAGCCAAACTCTATCTGAACGGTGAGCTGGCATTTGACGCAGCTGAGGGCACATATGGCGGCCTGTCTCCTGATGTACTGACCGCGGAGGACAATTTTGAGTGTCTTTTCGGTATCAATTATTGGGACAGCGTATACAAGGGATTTGTAGACGAGTTGTACATCTATGACCAGGCTCTGACCGATGGTCAGGTTGCAAGCCTGTTCCAGGAGGGCAATCCCAACGTTGAGTCCGTAGCGGAAGCTCCCGCAGAGGTTGAGGCTGAGCCTGTTGCCATCGATCACAGCGGCGTGACCACCACAGGTACTGTAGTGGGCGCTACCGATTGCAGCACCGCTTTCTGGAGTGAGTTCTCCGATGTAGTGGAAGTTCCCTCCGGCAAGTCTGTAACTGTGAACTTTACCAACTACACCAGCGGTCTGGCCAACTGGCACAACTTCCTGGTAGTGCTGCAGAATGTGCCCGAGGTACACTCCGCAGACGCCAACCCTGATTACAAGGAATATGGAGTAATGCGTGCGGATAACTTTGGCTGGGGTGCCGGCTATGATGGTATTGCGACCGCAGAGTGCGATTGGGATTGGGGAACCTTTACCACCGATATGGACGGTGCGAAGGTTGAGCTGACCATCACCAACAACGGCGACACTGCGGACGTAGTGGCTGTAGTTACATGCGCAAACGGCACAGTACACAACCAGTCCTACACCGGCGTAGCTGTGGACGGCGATCTGTACTACTGCCTGACACTGGAGAATGCGTTCCTGGATATCCAGTAAGTTTTTAGAGTAAATAATAAAAGGAACTGTCGCAATGGCAGTTCCTTTTTTATATTTCATTTTACAGGTCTTTTCACTTACTGTCTGCACAAACTCGCTTGCGAGAGAAGGGTATCTACCCCTCATTCTCTTCCTCATAATAAGCCTTAACCTTGATCGCCTGATTGTAGTCTCCGAAATCCTCTCCGAACAGAGTGCATCCGCCCACGTTGGCGGTATCCTTGGGCACCTCAAAGCGGAAACTGATATAGCTGTTGTAATTCAGATTCAGGTCCTGAATCGTCACGTCGGAAATCTTGTTGGTGCCATCGATAAAGCAGCCTTCGTTGTTGATAATCAGCGTCTTCAACAGTCCATACTGATTCAGCAGCTCCGGCCACCAGGAAGGGCACAGATACCCTTTGCGGGCGCCAAAATCGCCGGGACTCACCCACATGCCCAGATTGACCCCGTTGATGGAAAAATGGATATCCGAGGGATAATCCTCATTGTATTCCGGGCACTCCGAAGAGATCTCAAAGGAAATCTGCAGCTCGGTCAAGGTCTGCCCCGCCTGCAGATGGTTGGGCAGATTGTACTC
>CAYLIM010000041.1:0-27648 GCA_964383805.1 uncultured Acetatifactor sp.
CCTGTCCGCTGTTCGTTCCTCTGGTGGAGGAGGGGCTGTGGGTGGACCCGGTGACAGATGAGATTGCGAAACGGTATCTGACGGAGTTGATTGACCTGAACATAGATACGCTGATTCTGGGATGCACCCATTACCCGCTGATACGCTCTACTCTTGCACGGATCATGGGGGAGGGTGTGACGCTGGTCAATCCCGCCTATGAGACAGCCATGGAACTGAGGGAACTGCTGAGCGAGAGGGGGCTTTTGGGCGATCACGCCCCGGCTTTGGGCGAGAATCAGTACCAGTTCTATGTCAGCGACATGGCCGATAAATTCAAGAATTTTGCCAATTCCATCATCAAGTACGGCATATTGTCGGCCAAGACCATACATATTGAGGAATACTAGTGTGAGAAATAGGCATTTTCATCCTGATCTGAGCGCCCGCCGAGGCGGGCAGATGGGAGTTAGCGTGGGAAACGAAAAAGTGGAGATTCTTTTCAGAAGTATTTTCAGGCCTGCGGCGCCGGAGAGAGAAGAGGCGATGTCCTGGGAAGATCCCCGGTGTCAGCGAATGGAGTATACGGTGTTCGGTGAACACTTTCAAAAAGGGGATACCCACTACTGTCTATACGAAGAGCAGCCGGAGGGCTGGGAAGAGCCATACAAGGCCATGCTGAAATGGAGGAGCGCGGTTCTGGAGCAGCATAAAAAAGGAAAAGCGGCATCCCGTATCGTGTTTGAATCGGGGAAATGCCGCCGTGACTTTTATCGTACCCCCTATGGGGAACTGCTGTTGGATATTCAAACCCACAGACTGGATATCCGTGAAGAGAAAGAAAAGTTTTCCCTGTTTCTGGAGTATGACATAAAGCAGGAAGAACGGACGATATCCGAAAACCGAATGGAGATTCAGATAAAAAGGTTACTTTAACGGCTTTGCTCCCGCCTTCTCCTGAGCCGTCTCCCAGAGTTTCTTAAAGAATCCCTTCTTTTTCTCAGGCTTTTTCTCGCTCTTTCCGTGCAGGCCCTTCACGTCCAGCACATAGATTCCGCTGACCACAGCCTTTACTTCCTTCTTCACCGGCACGTTCTCAAAAATCTTTTCATCGCAGATCAGGGACATGATCTGAGGACCGACCTTGGCCTTGATAATGGGCATTTTGGAGTTGCGCATCAGCTTGGGGGTCTGGTCAATGACCATCTGTGGCAGCCCTGAATCCTTGATTTTCATGCGTTTTTTGTCAATAATCAGCATGGACAGAGTCTGCTTGTTCTGCTCCAGCATCTCCTGCTGCTCTTGCTGTTTTTTCTGTGCTTTTTTCCCGAGAAAATACAAAAGCACCACCAGAGCTATAAGTACCAAAAGTACAACTAAAATGACGATCTGATATGGTCTCACGGATAAATCCTCCTAATTTTAATCTAAGTCCTAATCTCCCAGATATTGTACCATCCTTTCAAAACTAAATCAACCGGGATTTATTCATCTTTATGATTATTTAAGAGATTTTCTTAAAAAAATATGTTATACTGTGTGTATGGCTGCCCATGGAAAAGGGCATATGCATGGGGGATATTATGGAAGTGTTTTGGAGCAATCTGCAGACGGTGTGCGGTTTTTTGGTTGGGCACCTGATTCTGTGGAATATGTTGTTTGCAATCATCATTGTCTTTTTTGAGCGGAAGGAGCCGAGGAGCGTGTGGGCCTGGCTTCTGTTGCTGTACTTTATTCCCTTTTTGGGTTTTCTGTTCTATCTGCTGCTGGGAACGGATATGCACAAGAGGAAAATGTTTCGGATGAAAGAGGTGGAGGACCGGCTGAACGAGGAAGTGCGGGGGCAGGAATACCGTCTGCAGAACCGCCACCCCGGAGAAAAGGACGAGGAGATTGACAGGTATACGGATCTGATTATGTATAATCTGGAGAGCTCCGGGGCAGTGTTGACGGACGACAACGATGTCGAGATATATACCGATGGCAATGCCAAGTTCGATGCGCTGATCGAAGACATGCGCCAAGCCAAAAAGTTTATCCATATGGAATACTATATTATTAAGAATGATGTGTTGTTCCAGCGGATTATTGAAGTGCTCAGGGAAAAGGCGGCGGAGGGCGTGGAGGTGCGTATTCTGTTTGACAGCATGGGCTGCCGCACGGTGAAGAACCGATTCTGGAAACAGCTGAACGGCTGGGGCATTCAGACAGCGGAGTTCTTCCCGGCGCTTCTGGGCAGGCTGCAGCTGCGTGTCAATTACCGCAACCACCGCAAGATTGTAGTGATCGACAATAAAGTGGGATATGTGGGCGGTTTCAATGTGGGCAGGGAGTATCTGGGGCTGGATAAGAGATTCGGCTACTGGCGGGATACCCACCTGCGGATATCGGGGGGCGCCATATTCGGTTTGCAGCTGCGCTTTATCCTGGATTGGAACTATGCCTCCGGGCAGAATCTTTTCACCGCCGGACAATATCTGGAGGAGATGTCGCCGAGCGGCGGGAAGGGCTGTAAAGTGCAGATCATCAGCAGCGGTCCGGACAACACTCTGAAACAGATACGGGACAATTATCTGCAGCTGATCCACGGGGCGAAACACAGAATCAGCATACAGACGCCCTATTTTATCCCGGACGAATCTATGATGAGCGCACTGCTTATCGCAATTCGCTCCGGTGTGGAGGTGCGGGTCATGATTCCCTGTAAGCCGGACCACCCCTTTGTATACTGGGCGACCTACTCCTACGTGGGGGATCTGGTGATGGCGGGGGCCAGCTGTTATACCTACGACAACGGGTTTCTGCACAGCAAGGGACTGGTGGTGGACGACGAGGTGCTGTGCTACGGCACCGCCAACATGGACATACGCAGCTTTTCCCTGAATTTTGAGGTGAATGCCGTGATATATAACGCGGGCAAAGCCAGGGAGATGGCGGCGCTGTTTGAGCGGGATCTGGAGCATTGTTCTCAGATCACCAGGGAGGCATATGCCAGCCGGAACCTGAAAATCCGCCTGAAAGAACAGGTCTGCCGGCTGCTGTCTCCGCTGTTGTAGGATAAGTATGAAACTTCGTTTCATATACGTATTTGTGCAGTATCACAAGCGCAGCTTGTGATATGCATGTAGAGGAAAGATTAAAAATAAGGCTTTTACTGAATGCGGAATTTTGGTATAATAAGCGGTATATGAATAAAAAATAATGTATTTGCGAAAAGAGGAGATTATGAAAAAGAAAATTACAGTTATTTTGGCCGCTTTGCTGGCGGTAAGCATGCTGGGCGGCTGTGGCAAGGAGTCGGGTACGGGCGCCCTGAAGGATATGAAGGTGGAGAAGTACGTGACGCTGGGGGAATATATGGGACTTCCCGTACAGTTGGAGGCGGCCGTTGTGGACGAGGCTCAGGAGGAGGAGATGATGCGGTCGCTGTACATGGATTACGTCACGGCGCAGCTGGGCGGTATCCTGGACCGGGAGGTGGCTCTCGGGGACACTGTCAACATCGACTATGAGGGAAAAAAGGACGGCGTGGCCTTTGTGGGCGGTACAGCCAGCGGCGCGCTGCTGGAGATTGGCTCAGGGCAGTTTATCGAGGGCTTTGAGGAAGGATTGATTGGCGCTATGCCCGGCGAAACCAGGGACTTGGAGCTGAGCTTTCCCGAGAATTACAGAAATACAGAGCTGGCCGGACAGGCTGTTGTTTTTACTGTAACCGTGAACTTCATTTTACCTACTGAATATAGTGACGAGGTTGTTGCGTCGATTGGCGTCCCCGATATCACTACGGTGGAGGAGATGCGGCAGTTTATACATGATTATCTGGACGCCGATGCCCAGAGCGTCTATCAAGCTGCGCTGGAAAATGCGGTGGTGGACAGCCTGATGTCCGGCTGCGTGTTTCAGGAGATTCCGGAGGCAATTGTGGAGAAGTATCGAAACAACGTACAGGCAGGTCTGGAGGCAGACTGTGCCGCCTATGGAATAGATATCGACACCTACTGCATGTACAACTACCGCATGGATGCGGAGACGTTCCTGAACCAGTATGCGGAGGAAGCGGCCAAGCAGAGCCTGGTGTTCCAGGCGGTGGCCAATGCGGAAAATCTGAATATATCAGACGAGGAACTGCAGGAGACCCTGGAGCAGTATGCGAACCAGGGAGGCTACGCGACGGTGGAGGACCTTTTGGGCGAGTTGGACAGAGAGGAATACAGAGAATACTTTATGTTTGAAAATGTGCTGGAATTTCTGACCCAGAACGCCCAGATCACAGAATATTAATATTGCAGAGGATTGGATGATGCTCAAACAGCATATTTCCGGAAAGTACACTGAATTATGTCGGGACGCTGAAGCGGCCTGATATAATTCACCGGATATGTGTACTCGCAGGAAATATGCGGAACTATTAATGGGAGGACAAAAAAATGGAACTTACGGACATTAAAGAGCTTTTTCGCAACACAGCAGACTATGCGGACAGGGAGATCACTGTGGGCGGTTGGGTAAGGAACAACCGCGACTCCAAGAATTTTGGATTTCTGGTGATAAACGATGGAACTTTTTTTGAACCGCTGCAGGTGGTGTACAGCGACAAGCTGGACAATTTTGCTGAGCTTTGCAAGATAAACGTGGGCGCGGCGCTGATTATCCGGGGCACTATTGTGATGACGCCGGACGCCAAGCAGCCGTTTGAGATGCAGGCGGCCCAGGTGCTGGTGGAAGGACCCTCCGGAGCGGACTATCCCCTGCAGAAAAAGCGCCACAGCTTTGAGTATTTGCGCACTATTTCTCATCTGCGGCCCCGGACCAACACCTTTCAGGCGGTGTTTCGCGTCCGTTCCCTGATTGCGTATGCGATTCACAATTTCTTTCAGGAGAGAGGCTTTGTATATGTGCACACTCCGCTGATTACCGGCAGCGACTGTGAGGGAGCGGGAGAGATGTTCCAGGTGACGACTCTGGACCTCAAGAATGTTCCCATGACCGAGGAGGGAGCGATTGACTTCGGTCAGGATTTCTTTGGCAAGTCCACCAACCTGACAGTGAGCGGCCAGCTCAACGGCGAGACTTTCGCTATGGCTTTTAAGAATATTTATACCTTTGGCCCCACCTTCCGGGCAGAAAATTCCAACACCACCCGGCATGCGGCGGAATTCTGGATGATTGAGCCGGAGATGGCCTTTGCCGATCTGAAGGACGATATGCTGCTGGCGGAGAGTATGCTGAAATATATCATTCGCTATGTGCTGGAGAATGCCCCGGAGGAGATGGCGTTCTTTAACCAGTTTGTGGACAAGGGGCTGATTGAGCGGCTCAATCACGTGGTAAATTCCGATTTTGGCCATGTGACCTACACGGAGGCTATTGAGATTCTGGAGAAACACAATGACCAGTTTGACTACAAGGTATTCTGGGGCTGCGATTTGCAGACGGAGCATGAGAGATACCTGACGGAACAGGAATTCAAACGCCCGGTGTTTGTGACGGATTATCCCAAAGAGATCAAGGCCTTTTATATGAAACTGAACGAGGATGGCAAGACTGTGGCGGCTATGGACTGTCTGGTGCCCGGCATTGGCGAGATCATCGGCGGCAGCCAGCGTGAGGACCAGCTGGAGGTGCTGGAGAAACGCATGGAGGAGATGGGTCTTGCGAAGGAGGATTATGGCTTTTACCTGGATCTGCGCCGCTACGGCTCTGCCCGGCATGCAGGTTTCGGGCTGGGCTTTGAGAGATGTGTCATGTATCTGACAGGTATGGGCAATATCCGCGACGTGATCCCGTTCCCCAGAACGGTGAACAACTGTGAACTTTGATTGAACCATGCGGGAATGAATGCTGAGAGGAGCCTTTGATGACGATAAGATCCGGTGCGAAAAAATGTATAATAGCTACGACGGTGGCTGCGCTGCTGCTCGTCACTCTGTCGGGAGCCACCATGGAGACCTGGGCTACCACCATCAAGGAGGTGGAGGAGGCCATTGAGGCCACCCAGAATGATCTGAATGAGATCAATGAGAATATCTCAGACATGGAGGATGAGCAGGAGCTGCTGGACGAGCAGATGGAGGATCTGAACGCGGAGATTATCAATATCCTCACAAGTATTGAAATTCTAAATGAGGATATTGAGCAGAAGAAGGCAGATATTGCGTTGACCGAGCAGGCCTATGAGGAGGCTTTGCAGCGGGAGCAGGATCAGGCGGACGCCATGGCGCTGCAGATCCAGTTTATGTATGAGGTGGGCGAGGACACTTGGATAACCATGCTGCTCAACAATTCCAGTTTCAGCGACATGCTGAACAGAGTCACCTATGCGGAGAGCGTGAACGACTACAATCAGCAGATGCTGGATCAGTATGAGGCAACCCGAAAAGAGGTTCGTGCCCTGTGGGATCAGCTGGAGAACGATAAGGCCACTCTGGAGGCCGACAAGGCGGAAATGGAAACGCAGAAGGATTACTGTGATCAGCTGATGGCACAGCTCCAGGAGAAATCTGAAAACTTTGCGGCTCAAATTGCCAGGGCAAAGCAGGAGGCTGCGGCGGCCAAGGCCCTGCTGCAGCAGGAGAAGAACCAGCTGAAAAAGCTGAAGGAGGAGGAGCGGAGAAAAGAGGAGGAGAGACGCCGCCTGGCGGCATTGGCGGCAGCGGCAGCGAATCCGCCCCAGGTCACAAACAACACCAACTACAGTTCCATTGTGGACAATGCTGCGGGCAGCGACAAGGGCAAGCAGATAGCCAAATACGCCCTGCAGTTTGTGGGCAACCCCTATGTGGCGGGTGGCACCAGTTTGACGAATGGTGCGGACTGCTCAGGGTTTACCTATCGCGTATATATGGACTATGGCTATGACATTTCCAGGACTTCCTACTCTCAGAGGAGCGCCGGACGAGCTGTGGACTACAGCGAGGCCCAGCCCGGAGATCTGATTTGTTATGATGGCCATGTGGCTCTGTACATAGGCGGCGGCAAGATCGTGCATGCCAGCACTCAGAAGACAGGTATCAAGGTCGGCAACGCCAACTACCGGACCATCGTGGCGGTGCGGCGGATTATTTAGTTTTCTCGGCTGTCTGCCGGGAATCGGGAGACGATAAAAACGTATACAGGAGGTGTGGATTATCCCCGGATGATTCGCACCTCTCGCCCATTGCGCAATTCGTAAAGCAGGATATGCAGGAAAGGGGTATAAAAATGAGATATGAAGAGAACAGAGTCACGGATATTCAGATAGCTTACATAGGCGGCGGCTCCAGGGGATGGGCGTGGACGTTCATGACGGATCTGGCTCTGGAATCCCAGATCAGCGGCACTATTCGTCTGTACGATATTGACAGGGAGGCGGCCAGGTCCAATGAGATTATCGGCAATCGGTTGAAACAGCGTGGGGACGTTCCCGGCAAATGGGATTATGTGGTGAAGGACACGCTGCAGGATGCGCTGAGCGAGGCGGACTTTGTGGTGATTTCCATTCTTCCGAAAACCTTTGACGAGATGGAGACGGATGTGCACATGCCGGAGCGGCTGGGCATCTACCAGTCCGTGGGGGACACTGCCGGGCCGGGTGGCATGATCCGGGCTTTGCGGACGCTGCCCATGTTTCGGGAATTCGGAGAGGCCATAAAAAAATACTGTCCTCGGGCATGGGTCATCAATTATACCAATCCCATGACGCTGTGCGTGAAGGCACTGTATCAGGCATTCCCCGAGATCAAAGCCTTTGGCTGCTGCCACGAGGTGTTTGGAACGCAGAAGGTACTGGCCGCCATTGCGGAGAAGGAGCTGGGCTGCGGCCCCATAGATCGGCGGGAAATTCATGTCAATGTGTTGGGAATCAATCATTTTACCTGGTTTGACTATGCCAGCTACAGGGGAGTGGATCTGTTTCCCATCTACAGGCGGTATGTGGACGCCCACTATGAGGAGGGCTTTGAGGAGAAGGACAACCATTGGATGAACTCTACCTTTGCCTGTGCACACCGGGTCAAAATGGATCTGTTCAGGCGCTATGGACTGATTGCCGCGGCGGGGGACCGGCATCTGGCGGAGTTCATGCCGGGTGAGGAATATCTGAAAGACCCTCAGACAGTGGCAGGCTGGAAGTTCGGACTGACCACGGTGGCGTGGAGAAAAGAGGATCTGCAGAGACGGCTGGAGCGCAGTCAACGGTTGGTGAGCGGTCAGGAGGAGATAAAGCTGGATCCCACGGGAGAGGAGGGCATTCTGCTGATCAAGGCGCTCTGTGGCCTGGAGCGGGTGGTGAGCAACGTGAATATTCCCAACACCGGCCGACAGATTGCCAATTTGCCTGAGAGTGCGGTGGTGGAGACCAACGCTGTGTTTGAGCGGGATGTCATACGTCCGGTGCTTGCAGGTGATGTTCCGGAGCAGGTGCGTCAGCTGATTTTGCCGCATTTGGAGAATCATGACCGTATTATGCGGGTAGTGCTGGGAGACAATAGGGACGTGGATCTGGTGGTGGAGGCGTTTATGAACGATCCTCTGGTCAAGGGCAGAGCTGCGAGAGAGCAGATTCAGGCTCTGGTGCGGGATATGATGGCTGCCACCTTGGGATAGAGAGAACAGGAGGAATGCGGTTGTGAATATTATCGTTGCGGGAAACGGCAAAATGGGGGCCACGTTGACCAGGCAGCTCGCCATGGAGGGACATGACCTGACGCTGATAGACGCAAATTCCAAGGTGCTGGAGAACACACAGGACCGCTATGACGTCATGGTGATACATGGGAACTGTGCTACCATGGACGTGTTGAAACAGGCGGGAGTCAAGGAGGCGGACCTGCTCATCGCCATGACGGGGGCAGACGAGATCAATCTGCTGTGCTGTATGACGGCTCACGTTATGAATCCACGGCTCCATACCATTGCCCGAGTGCGGAATCCGGAGTACACACAGCAGATATACAAGATGCGGGATATGTTTGGACTGTCAATGGCGGTCAACCCGGAGCGGCAGGCGGCGATAGAGATCAGCAGACTGCTGAAATACCCGGGTTTCCTGAAAAGGGATACCTTTGCCCGCGGCAGAGTGGAAATCGTAGAGTTGAAACTGAACGAACAGAGCAAGCTCTGCGATGTGGCGCTAAATGATATGTACAGCATTGTCAAATGCAAAATTCTGGTGTGTACTGTTTTGCGCGGAGGCAAGGCGGTGGCCCCGGACGGTAATTTTGTGCTGCGGGAGGGCGATCGGATATTTGTGACAGCTCCCAGCAACGAACTGGCTGTTCTGCTGCGCAATCTGGGGATTATCACCCACAAGGTCAAGCGCGTGCTGGTGTGCGGCGGCGGACGTGTCACCATCTATCTGGCAAAACAGTTGGAGAAAAGTGGAATCGCGGTACAGATCGTGGAGCAGGACCCTCAGCGCTGCGTGGAATTGGCCAGTACGCTGCCCGGCGCCAATATCATCCAGGGAGACGCCAGCAGCGAGCTTTTGCTGGAGAGCGAGGGGATTTCAACCTGTGACGCGCTGGCTACGCTGACCGGCATAGACGAATTGAATATGATTATTTCTCTCTATGGCAGCAGCTGCGGCGTGCCCCAGATCATCACCAAGCTGGGGCGCATGAATAATAAAAATATTCTGGAAAATCTGTCTCTGGGCAGTATCATCAGTCCCAAGGAGCTGTGCTGTAACATCATTGTCCGCTATGTGCGGGCCATGCAGAATCAGACCGGTGCGGCCAAGACCGTCTACTCCATAGCCGACGGCCAGGCGGAAGCCATGGAGTTTCTGGTGGATGAGAACACGCAGCACTGCGGAGAGCCATTGAAAAAATTAAAGATCAAGAAAAATGTGCTGGTTGCCTGCATTATCAAGGGCGTTCAACAGGAGATTCCCAACGGTGATTCTTCTTTTAATCAGGGGGATACGGTGATCATAGTGACCAACGGTGACCGGGTGATCTATCAGCTGAATGATATCTTTGAGTAACGGAGATTGAAACGACAATGAACTACAAGATGATGGGTAAATTTATTGGGCTGCTTCTGATAGTGGAGAGCGTATTCATGGTGCCGGCGCTGGCAATCAGCCTGTTCAGAAAAGAATACAGCTCCATTATGGGGTTTGCCGTTGCAATCGTGATCCTGTGGGGCCTGGGAATGCTGCTTAGGCTGCTGTGCCGCAGGGCAAAGAAGAGTTTCTTTGCCAAGGAAGGGCTGGTGTGCGTGGGGCTGGGCTGGCTGATCATGAGTCTGCTGGGCTGCCTGCCCTTCTTTTTGACGGGAGCTATCCCGAACTATGTGGATGCTCTGTTTGAGATGGTTTCCGGCTTTACCACCACCGGGGCGTCGATTCTGGAACAGATAGAGGAGATGCCCTATGGACTCCTGTACTGGCGCAGTTTCAGCCACTGGCTGGGCGGCATGGGCGTGCTGGTGTTCCTGCTGGCTATTCCCATGGGGGGCGAAGGCGGCAGCGGTTTCACCATGCATCTGCTGCGGGCGGAAAGCCCCGGCCCCAATGTGGGCAAGCTGGTGCCCAAAATGAAACAGACAGCACAAATCTTATATATCCTCTACATTGTATTGACCGTGTTGAATGTGGTCTTCCTGCTCATAGGCGGTATGCCGGTATTTGACGCAGTGTGTACGGCGATGGGCACGGCGGGCACGGGCGGTTTCGGCATCAAGGGCGACAGTATCGCAGGGTACAGTCCCTATATCCAGAATGTCTGTACCGTGTTTATGCTGTTGTTCGGCGTGAATTTCAGCTGCTTTTATCTGCTGCTTCTGCGGCAGGTAAAAAGTGTGTTTAGGGATGAGGAGCTGCGGATGTATCTGGGAGTCATACTGGCCAGCGTCCTGCTGATCGTCTGGAATCTGAGAGGTTTTTATGGTACGCTGGAGGAGACGGTGAGACATGCGGCATTCCAGGTGGTCAGCATTGTTACGACCACGGGATATGCCACTACGGATTTTGACCTGTGGCCCGGTTTTTCCAAAGCGATTCTGTTGTTTCTGATGATCATCGGCGCCTGCGCGGGCAGCACGGGCGGCGGTTTCAAATGCGGCAGAGCGCTGTTGGTGGTGAAGAATATGCTGCGCAGCGTCCGTCAGCTTATCCGTCCCCAGCGGGTACAGGTGGTACGGATGAACGGGCAGACAGTGGACGAGAAAGTGCTGGCCAACACCAACACCTACGTGGCGGCGTATTTTATCATTATTATTGTCAGCTTTCTGTTGATCTCTGTGGACGGCTTTTCCATAACTACCAATCTCTCTGCCGTTCTGGCGTGTTTTAACAATATCGGTCCGGGATTTGAGGCCGTGGGCCCCACCTGCAATTTCGCCTCCTACAGCATCTTTTCCAAGCTGGTGCTGATATGGGATATGCTGGCGGGCAGATTGGAGATTTTTCCGATTTTGATCCTGTCCTCCCGGAGTACCTGGAGGCAGAGATAGACTGGGACACATTAAGAGGGCGGTTGCTTATTTCATTTGGATTCGGAAATCATTAAAGTCCTCCGCCCTTGCGGCAGCTTTATGCCTCCTCGAAAGTCTTCTGATTTCTCAAACGCTTGTTTTCCTGCAGCAATTGTTCAATTTGTCTTGCCTGCTGAGCTAACTGTTGGTTAATCTCGTCTTTCTCCCGGACAGTGTCGTTCAATTTTTGGACTGTGTCGTTTAATATTTGAACAGCCTTGTCCTTCTCCTGAACAGCCTTGTCCTTCTCCTGAACAGCCTTGTCTTTCTCCTGGATAGCCCAATCTTTTTCATGGACTGCTATTTCCCGTTCTCTTAGTATTGTATTCATCTCCCGTATATGTTTCTCCCTTGCTTTGCACTGCTCACGGATGGATTCATCAGCGGTAAGCTCGTATATGGTTTCAACTGCGTCTTGTAGTATTGGACTCTGCTTTGCTAGCATCTTAAGTTCCTCCCATGTGGTAGCCTTGAAGAGAGAGGCCCAGTAATCAGTTTTCCACTCCCGGTCTTCTGGCGTAGCCAGTTCTATATGTTTTAAGTTTACCACACTTAAGGCGATCTTGTCAGTAAAAATATGGTGGTTTTTCACATTCATCATCTTATAAGTGGCATAGAATTCAGGATGTTTTGGGAATAGTGTAAAATCGAGAAATCCGATATGTATGGTTGGCCTGACCTTGATATAGTCTTCTCCTCTGGACAACTGGTCAAAATTGCGACACAGATATGTCATGGCTCTCTCTGGCCAGTTTTCATAGTCTATAACCTGCATCTCCAGATTGAGAAGAGTCTGATTGTTCAGCAGCACATTGATATCCAGCACTAATATTTTGCTGTCAAAATCTTCTGTGAGTGCCTCACCCAGCACAATGGGGTTTCTGATCTCCACACTTTCTATCTCTTCCGAGCGTAGGTGCAGCAGGGAACAAATCAGATGTTTCAGTGCGTTCGCGTTTTTCTGTAACAGAGCTTTGAACATGTAGTCATTGGTAAGAGGGTGCGGCAGTTGCCCGGTGGCCCGCAGGTATTGCGGCTCTTTACCCGGCGTTTTGGGTGTGAAATAATCCATAAGCATGTCTCCTTGTTTAACTTCTGTCTGATGACTCCGGCGGGGTGCTGGTTGACCTGCGGATCATATAGGTAAAAAAGGGTACAAAAAATACACCTGAGAATATAAAAAACAATCCGGAAAATCAACGGCAAAACGCCAGAAAATAAATAGTGTCCAATATCGATTGATATGAATACAGTATAGCAGATATGAGAACATTGTGCAAGTGGTTTCGACAAACAATTTGGTTAATCTCACCGCTTTTCTCCGAAAGGTCTTTTGTGTTATATAAATGTGAAATACTCTCGCAAAGCGGCGTTTCGTGGCTGTCTAAAGCGGGATTGAGGAGGAGAGAGAAAGAGATGGAAGAACAAAAAGTGTTTGGCTATGTCCGGGTATCCACCAGGGATCAGAATACGGACAGACAGAGGATTGCGCTGATGGATGCGGGGATACCGCAGGAGCAGATTTATGTGGACAGGCAGTCCGGCAAGGATTTTGACAGGCCCCAGTATAGGAAACTGCTGAAAAAACTAAAGCGGGGCAGTACGTTGTACATAAAATCCATTGACAGGCTGGGGAGGAACTACAGTGACCTGACTGAGCAGTGGCGGATTATCACCAGGGAAAAAGGGGCCGATATTGTGGTCCTGGATATGCCGATTCTGGACACCCGAAGGGATAAGAATCTGCTGGGAACCTTTATCAGCGATATCGTGCTGGCCCTGCTCAGTTATGTGGCGGAAAATGAACGGATTAATATCCGTCAGCGACAGGCCGAGGGGATTGCCGCCGCCAGATTGAGAGGCGTACATTTCGGGAGGCCGCAAAAGCCCCTGCCGGACAACTTTTCGTCCGTATATCAGGCGTGGAAAGCAGGGAAAATCCGCACCGCGGAGGCGGCGGCAGAGTGTGGGATGCCACGGTCTACATTCCTGTATAAGGCACAACGGTATGAGAGGGAATAGCGGAAAAGTTGTACTTTTTTGGCGGAATAACTCGGAAATTGACCCAAAGTGAAATATAACACATATTTCTGACTGTGTCAACTTAAAGCGCTTATTTCCGGTATATTCGGATATTATTTCATTACTGTGGCTGAAAGGAATGTTGCATAACAGGATATTTTGTGCCCTGCCAAAAAAGTACACTTTTTTGGCAAGGGGAAACAAAAGGGAGGATATAACAATGGGATATGGAGAAATGAATGCATTTGATTGGGAGAATGCTTGTGATAACATTAGGAATAACAACGCAGTAGCTAATCTCTACAAAGAAGATGCAAAGAAGGCATGGCAGAAACTGTCAGGAAGTCAATTTTGGGGAATTGCTGACAAGTATTGCGTCAGAAGTATTATTGAAGAACTGCTTCGATAAGCAACGAAGGAGGTCATGTTTGTCCGAAATACTGTAGTTGTATGGGGAATTATGATGAATATGATTGTGGACACTGTAGCAGGGAGCAAAGAGAGGTAAAAGAGTGTATCTGGAATTCTTTTATGCGCGGCAGGCTATGAGATGTTTGGACAAAGAAATGCTTATGGCAGTGTGACAAGCATAACGATGAAATGGATTGTGGGGAATACCGGGGCAGAAAATAAATGAACCCGTAGACAGAAAACAAGTACAAAGCCGTGAAGGCAGGAAAGGGAGGAAGAGAAGCATGTTTTGTAGGAATTGTGGGGCGCAGCTCCCGGATAATACTACATTTTGCTCAATGTGCGGAACCAGAGTCGGGGAAGGACAGCAGACGGGAATCCGGCCGGAGAGCCAGCCGAAGGCAGGCGGAAAGGCAGCAAATACACTCCGAATGCGTAAAGTGTTGATTGGATTGGGAGTAGGGGTAGTCGGAGTAATTTTATTTATTTTACTTCTTATTTCAGTGTTTTACCCAAAATCGAAGTATTTCCGTTATGAGTATCATTCGGGTGGCACTGCAACGATTTCTGGCAACCACGTTTCTACTGAGGATAAGGAGCTTATTACGGAAATTACGATTTCATCGAAAGTAAGGCATGGTAGAACTTTTAGCGTAACCAGCATAGGGCCTAGCGCATTTAGAGGCTGTAGCAGTCTGACGAGTATAGAGATACCAGACAGTGTGACGAGCATAGAGGAAGAGGCATTTAGGGGTTGTAGCGGTCTGACAAGTATAGAGATACCAGACAGTGTGACGAGCATAGAGTCTTGGGCATTTTATGGTTGTAGCAGTCTGACGAGTATAGAGATACCGGACAGTGTGGTGATTATAGGGGTTGGCGCATTTAGAGAATGTAGCAGTTTGACGAGTATAGAGATACCGGACAGTGCGGTGATAATATGCCCTGAGGCATTTAGTGGTTGTAGCAGTCTGACGAGTATAGAGATACCAGACAGTGTGACGGGCATAGGGGAGTATGCATTTCATGGTTGTAGCAGTCTGACGAGTATAGAGATACCAGACAGTGTGACAAGCATATCGGCTCATGCCTTTGGGGGTTGTAGCAGTCTGACGAGTATAGAGATACCAGGCAGTGTGACAGAAATAGTGAGAAATGCCTTTGAGGGTTGCAGCAGTCTGACGAGTATAATAATTGCGGGTGTTAAGGTGACAAAAGAGGATATTAGTAATGACACCTGGAAAGATGTTGTTAGAAAAAGTAATGGTAATGAAAATGCAGGTGGGTATACGCGGAGTGATTTTGTGTCCGACCAGGCATATCAGAATTATCTGCTTTGGGGAGATACTTCAGGTCTAAAAAATAAGAAATAGCCTGTGGCAGAGGCGGTAAGGAGACAGAAAATGTTTTGTAAAAATTGCGGAAACCGCATACCGGACAATGTAAAATTTTGTGGGAAATGTGGCGCAACCGTGTCACAGCCCACAGTGTCCCCGGGAGGTTATTCCCCCATGCCGAAAAAGCAGGGAAACAGACATTTTTCCCTATCCGGTATGAATATGCGGGTGGCAGCGGTAGGTGCGGTGGCAGTTCTGCTCCTTGTTATCGTGATTGGCATATGCCTTGGCAGAAACGGAGGGACGTCTCGGGCGGAAAGGGATTACGCTGTTGAAGGCAGCGCCGCCGTGGCGGAGGAGCGCAATCAGGATATTACTGTTCTCAATGTCTCATCGGCGGTTGTTCTGGAGGGACAATACGAGAAACTGAAATCTGTCACGATGTCGCCGGGTGCGGACGGCTCCGTGGGGGCAATCACATACAGAGAGAATGCGTCCTTTCCCGTGCTGGAAAGTCTGGAATGCGGCGCGGTTCTCAAGGTGTCGGATTCCGGAGGTAAGGGATATTTTGACGAAAAAGACTTCCCACAGTTAAAAAGCGTCACCATGAAGGTGGTAAACAAGTACATTGATGAGGATATCATGGCGACCTATCTGATATTTCAGAATATGTATGACGCAGGACATCTGCAGAGCTTTTGCATGGAAAACAGCTATACTATTGAAGATTTGTATGGCACATGGTCGAATGATGGGCAGACGTTTACTTTGACTTTTGAGAAGAGCGGTACGCTGCGGATTGCCGATGCCAGCAATCTGATTGGAGTGGATGTGCTTAAGTATCAGGAGGCTGATAGCAACACACTGAGTCTGTCGGCGGATCAGTCGGGGCTGCTCGGCATGATTTCCCTAAGTATGAAATACGAGCTTTTTGGAGACAGGCTTTGGGTGGAAATAGCTGGACAGGAGTTTGCGCTGACCAGAAAATAGTGGAAATAGTTGGGACAGCGAGGCAAATAAAAAATGAAACGGAGGATGAAAAAATGGCGTTGTTTGACAAAATGTTGGGAAAGGATGACAAGGAGAAAAAACTGAAACAGGAGATCAATAGCCTTGAATTGCGCAAGGAGTCTGTTTTATCGGCAATCAACAATGAGATTACGCGTCTGCAGAGGGAGCGAAGCAATGTGCTGCTGCAGGCGGGAACAGCGGCATATGATGTATGGAGCAATAATGGCGCACAGGCCGATTTGACAGAGTTTTGGAACAAGATACAGGAATTGGAAAAAGCTGTTGCGGAACAGGAAGTTAAAAAAGAAGAGATGGTAGCGAAACAGGAAGTTAAAAAAGAAGAGATGGTAGCGAAATATGATGAGGAAATACGGTTGATTAACAGTAATCTTGGCATCAGCAGTGTGAGTTTCTCCTTGCAGTGTCCTAAGTGTGGCGCGCCGGTCGGTCAAGGAGACAGATTCTGCCAGAATTGCGGCGCAAGTATATAATAGACAGGCCGATGCGGTATTTCAGATTGAGTTATACAGAACGGATGACAATGACAGGCTGACTCTGTGAAAGAGAGGAAGCCTGTCATTTTGTGGGAAACACGAAAGTGTGCGGATTGGAGAAATCATGAAGTGTAGCAATTTGATTTCTCTGCTCAAGTGGATTGTGTGAGGCATTATGCGGGGTATATACAAAATATTCTATTTCACATAGAGCTGGGGCATATACAGAAAAAATGTCCTGTCAGATCTACTTTTTTGTGATAAGTGGGGCACAGGGAGATAATTTTTCTGCATATGCCCCACATACCCCGGAACCGACATCATAATTTTGCCGCTTTACGCAAGAAATTGTTGTTAAACACCTAAGGTGATGCTGGGTGGCTTTTTTCACTCATTGCTATCCTACTGTCGAGTGTCATGGATCCGGAATGATGTAGCGTCCATCCTCATCAAACTGTGTCATAAAGGGCTCGCTCAGGGTATTGATTTGGGTCAATATCGATGTATAATCGCTGCCCTCTGCCGGAGTGGGGCAGTAATCGTTCCGGGACATGACCGAACTGATAAAGCAGGGGATGACCTTGGCCTGCAGATCCTCCTGCTTTACTCCGTCTATGAAGGTAAAGGTCTGTTGGAAAATCATGGTCTCTTTATCCTTTGGGTTTTTGTTGCCGCCGAAGCAGAAATTCCCCATGCTGTATACGATAAACTTTCCATCGTAGACCTCAATACCCTGCAGGATATGCGGGTGGCAGCCCAGCACCAGGTCTGCGCCCCAGTCAATGCATTTCTTTCCCAACTCCTGCTGATAGTCAGTGGGATACTCTTGCCTCTCAATGCCCCAGTGACAACAGGCGATAATCAGGTTGACATTTTCCTCCTGCAGCTGTTTTATTCCATTTTCCAGCCAGATCTCCACCGCCTCACCGTCATAGACCTCGTTCACAGAGACAAAGCCGATTCGAATGCCCTGAGTCTCATAGATTCCAAGCTTATCGTCGTAAGCATAGGGGATATCATTTTCCTCAAATAGAGCCACGGTATCATCGTTCCCCTGCTGTCCGTAATCCATGCGGTGATTGTTACCAAAGCTGACGGCCTCTACGTTTCCCAGAGGCAGGATTTCGATATAGGAAGGAGCGCCCTTAATATTATATTCCTTTTCTACCAGATCCGTTGACTCTGTCAGAACTCCCTCAAAGTTTACGATGGTCATATCGTCCCCTTCGAAAATCTCCCTGACATTCTGGAAAAAGTAGGCAGGACCCTGTAAATCATACATTTCCCGGAAGGTTCCTGCGTAGCCGTGAATCTGCAGGATGCCTAGGGAAACATCACCGGCGGCGGAAACAGTAAGGCTGACGATCTCCGGCTACGGTGTAGGAGTGGGATTTGGTGTGGGAGTGGGAGTGGGCTCCGGCACAGCCAGAGACGCAGGTTCCGGACGCAGGGTTTCCGACTCGAAAGAATAGGACTCTACGGCGGGGATATCCACGCTGACTTTACTACCGCAGCCGCAGTATCCCACAATAATCAAGGCTATCATCGCCAGCAAAAAGGGGCGCTTTTTTTTCATTTCACAATCTCCAATTATGGTTCGGCTTTTACACCTCCGCAATCAACTCCACCTCGCAGAGCACATTCTTGGGCAAAGTTTTCACAGCCACGCAGGAGCGGGCGGGCTTGCCGGTGAAATACTGGCCATAGACCTCGTTAAACGCGGCGAAATCGTCCATGTTCGCCAGAAAACAGGTGGTCTTTACGGTCTTCTCATAGGAAGAGCCTGCCGCCTCCAGCAGAGCGCCCAGGTTCTTCATGACCTGATGGGCCTGCCCGGCGATGGCGGTGCCCACCACTTCCCCGGTGGCGGGGTCAAGGGCAATCTGACCGGAGGTATAGAGCAGTCCGTTTACAACAAAGCCCTGAGAATAAGGGCCGATAGCGGCAGGGGCATTGGGAGTGGAAATTTGTTTCATTGGTTTAGTCCTCCTAAATATAATAAGTTTTTTCCAGTATAACACAGTGGAGCAAAAAAAAACATCTTTCCTACAATTTTTTACATTTACTATAAGTGCCGCAGGGACTAGAATAGCTATGATTAGTGCAGGAGATGCAGAGCACGACCTGCCAAGGAGGAGATTACTGTGAAAAAGAAGCGGAATCCCAAGCTTACATGGCTTTGGGAAAACATGAAAGGGTATCGGGCGCTGTATGCAGCCAGCCTGGTGGGGACGGTGGCTTACAGTGTGATGCAGCTGACGGTGCCCTATGTGTCACAGAGTATTATCGATTTGTTCCTGAGCGGGGAACAGGCTGCGGAGAACCTCGCCACGAAAAGAGATTTGTTCTGGGAACTGCTCATTGCCATGGTGGTGTTGACTTTTGTGAGGACAACTTTTGTGTATCTGTCCTGTATGGGCGGCGAGGTGGCTTCCCAAAAGACGCTCTACAGGATTCGTACATACCTGTTTGACAAGATCGAGCGGCAGGATATGCATTTTTATGCCACCTACCGCACCGGCGATCTGATGACCAGGATGACCGGAGATTTGGATGCGGTGCGGCATATGATGGCCTGGGTCATCCGCACCATTGTAGAGTCTTTAGCCCTGATGGGCGCCACGGCGGTGTACTTTTTTTACATGGACTGGCGGCTGGCCCTGTGCATGTTTGCCATCGCGCCCTTTATTTTGCTGATTATCGTTCTGTTTAAAAACAAGGTGGCGCCACGACACAAGGCGCTGCGGGAAAAGCTGGCGGAGATGAACACAATCGCGCAGGAGAATATCTCCGGCAATCGGGTGGTGAAAGCTTTTGCCAGAGAGAATTACGAGATAGAAAAGTTTGGCGACTGCAATACCTCTTACTCTCAGACAAACCAGAAGACGGCGCTGACTTGGCTGACCTATTACCCTTATGTGGAATCCTTTGCCAATCTGATGCCGGTGGTACTGCTTTTGGTGGGCGGTATTTTCCTGATTCGGGAGCAGATTTCCATGGGACAATATGTGGCCTTTTCCGGTCTGATCTGGGCCATTGCCAACCCTATGCGTCAGCTGGGCAATATTATGAACGAATTTCAGCGATTTTCCGCTGCTTCCGAGAAGGTCATGGAGATATACTACTCCGAGCCGGAGATTGTGGATAAGCCGGACGCCATAGACAGGCCGGAGCGGTTTGAGGGCAAGATTGAGTTTAGAGATGTGAGTTTTCAATATGCGGACGGCAAACTGCCTATTCTGCACAATGTGAGTTTTACGGCCCAGCCGGGGGAGACCGTAGCCATCATGGGGGAGACCGGCTGTGGCAAGACCTCTCTGATTCAGCTGATCCCCAGATTTTACGAGCCCACGGAGGGAGAGGTGCTGGTGGACGGAATCCCGGTGCAGGATATGAAACTGCACCAGCTGAGACGGAATATCGGTCTGGCCACCCAGGATGTGCTGCTGTACTCCGACTCTATAGACGGCAATATCGCCTTTGGCGACAGCCATATCACGCAGGATCAGGTGGTTAAATTTGCCAGGTATTCGGCGGCCTCCGACTTTATTGCCCGCATGCCCGAGGGATACGACACCATTGTGGGCGAGAGAGGGGTGGGTCTCTCCGGCGGACAAAAACAGCGCATTTCCCTGGCCAGGGCCTTGGCGGTGCGCCCGGCGATTTTGATTCTGGATGACACCACTTCCGCGGTGGATATGGAGACGGAAAAGCAGATTCAGCACAGCCTGAACGAGCTGGATTTCCCCTGCACCAAGATTATAATTGCCCAGAGGATTTCCACCACGAAATATGCGGATAAGATTCTGGTGCTCCAGGATGGCCGGATTACGGAATCCGGCACCCATGAGGAGCTGATTGCCAAAAAGGGCTACTATTATCAGGTCGTGCAGCTGCAGACCGGAGAGGGGGTGTAGAGATGGCAAGAAGAAATACTTATCGGGAGGACGAGGTGCTGGAGACACCCTTTGACTTCCACCATCTGCTGCGGGCGTCCGTCTACATCAAAAAATATTTGGGAAAAATGATACTTGCGCTGAGCCTCAGTGCCATCGGCGGCGTTACAGCACTGTTTGGGCCGATGCTGACCCAGAGGGCGCTGGACGAGGCGATTCCGGACAAGGATATGCGCATGCTGGTGATCCTGGTGCTGGTGCTGGTGGGCACCTATGCGGTCAGCGTCCTCTTTACCACCGTCCGCTCCCGGATTATGGTGCGGGTGGGACAGGGCATTATCTTTGATATTCGCCGGGACCTGTTTGCGCATTTGCAAAAGCTGCCCTTTCAATACTATGACGACAGACCTCACGGCAAGATTCTGATACGTGTGGTAAACTATGTAAACTCCGTGTCCGACATGCTCTCCAACGGCTTGATCAATGTGGTGTTGGAGATACTGAATCTGATATTTATTGTGATCTTCATGTTTCTGGTGGACGTGAAACTGTCTCTGGTGGTGCTGGCGGGCGTGCCGGTGCTGGCCGTATTTCTGCTATATATCAAGAAACGCCAGAGAAAGGCGTGGCAGCAGGTATCCAACAAGAATTCCAACCTGAATGCCTACCTGCAGGAAAATATCGTGGGGGCCAGAATCACTCAGATTTTTGTCAGAGAGGACGAGAACGCCGAGACTTTCGGTATTCTGGCCGACCGCTGCCGAGGCGCATGGATGCAGGCGGTAAAGTTCAGCAATCTGGTGTGGCCCGGCATCGACAATATCTCTGTGTGGGTCAGGGCGGCAGTGTTTATTGTGGGACTGCTGGTCATGGGACCGGAGAATGTGAAACTGGGCGTGATCGTGGCTATCACCTCCTACGCCGCCAGGTTCTGGCAGCCCATCATGAACCTGGGAAATATCTTTAACAATTTTATCAACAATATCGCGTATCTGGAGCGTATCTTTGAGACCATGGATGAGCCGGTGACGGTGGCGGATGCGGAGGATGCGGTGCAGATGCCGCCCATCAGGGGACAGGTGACTTTTGACCATGTGACCTTTGCCTACGAGGAGGGCAAGAATGTGCTGGAGGATCTGTCCTTTACCGTGGAGCCGGGCGAGAGTGTGGCATTGGTGGGACCTACAGGTGCCGGAAAGAGTACGATTGTGAATCTGGTTTCCCGGTTTTACAATGTGAACAGTGGGCGGGTGCTGATCGATGGGCAGGATATCTCTCAGGTGACGCTGGAGTCTTTGCGCTCCCAGATGGGCATTATGCTGCAGGACAGCTTTATTTTCTCCGGCACCATCGAGGACAATATCCGCTATGGCAAGCTGGACGCCACCATGGAGGAGATCAGGCGTGCCAGTCAGACGGTGTGTGCGGACGCCTTTATCGGCCGCATGCAGGATGGCTATCAGACGGAGGTAAAGGAGCGCGGCTCCCTGCTGTCTCAGGGGCAGAAACAGTTGATCTCCTTTGCGCGGACTCTGTTGTCAGACCCTTCTATCCTGGTGCTTGACGAGGCGACCTCCAGCATTGACGTACAGACTGAGCGGGCGCTGCAGCAGGGTCTGAATGCCATGCTCCAGGGCAGGACTTCCTTTATCATTGCCCACCGGCTGTCCACCATCAAGAACTGCGACAAGATCATGTATATCGACCAGGGCGGTATCATGGAGTGTGGGACCCACGAGGAATTGATGGCGAAGAAGGGGTATTATTACAGGCTGTATACGGCGCAGATGGAGGATATTGCCTGAGAGTTTATAGAGTAAAATAGGTTCCCCCTTGGGCGGTATGTCTGCTCAAGGGGGAGAGTAACTGCGCGTTCAATAGGGAATTTCTAAGTTTAAGCGCTCTTTCATTTCTTCTTTCAGAAGGGGAAGAAAGCGCTCAGCCTTGATGGATTTGAGAAGATAGTAAGCCTGATAATAAAATGCAGTGCTTTGATCCCTGTTTCCTTTTAGGTAGTGGCATGAAGCGAGAGTTGTCAAAAGGGCCGGAAGAAACAGATAGTGTTCATGTTCTACACAGGCATTCCATCCCAATTCTGCGATTTCAATCGCTTCTTCATATCTACTTTCTGCGCTTAATGTTTTTGCGTAAAGACTGGCAATCCGACAAAAAAGTCTGATACAGGATTGCGATTGCAGACCATTCTTTTTCATATACTGGAACAATTGATGATAAATAGAAATTGCTGTCCTGTTTTGCCCCAGTTCTAAATAGGAATAAGCCAATAGGCCAATTATGTTTAATTCGTCGTCACTAAAGTGAAAACTATGTATAGCATCCAGTTCAAAACGGGGGACGGTTAGCCGGATTGCCTTTATTAGAATTGTAATTTGTTCGGCAGGTTCATAGGGTTTAATGGGACAATCTACGAAAACTCTGTTGTATAATATATATTGGCGGGTAATTTGGTCGTCTGGATCCATGATATTTTCCAATTCGGACAATTTGCTCCATATATGTGCGCGAATTTCAGACCGTTCAGCATCATTAGACAGATGAAAGAGAACTTCTGATTTACGGATATCGTTTCGTAACATTTCAGACATCTCTTCATTTTTGCTGAGAAATGCAAAATACCGATTTCCGGGCAACCCCAGACGCTGGAGCAATGCTTTGACCCGATTGTGCGTCGGCGTCTGTGTTCCTTTTTCAAAACGGCAGATCGTTGCCTGTTCACAGATTCCCTCGCCAAGCTGTTCCTGGGTCAGCCCTAAATCCAACCTTCGCTGTCGTATTACATTCCCCAAAAATACTTCTTTCATATAAATTTCCCCTTTCGTTTGTAATCCCCTTGTAACATACTCCTTTCACATTATAAATGCGTATTTGACTTGTGCTACAAAAGTATAATGGATATCTAAATACATGTCAATAAAAATATGATGTTCTATGAATATTTCTTTATTCTCAAGACGATATAGTTTTTCCATATATAGCGTGGTAAAATGAATAAAAAAATTTGTTGAGAATATTTCGAAATAGCACAGGAATTTTAATAACGGTAAAGATAACTAGTTGGTACTTTATACGATTGGAGTGAGAGGAGGAGATTCCGTTGCATATTTTTTATTGAGTTCATGCGCAAGTAGAAAATTTATGCAGAATTATAGATGATTTCATTATTAAATATAGTAAACAACCCTCTATGCAGAAAGGAGAAACAAATGAAAAGAATTGCATTAGATGTACTGATTGTATGTGTTACTCTTGGTGGAACAATGTCTGCAAATGCTGCCGAAACTCGGTCGGCCGCCTGTGCCGTTCCGAATTGCCCGGGGTTTTTAAGGACCAGAACTACTGATGAATCATTGCCAGATACAACCATGCAGTGTTTTGAAGATTCCAGATGTACAATAACTTTTAAAGACAGAGTCGCGCATTTAAGAATTACATACTGTTCTGAATGTGGCAAGGAGTACAAAACAGAAGCTCTGGGAATAACTCAGACACAATATCATTCCATGGTGCATCCGATACCTTGACGGAGAACCCTTTATAGTGTCACAGGAAATTTATTAGACCAACATAGGCAGTGTTTCCTGCGTTTCATAAGATACTTACAAAATATAAGAAGGGAAAAATGAGATGAAAAAAATTATTATCCTTACACTGGCTTTATGCATTTTATTTACAGGAATGGGCAGCGGACTATCTATAAATGCTGCTGAGGCACGGTCGGCCGCCTGTGCTGTTCCTAATTGTCCGGGGTTTTTAAGAACCAGAACCGAATATGAACCGCAAGCAGATTTTACGATACCATGCCAATCGCATGCGGGATGCACGATCACGTGTAAAGATGTAGTGGCGCGCATAGTTGTCACCTATTGTTCGGTGTGCAATAAGGAGTGGGATAGAGGAATCCAAGCGATAACAAGTACAGAGATCCACTCAAAGCCGGAAGTGATCCTGCCAGAATCCTGAATCAATAACTTGTGTCATATGTTATTTAAGCCGGTCTGACTTTCCTGACAGAGAGTCAGATCGGACGACTGGATAAGGTAATATATATTGCCTTAATCACGAGGAACTATTTATGAAAAAAATTTTTCTAATCATATCTCTGCTGGCAGCATTGGGACTGTCTGCCTGCGGTGAGCAAGGGGAAACAACAGGGATTGAAACATTGCAGGAAACAGGCCAGGTCGCAGTGGCAAGTTTTCAGCAGATGAAACTCCCCATTCAGTTGGATGGTTTGGAACACTATGCTACCGATGGAAAATGGTTCTACATATCGAGGCAAAACAACGACATGTACCAGATCCTGCGGGGCGAGATCAGCAGGGATTACGAGGGGGAAGTCTTTCTGTCCAAGGAAAACGCCATTTGCCTGGCATTGGCAGTGGACAGGGAAAGCCATTGCTTTGCGCTGTGGAAGGAGACGGGCTCTGTTTTCCTAGAAAAATATGACGAAACCGGGAATCTGCTGTGGCGTGCAGATCAGGATGCCTCGCAGTGGGCAGATATAGAACGCCACAATTCCGTCACCGATTTGTCCATAGAGGGAGGCATAGCCACGACAGACGGCAGACTGGCCCTCTATACCCATGGCACGGCCAGCCTTGTGATACTGTTTGACGAAAATGGAAATATGTTACAGATGGATGCCTGTGAGCTGGAGCGCCTTGACGGCATTGCCGCGGGAAAAAACGGCCGGGTCTACAGCTATTGCATCACCGGTGAGGGAGAGCCCATTCTGGCAAACATTGAGGAAGCCTCCCAATGCTATGCTCTTCCATTCAGGCCGTTGGGCGTGTATAGCGGACATGATGAAGGCATTTATCTGAGTACAGATGAGGGACTGTGGGTTTATGACCCCGAGACAGGGCATACGGAGATCAAGTGGAGATGGAATGATGAATATATGAATGTGGACTATCGCCGTCTGTGGGACATCTTTTGCGGTGACGGGGAATGGTATCTTATGTGCCCTGTTCCCGGAACACTTCTGGCGTACTGGTCAACCGAAGTCACCATGGTTTCCGTCAAAGACGAAGACCGCCGGGAATACGGCAAAAAGGAGATTGTCACCCTGGGATATGTGGGCACAGACCAGTATCTGGAAATGCTTGTGAATCTGTACAACAGACAGAGTAAAGAGTACCGCATTGAGCTTATTCCCTATGGTGATGGGCAGGAGGATGTGACGGAGAGCCTTAACGCGTTTGAGTTAGAGCTGCTCCGGGGAGACGGCCCGGACATAATCGAGGTTGGCGGCATCTATGTGCGGAGCCTTGCGGACAAGGGAACTTTCTGTGATTTGTCAGATTACTATGCCACAAGCCGGAAAGTCGCCGGGGAGTCCATTTTGGATGAAGTCTGGAACGGTATGCAGCCCATGGGGAAAAAGGTGTTGGTGATCCCCTCTTTTACCCTGTACGCGCAGGCTTGTGAAGAGCCTATTGCGGCGGAGGAATGGACGCCGCAAAAACTTATCCAACTGGCAGAGCAGCAGGAGGAACTGTGGTATTTTGGCACGCCGAGCACATCGCTGCTCCGCTGCTGCACGATGGCGCGGTATGGCGAATATGAGCGCTATGTGGATTATGAAGAAAAAACGAGTCATTTTGACTGCTCTGAATTTCGCTGGATACTGGAAAATTGCGCCGAGGCAGGGAGGGAAGCCCACTATCCGGCAGCCCTTGCCCGTAACAGTAATGAATCCCCGGCTTTTTTGTACGACTACTATATAAACAATATGGCTCAGTACCTGTGGATGTGCCAAAATCTGAAAACCATGGGCTGCTACTGGGTAGGGGACCCTGGCTGGGACGGCGCCTTTTATCAGATGACTCCCACCAATATGTTTGCCATGAACCAGAAATCTCAAAACAAAGAAGGAGCCTGGGATTTTCTGGAATATATCTTATCGGAGGATTGTCAGAATCAGATTGATTGGGCATTTCCCGTGAGAAAAGAGAGCTTTGATCGCTATTTGAAAACCTCTTATCCCAGCAGGGAGAACAACCAAAAGATGGTCGCGGAATTCGGTATCTCCTTCACCAGTTATGCGCCTACAGAGGAAGATTTTGAAAACCTGAGATATATGGTGACGCACTCCAAGATCCGTATAACCTCCAGCCCCATAACAAATATAATATCTGAGGAGGCAGGCATGTATTTCACGGGAGACGCCACTCTTGAGGAAACCGTACGCAAAATTGACAATCGGGTGACATTGTATTTAAATGAGTAAGTTTACGGGATAAAGCAGGGCGTTGGATTTGACGAAACAGTGCAGATCGGGGATAAATATATCGACAAGGTTTAAAACTTGGACACCGTGAATGCCATTTAAAAATTGGTTGACAGAACGGGCTTTGAATGTTATAGTTTGTTCATTAAAAAGAAAAAGGCTTTGACGAGGAGTAGTACGTGTCGGGGATTTTACAGAGAGAAGATGGTTGGTGCGAATCTTCATTGAACCGGTGCAGAAGCAGCCTCTGAGCCGTGAACCGAAAGGACGGCAGGCGTCTGAGTAGGCTTCAACGGAGTTCCCCCGTTATCGCAGGAAACAGTATCGGAGCAGTCCCGTACTGACAGAGTGCAGAGAAATCTGAAATTAGGTGGTAACACGGATGTAAAATTCGCCCTAAGCTGATAAGTATATCAGCTTGGGGCTTTTTTGTCGGTAGGGGATATGCGGAATGGAGGTTCCAGAGGAACCCAGAGGTTCCAGAGGAACCTCTAAAACAGTAAGTGCCTGAACAGTGCCGCGGATAATCGCTGGCCGCATTTAAGGACAGGGATTATTCCGCAGAGAGAGGGTACTGGAAGGGCACTTACGGAACTCAAAATAGGAGGAAGAGCGTATGACAGCAAAGGAACTGAGAACCATGTATGTGAATTTTTTCAAGGAGAGGGGGCATGCGGAGATACCATCTGCGTCGCTTTTGCCGGAAAATGATCCCACGGTGCTGTTCACCATTGCCGGAATGCATCCGCTGATGCCGTATCTGCTGGGGGAAAAGCACCCTGCGGGCA